>NZ_JBPXLK010000006.1:0-295795 GCF_051843015.1 Nocardia sp. JW2
CCCCCCCCCACCGGTCCTGTCGCCGGAGGGTCGGCGCAGCGGTCATGTCGGTGGCTCGGGGAGCCAGGCGTCGAGCGGGCCGAGGTCGGCGTCGAGTTCGGCGGCCAGCGCACGCGCCGAGGCGACGTCCTTGACCAGGAATTCACCCGCGACGGCGAGAAATTCGGCCACCGATCCCTTCGCCGCCGCGCGCGCTGTCGCCGGACCACCCGCGCTGGCGTGCCGCAGCGCGGACAGCACTGTCGCCTCCTCGACACCGAGCCGTGCGGACAGCCGCACCGCCTCGGCGACCAGGCCGAGCTGGGCGGCGAAGAGCACGTTGTTCACCAGTTTCACCCGCTGTCCGGAACCGAGCGGGCCCACGTGCAGCAGCGGGTCGCCATAGCCACGCAGCACCGGCCGGGCCCGTTCGACAGCCGCATCGTCCCCGCCGAGGAACACGGTCAGGGTGCCTGCCTCGATGTCGTGGGGGCCACCACTCACCGGCGCGTCCACCACCAGAACACCGTGCGGCGCAGCGTGTTCGGCGACGGCTTCGACGGTGCGCGGACTGCCGGTGGTGTGCACCACGAGCACCGAGCCGCGCGGCATACTCGCCAGCAGCGGTGTGTCGAAGCAGATCTCGTGCACCTGGTCGTCGGTGAACACACAGATGACCACGGCGGCCGCGCCGGTACCGACCGCCGCCGTGAACGACACCGCCTCGGCACCGAGCTCGGCGACCCGCCGCCGGGCCGGTGCGGACCGGCCGAGCACCCGCACCTCGTGTCCCGCCGCGACCAGCCGGCGCACCATCGGCGCGCCCATCCGCCCCGCGCCGATCACACCGATCCGGCCCGTGGTCACCTGGCGTGGCCGATCGCGCCGAGGGTGGCGTCGGCCGCAGTGAGGGCGATGCCGGTATCGGCGTCGGCACCTGCCGCGAGATCCGCCAGCAGCGTGACGTCCTTGCGCAACGTGTGTCCGGCGTGATCGCCGATCCGGGCGAGTGTGCCTGCCGCGATGCGGCCGAACGCGAAACTGTTCCCCGAGCCACGCGCGATCACCGCGCCCAGCTCGTCCCGGTCGACACCCAGTTGCTCACCGAGCGTCAGCGCGCTCGCCGCGGTCGCCAGGTTGGCGCAGAACAACAGGTTGTTGAGCAGTTTGGCGACCTGCCCCGCCCCGACATCGCCCAGATGGACGACCGGATCGGCGAAGGTGTCGAAGACCGGGCGGCAGCGATCCAGTGCCTCGACGGGCCCACCGACCATGACGAGCAGTCGACGTTCGGCGACGGCGGGTGCCCCACCGCTCACCGCGGCGTCGATGAGGGTGACCCCCTGCGCCGCAGCAGCTTTCGCCAATTCCCGGCAGGTGTCGGGGTGCACGGTGCTGTGCACGGCGACGATCGAGCCCGGCGCCAGCCCGGCGAGGACACCGTCCGGGCCGGTGAGTACCTCCCGCAGGTCGGCATCGTTGCCGACGCACAGACACACGAGGTCGCTGGCCTGTCCGAGAGCGGCCGGGGTCGGCGCGAACGCGGCGCCGGTACCCGCGAACGGCTCGAGGGTCGCCGACCGGCGAGCCCAGAGAGTGCTCGCGAATCCGGCTTCCACGATCCGGCGCGCCATCGGCGCGCCCTGACTGCCCAATCCGATGAATCCGACGCGCATCAGCGCACCTCCCGTTCGAATATGCTTCTCACGCAGTGGGTTCGGGCGTGGGGCGCCAGAACAGCGCGAGTAGGAGCGCTGTCGATCCGACAGCGATGCCGAGGGCGAGGCCGCCGCCTGCCCACCCGGTGACCTCGAGACCGGCGGCATGGTCGATCGAGAACCGGCCGGGCCCGGTGACGGCCAGCGCCAGGGCGACGACCGCCAGCACGAGTACGTATTCGTACCCCTCCCGGAAAACGAAGAATCCGTTGCGCCGGTGCGCGAGCAGACCGGCGACGAGCATGACGGCGATCACCGCCGCACACGCCAGCGGTGTGCCGACGCCGAGCAACAGGGCGATCCCCGCCCCGATCTCGGTGAGCACGCTCGCCCACGCCTGCAGCACACCGTTGCGCAGCCCCAGGCCCGCGAACCAGCGGGCGGTTCCCGCGATCCGGCCGCCGCCGAGCCAGTGGTTGAGTCCGTGCGCGATCATGGTGACGCCGACGACCAGCCGCAGCAGGGTCGGTGCCACATCGGTGACATCCATGGGTCGACCTTTCAGACTTCGCTGGTCAGCAGCAGCACGCCGCTGGGTGTCAGGCCGCCGCTGCTGGTCACCGCTACCCGCGCACCGGGCACCTGCCGTGCTCCGGCCTCCCCGCGCAGCTGACTGACCGCCTCGTGCAGCAAGCCCATGCCGTGCGTCCGCCCGTGCGACAGCTGCCCGCCGTGGGTGTTGAGCGGCAGGACGCCGTCGCGAGCGATGTTCTTGCCGCCCGCGAGAAAGTCCCCGGCCTCACCGATGCCGCAGAAACCGAGGGCCTCGATCCAGGACAGGCAGTTGAAGGTGAACCCGTCGTACAGTTCGGCGACGTCGACATCGCCGGGCCGCAACGACGTTCGCGACCACAGATGCGCGGCCTGGCCGAGCACCTGTGGCTCATGGGTGAGCGTGCTCTGATCCCATTCGATCCGCTCGAGGATCTGGGTGCCCACCGCGTCGACGCGCACCGGGCGCGAGGCCAGATCGCGCGCGGTCTCGTGTGCCGAGACGAGCACCGCCACCGATCCGTCGCAGGGGACGTCGCAGTCGTAGAGGCCGAACGGGATGGTGACCGGTCTGGCCTCGAGGTACTGCTCCATCGTGAGCGGATCCCGGTACACCGCAGTGGGATTCAGTGCGGCATTGGCCCGCTGGTTCAGGGCGATCCAGCCGAGCGCTTCCTTCGTCGTGCCGTATCGGTGGAAGTGCCGTTGCGCGTTCTGCGCCAGGGTGTGCGCGGCCGAGGTGGCACCGAACGGCGTCATCCAGCTGGTGGTGCGCCCACCGCCGACGCTGATCTTGCCTGCGCGCAGAAGCTCGTTGTAGGTCGCTTCCCATACCGTGCGGAAACACAGCACGTGCCGGGCCAGGCCGCCGGCGACCGCGAGCATGGCCGCGATCACCGACCCACCGGGACCGAAGGTTTCGAAGCCGCCGTTGTACCAGGTGGGCCGCAGACCGAGGGCCGCCTCCAACGCGGTGACACCGCCCTCGCCGAAGCCGCCGACGTTGCCCGCGCCCGGATAGGTCGAGAGGCCGTCGATGTCGGCCATGGTGAGCCCCGCGTCGGCGACCGCGCGCTCGCACGCCTGGATGGTCAGCGCCAGCGGCGAAACCATCAGGCGCCGACCGATATCCGACATCCCGATACCGGTGATGGCGACCTTGTCCTCGAACTTGTCGGGGCCGAGCATGGGGCGCACGTGCTCGCCGAACCGATGCGGTTCGATCTCGTCGTCGGGCAGTGCCACCGGTCCCGGCTGGTCGGCCACCGGCCGGAACAGCGGCAGCCAGACATCGGCGTCGGCCTCGAAGACGACCTCCATCCGCATGCCGAGCACCAGGTCCGCCGGGTCGCAACCGACCACATTGGTGGTGAGCCGAACCCGCGGATCTTCCTCGATCGCCACTTGGGCCACCACATACGGCGCACGCAGCCCGGGCACCTGGAACCGATGGTTGACGGTGAACCCGATGAGCGTGGCGAAGCCGGACACCACGCGCGCGCCGAGCGTGCGCCCGTGGCAGTACCGGCACACCACCTGCGGCGGATGGATCAGCTCGGCGCAGGCGCCGCACTCCTGGATCCGCAGCCGGCCGTCGGCGCCCGAGGTCCAGAAGAACGCGTTGTCCTCGGTGAGCAGTGGCAACGGTCGCCCCGATGCTTCGGCCATCTCCGAACTCACTGTGCCCCGGGGTCTTTCGGTGCGGTGACCGGTGCCGCCAGACCTTGTTCGTCGCACAGTGTCTGTAATGCCGCCAGGGTCTCGTCGAGCCCGGCGCCGAGTCGGGGGCCGGGGGTGAACGTGGCGGGGAGGTGCCGCATGCCCTGGATGACACCGATGGTGTCGTAGTGCACAGTGCGTTCCGGATCGCACCGGTAGTCCGGCATGCGGTCCAGCACAGCGACGAGCATCCGCTTGAACACGGTGCGAGCCACATTCGACCCGATGCACCGGTGCACGCCGAGCCCGAAGCTGTAGTGCCGGTTACGCCGGCGATCCAGGACGACCTCGTTCGGATTGTCGAAGACGGCTGGGTCGCGGTTCGCCATCGCCCACGACAGCCATACCCGGTCGCCCTCCTTGAATTCGGTCCCGACGACCTCACAGTCCTGGGCGATCGTGCGTCCGTCACCCGGCGCGGGCGTGTAATAGCGCAGGAATTCCTCGGTGGCCGAATCGAGGAGGCTGTCGCGTTCGCGGCTCAACATCTGGCGTTGTTCCGGATTGTCCGACAGCCATTCCAGCGCATGCGCGGTGAGTGCGGTGGTGGTGTCGAATCCGCCGCCGATGAGCAGACCGAGCATGCCGAGCATTTCCAGATCGGGCAGCGGCTCGCCGTTCATGGTCGCGTTGTTGATCGCGTCGATCAGACCCGGCCGGGGATTTTCCCTGATCTCGAACAGATTCTGCAACAGGTCGATTCCCATCGTCCGGTGCATTTCGGCGACCCGGGGATAATCCGGGGAATCCGGCGGTGTGTACACCGAGGCGTGCGCGGGCTCGTTGTAGATCGTCCATTTCGCCAGCGGTACACCGAGCATGCCGAGGGTGAGCACCGCGGGCACGATATTGGCGAGATCGTCGACGAAATCGATATGACCGGATTCGATCTTCTCGTCGAGCGCGGCGCGCACCACCTCGTCGATGAACGGCACCCACCGCGCGACCGCGGCGGGGGACAGGTACGGGTTGAGTGCCGCACGCACCTCCCGATGCTCGGGCTCGTCCATCTCCAGGATGCCACCCCGAACGCCGCTCGCCCGTGGGGCTTTCGGGATCGAGATGCCCTGGTAGCCGCGTCGGACCCCGGCCGGGTCGTGGTCGTTGGAGATGTGCGGGCAGCGGGCGAGTTCGAAGACCTCGCGGTTGCCCGCCGCCACCCAGTGCCCGTCGTAGGTGTCGCTCCAGGCGATCGGGCACTGCTCCTGCATGGTCGCGGTGATGTCGACGAAACGGTCCCGGTACCCGGGCGCGAATCGGTCGAAGGAGAATGCCGGCTGTTTACGTGTTCGGTCTGTCGCCACGTCGTCGACGGTCATGACGTGTCCTCTCAGAATATTTCGATGGCGCGTTCTGGGCAGGAGTGGGCCGCTTCGCGCACCTGGTCCTCCTGGTCGGGCGGCACGTCCTCGTCGACCGGCGACGAATGGCCATCGATCTCGCTCAGCTGAAACGCGCGGGGAGCGGTCATCGCGCACAGGGTGTGGCCCTGACAGCGCGCAGAATCGACTCGAACCTTCACGGCGGGAATTCCTTTCAGACGTGGTAGTCGTACCACTTCAGATATCCGCCCGCGTCCACCCGCAATTGCGTACCGGTGATGAAGCGGGATTCGTCGGAGGCGAGGAAGAGCACCGCGTCGCTGATGTCCTCGGGCTCGATGAACGGCACCGGCATGGCCTGCTGGGTGTAGAAGGCGGGCTCGGCGTCGGCCCGGGTCGGGTGCTCGAGGTCGGGACGGAACGAGCGGTACATCGGCTCGCTCTGCAACATGGGGGTGTTGCAGTTGGTCGGGTGAATCACGTTGGCGCGGATCTTCTTCGGCGCGATGTGGGTCGCGATCTCGTGCACGATCATCGACAGTGCGCGTTTGGCCACCATGTAGGCCACCCCACCGGGGTCCTTGCCCGGCTGGTCCACCTTGCTCACATCCATCAGCGCGGCCAGCGAGCCGGTGGCGATGATGGAAGCGCCCTCCTCGAGGTGCGGCAGCGCGGCGTGGATGGCGTTGAGCACGCCGACGAGATTGGTATCGATCACGTCCGTCCAGGCCTGCCATTGCGGCTGGCCCTTCATACCGGCGATGCCTGCCTGGGCCACCACGATGTCGAGCCGGCCCAGCTCCGCGACGCCCTGGGCCACGGCGTCGCGGACCTGGGCGGCGTCGCGCACGTCGGCCTGCACGGTGACGATCCGGCGCCCCGACTTCTCGACGAGGCGAGCCGTCTCCTCCAGGTCCTCGGGCCTCGCCAAGGGATAACCGATGGAGTCGATATCGCGGCAGATATCGATGGCGATGATGTCGGCGCCCTCGCCGGCCAGGCGCACCGCGTGACTGCGGCCCTGGCCTCGTGCGGCTCCGGTGATAAAGGCGACTTTGCCCTCGACACGTCCCACGGGGATTTCCTTTCGATGGAGATGGCGGCTAGGTGTTGCGGCCGCCGTTGACGCCGAGGATCTGCCCGGTGATGTACCCGGCGCTCTCGGAGATCAGGAATGCGCAGGCGGCGGCGATGTCCTCGGGCTGCCCGACGCGCCGCACCGGAGTGCGCTTGATGTGGTCATCGATCGTGCCGCCCAGCTGCCCGGCGGCCTCGGCCTTGCGCAGCATCGGGGTGTCGATGAAACCGGGCGGCACGGCATTGACCGTGATGCCCACCGGACCGAGCTCGAGCGCCAGCGATTTCGTGAGCCCGTTGACGGCGGACTTCGCCGCGACGTAATGCGCCATGAAGGGCTGACCGGAGTGTGTGCTCGAGGAGGAGATGTTGACGATGCGCCCCCAGTGCTGGGCGAGCATGTCGGGCAGCACGGCCTGCACGCAGTGGTAGACGCCGTGCAGATTCACCGCGATCACCTGTTGCCAGCGCGCGAAATCGATGTCGACGAACCGGCCCGCCCCGTCCAGGCCCGCGGCGTTGACCAGGATGGTCACCGGACCGAGCTGGGCGCGGATCGCGGTGAGCGCTCCGCCCACCTGATCAGGGTCGGTGACATCGGCGACGTGGTCGAACTCGGTGTCACCGGGTCGCAGATCGATGGTCGCCACGTGGTAGCCGTCGGCCCGGAGTCGCTGGGCGACAGCGAGTCCGATGCCCGAGCCGCCGCCGGTGACCACTGCCGTTTTCACCCCCACGCCTCCTCGCCCGCGATGGTCGTCCGGTGCAGTTCGCGCTCCGACGAGGCCGGATAGGGCAGGGCCCGGTGCAGGATGCCGGTGTTGTCCCAGATCACCAGGTCGCCGACGGCCCAGTCGTGGGTGTAGGCGAAGCGGTCCTGGGTCGACCAGGCGAGCAGTTCGTCCAGCAGTGCGCGGCTCTCGTCGGGCGCCATGCCGACGATGTGGTCGGCGGTGGCACCGACGACCAGTGATTTGCGGCCGTCCGCGCGCGACCAGACCAGGGCGGTCTCGTGGGTCGGCTGGGTGCGCCATTCGGCGACCTGCGCCGGGGTGGGGTCGGGATGGACCAGACGCTGGGACGCTTCGAAGCTGTGCACCACGCGCAACCCCTCGTAGCGTTTGCGCTCGGTCTCGGGAAGGTTCTCGTAGGCGGCATAGGTGCTGGCGAACTGGGTGCCACCGCCTTCCATGGCGACGTGGCGGGCCGTGAGCACCGTGGCCTTGGCGGGCACATCGTTGGTGGTGTCGTCGATGTGCCAGAAGAACGTGCCCTCCAGGTATTTCGCCGCCCGGTTCTTCGCCGGGTCGAGGGTGATCGTGAAGATCTCCCGCCCACCCGGGGCGAGCACGGTGCCGAGCTTGCGGCACAGCGCCAGTTGCGCCTCGTCGTCGAGGTGCAGACCGCGCACCACCAGGACCCCGCGCCATTTCAGCGCCTCGAGGCAACGGCTGATCACCGTGTCGTCGTGCAGATCGGTGATGCCGGTGACTTCCACCCCGATCGCAGGACGGAGCGCTGTTGTGTGAATCACAAGAATCTCCCTTCCGATGATGAGAACCGTACTCTCGCGGCAACTGCCTCCGCAAGAGCTGAACTCGACTCTCTCGCCGGAGATCTGGGCCGTCTTGCTGGTATCGGGTCCGGCATTCGGCTGCTTCGCGTGACAGATGTGGATATATTGCTCTCAGGAATGAGAATCACATTTTCATGCTGATCTAGGAGGCGGGATGTCATCCCAGGACACGGACAAAGACGGCGGCCGGGCGACGGCCACAACCGTCACCAGGCGGATGTTGATCGACGGACAGCTGGTCGGGACGCCACAGTCGTTCCCCTCGCTCGATCCCTCGACCGGGGCGGTGTACGGCTACGCGCCGCAGGCAGGTCCCGAGCACACCGAGGCGGCCGTCGCCGCCGCGCGCCGGGCCTTCGACACCACCACCTGGTCCACCGATGTGGGATTCCGGGCCACCTGCCTCGACCAGTTGCACCGCGCGTTGCGCGAGCACGTCGAGGAGCTGCGGGAAGTGACCATCGCCGAGGTGGGCGCCACCCGCCGCCTCACCCACGGCAACCAGCTCGACCTCCCCATCGAGATCGCGCGCTACTACGCCGATCTGCTCCCGGACTACCGGTTCACCGAGGACCTCGGTGAACTCGAGATCCGGGGCGAACGGCACCGGCGCTGGATCGACAAGGAAGCCGCGGGCGTGGTGTCGGCGATCGTGGCCTACAACTATCCGCACCAGCTCGCCTTGGCCAAACTTGTCCCGGCACTGGCCGCCGGTTGCACCGTGGTGCTCAAGGCCGCGCCCGACACTCCGCTGGCCACGCTCGCGCTCGGCGAGCTCATCGCCGAGCACACCGATATCCCACCCGGGGTGGTGAATGTGCTGTCGTCCGACGACGTCTCGGTGGGCAAGGCGCTCACCACCCATCCCGACGTCGACCTCATCAGCTTCACCGGGTCGACGGCGGTCGGCAAGCAGATCATGGCCGCCGCGGGCGAGTCGCTCAAGCGGGTCTTCCTCGAGTTGGGCGGCAAGTCGGCGATGGTGCTGCTCGACGACGCCGACTTCGCGACGACCGCCGTGTTCGCCGCCTTCACCATCTGCACGCACGCGGGTCAGGGCTGTGCGCTCACCTCCCGGCTGCTGGTGCCGCGGGCCCGCCACGACGAGATCGTCGATCTGGTCGCGACCAATCTGGGCTGGGTCACCGTCGGCGATCCGAGCGACCCGAAAACCTATATGGGACCGCTGATCAGCGCCCGGCAGCGCGACAAGGTGCACGGTCTGGTCGAACGCGCGGTCGAGGCAGGCGCCACCCTGGTCACCGGCGGCAAGAAGATCGACCCCGGCTTCTACTACGCGCCGACCCTGCTCGCCGGTGTCGACCCCGACAGCGAGATCGCCCAGGAAGAGGTGTTCGGGCCGGTGCTCGCCGTGATCCCCTACACCGACGACGACGATGCCGTACGCATCGCCAACAATTCCGTCTACGGCCTGTCGGGCTCGGTGTTCAGCGCCGACCAGGACCGCGCACTTGCCGTCGCCCGCCGGATCCGGGCGGGCACGTTCAGCATCAACGGCGGCAACTACTTCGCACCGGACGCGCCCTTCGGCGGGTTCAAGCAGTCCGGAATCGGCCGCGAGAGCGGCGTCGCGGGGCTGGAGGAGTTCCTGGAGACCAAGACGTACGCGGCCGTCGTCGGGCTCGCCGCCGAGAGCCGGGCGAAGTGATGGGGCCGCTCGAGGGAATCCGCGTGCTCGAGGTCGCCATGTACGGATTCGTGCCGTCGGCGGGCGCGGTGCTCGCGGACTGGGGTGCCGACGTGGTCAAGGTCGAGCACGCGGTCACCGGCGATCCGCAACGCGGCCTGCGTCAGGTCGGCCGGATGCGGGTGGAGGGCGAACCGAATCCCAATGTGGAGCACGCGAACCGGGGCAAGCGGAGTATCGGTGTCGACATGTCGGTTCCCGCGGGCCGCGAGGTGATCCACGAGCTGGCGCGGGGCGCCGACGTTTTCCTGACCAGCTTCCTGCCGCGGGCGCGCACCAAGTTCGGCATCGACGTGGACGACATCCGCGCGGTGAATCCGGCGATCGTGTACGCGCGCGGCAGTGCCCTCGGTCCAC
Organism: Nocardia sp. JW2; assembly: GCF_051843015.1. Classification (NCBI taxonomy): domain Bacteria; kingdom Bacillati; phylum Actinomycetota; class Actinomycetes; order Mycobacteriales; family Nocardiaceae; genus Nocardia; species Nocardia sp. JW2. The sequence continues at coordinate 9,949 of NZ_JBPXLK010000006.1, forward strand.
GCGGCGCCGAGGCGGACAAGGGCGGTTTCGACATGACCGCCTTCTGGTGCCGCGCCTCGGTGGCCGCCACCATCACCCCACCGGGGACCGACGGCATGATCTCCCCGCCGGGGCCCGCCTTCGGCGACACCATCTCGGGCACGAATCTGGCGGGCGGTATCGCGGCGGCCCTGCTCAAACGCGAACGCACGGGCGAAACCTCGGTGGTCGACGTGTCCCTGCTCGGCAGCGGTCTGTGGGCGATGGGACACACCATCGCGTTGTCGGCACATCTCGGTGAGCCGATGGTGGCGCCGGTGCCGGGCGGGCACGGCGCGCCGACCAATCCGCTGTCGGGTCTCTACGCCACCGCCGACGGCAGGCACCTGTCGCTGGTGATGTTGCAGCCGGCGAAGTTCTGGGCCGACGTGTGTCACCACATCGATCGTCCCGAGCTGGCGCGTGATCCGCGCTTCGGCACGGGGGAGCAGCTGGCGGCCAATACCGAAGCGGCCGTGCGGATTCTGCGCGAGGTGTTCGCGACGCGCACCCTCGCCGAGTGGACGACTCGGCTGGCCACCCTGTCCGGGCCGTGGGCGCCGGTGCAGGACAGTCTGCAGGTCGGCGCGGACCCGCAGATCCTGGCCAACGAATACCTGGTGCGCGCGGGTGAACTCGACCTGGTGGCCAACCCGGTGCAATTCGATGTGGCCGCCCCCGAACCCACCGCCGGCCCGGAGTTCGCGGCGCACACCGACGAGGTCCTACTCGAAGCCGGACTGGACTGGGACCGCATCATCGCCCTGAAGACAGCGGGCGCGATCACCTAGGCGGTGACGGTTCCGGCAACCACCGTTGCCGGAACCGTGCTAGCGCCCTCGCTCGACCCGGTTGAACGGCACATCCCGATCGGGCGCCGCTTCGCGTGGCATCCCGAGCACCCGCTCGCTGATGATGTTGCGCGCCATCTCGGTACTGCCACCGGCCAGGCTCCAGGCCTGGCGCATCAGGTAATCGTGCCCGGCCCGGCCGGAACCGTCCGGTCCGGTGGCGGCCCACGGACCGGCGACCCGCAGCGCCGTATCGGCTTGCAACCAGGAATTCTGGGCACTGAACAGGCGAACGATGGAACCCGCGGCGGGCGGGAGGTCGCCGCTCGCGATGCCGCGGGTGATGCGGGCGATCAGCTGATCGTGCACCATGTTCATCGCCCGCGCCGCACCGATGTCCTCCCTGACCCGCGGATCGTCGAATTGCCCGGTCCGCCGGGCGATCTCGACCAGCGCGGACACGTCGCGCCCGCTGTGGGCCTGCGCCCCGCTGGCGTACGGTGACGCGCCACCGACCGCGCTGCGCTCGTGGAACAGCTGGCGGTTCGTCACCTCCCAGCCACCGTTCACCTCGCCGAGGACCGCGTCGCCGGGCAGCACCACGTCGTCGAGGAACTCCTGGCAGAACTCGCGTGATCCGTCGACCTGGGTGATCCGGCGGATGGTGATGCCCGGCGCGTGCACCGGCACCAGGAACATGGTGAGCCCCGCGTGTTTCGGTACGTCCCAGTCGGTACGGGCCAGGCACAGGGCGTAGTCGGCGGCATAGGCTCCCGAACTCCAGATCTTGGCGCCGTTGAGCACCCAGTTCTCGCCTCTGCGCTCGGCGCGGGTGGTGAGCCCGGCCAGATCCGACCCGCCGCGCGGCTCGGACAGGAACTGCACGAGCAGTTCCTCGCCACGCAGGACCGCCGGGAGGTGAGCGCGCTTCTGCGCTTCGGTGCCCCGGTCCAGAATCGTCGCCGCGCAGATCGTGAGCGTCGGAATGTTCAGTGCCAGTGGCATTTCGAAGCCGCGTGACTCCTCCGAGAAGGCGCGCTGATGTTCGGTGGTGAGCCCGAGTCCGCCGTATTGCCTCGGGAAGCAGATGCCGGCGAAGCCGCCGTCGTACAGAATTCGCTGCAGCTGTCGTGCGCGCGACCAGGACGCCTCGGACTTGCCGCTCTCGCCGGCGGGTTCGGGTGGGGCGGGTGGGAGAGTGGCTCGCAGCCAGCGGCGGGCGCGGTCGCGGAAATCGTCGACGGGTTCGAGGTCGGCGGTGTTCGGCGTGGTCATGCGACCTTCCTGTCCAGGAGCGTGGCCAGGCGGCGGCGATGTTCCTCCGGCGTCCCGTACATGGCCCGCCCCGTCGTGACGCGGCGCAGGTAGAGGTGCAGGTCGTGCTCCCAGGTCACCCCGATGCCGCCGTGGATCTGCACGCACTCCTGTACCAGCTCCGGGGTGACACCGCCGACGAAGGACTTCGCGACTCCGACGGCCTCGGCGGTGGCCGTCGGGTCGGTTGCGAAGGTGTTCGCCGCCGCCCACACGGTGGCGTGACACGCCTCCAGTGCGGTCTTGCCGTCGGCGGCGCGATGTTTGAGCGCCTGGTAGGACGCCAGCGGACGGCCGAAGGTGTAGCGGTCGAACATCCACCCGACGGTCAGTTCGAAGGCGTGCTCGGCCGCACCGGTCGACTCGGCCGCGGTGAGTACGGCGGCGACGTGCTCCTGGGCCTCGAGCGCGTTGCGGGCCGCGCGCGGGTGGGACTGGACCACCGCGTCCGGCCCGACGAGCACCTCGTCGAATTCGACTGTCGCCATGCGCCGGACGAGGTCCAATGTCCACATCGGTGTGACGGCGACGCCTGGTGTGTCGGCGGGAATCACGACCTGTACCGGCCCGTCCGGGCCAAGGGCGGGCACCAGGAACACCTCGGCCTGATCACCGCACTCGACCCGGTCCTTCACTCCGGTGACCCGGAAGCCGTCGCCCTCGGGCACCGCGACGGTCCGCTCCGGTGCCTCGGCGAAGCCGCGTCCCGGTTCGTAATACGCCCAGGCGGCGAGAGTTTCACCGCTGAGGATCGCCGTGACGAGCTCGGCGAAACGGTCCCGCTCGCCGGCCAGTCCCGCGAGCACGGCGCTCGTGGTGACGAGCGGACCCGGCGCGCAGGCGCGGCCGAACTCCGCCGCCACCAGGGCCAGATCGGCCATCGGTGCGGACGAGACCGACCCGCCGCCCAGTTCCTCGGGAACCAGCGCCGCGGTCCAGCCGAGCTCGGCGCCCCGCCGCCACCACTCGCGATCGAAGCCCACGCCCGCCGTGGCGAGGCCGCGCACGACGTCGAGCGGAACGGACGCGGCGAGGAACTCGCGCGTGGTGGCGGCGAACAGCCGCTGGTCGGCGGCGAGCGCGTAATCCATCAATGGGATTCCCAGACGGTCACTTTCGTGGCCGTCGGATCGATGGCGGGGCTGAGCCGGATGCGGCCGTCGGCGGAACGCGCCTTGATCTCGCCCAGAACCGCGCCGACATCACCGTCGACGACGTAATCGGCGAGATAGGCGAACTCCGGCGCCTGGCCACCGACCGGCTCGGCGCGCAATCGGGTACACGAGGTGACCCCGGGGATGGCAAGCATGTCCGGGATGTGGACTTCGTCGTACCAAGTGTTGTATTCGGCGTCCATACCCTCGCGGGGGCTGGAGAAGACGATGAGATGCATGAGTTTCCTTCTGGTTCGGGTGATCAGCCTGCGTGCTGGGCGGCGTAGCGGCGCGCCCATTCCTCGCGGGGCCGGATGGTCAGGTCGACATCGCGTGCCGTGTTCCGCAGCGCCTCGACCGTGGCCTCGGCCCGGGGAATGTGGGCGAAGGGATCCCAGTCCAGGAACCGGCAGGCGTTCTGCCACGTGATCTTGTGGATATCGCTGTCGTCGGCGCCCGCCGCGACGAGTTCCTCCAGCACGTACTCGGGAGCGTCGGGGAACAGCGAGTCCGAATGCGGGTAGTCGCATTCCCACGCGATGATGTCGATGCCGATCCGGTGCCGCATTTCCAGCGAATGCCGGTCGGTGACATAGCAGGCCATCACGTGCTCGCGGAACACGTCGCTGGGCAGGCGGCCACCGAAGTCGCGGCGCAGCCACTTCTGGTTGGTGTAGTGGCGGTCGGAACGATCGAGATAGAAAGGGATCCAGCCGATTCCGCCCTCGGACAGCGCGACTTTCAGCCCGGGGTAACCGCGCAGCGCGGGCCCCCACAGCAGATCCTGCACGGCGATCTGGGACACCGTCGGCGCGAGGCACATCAGATTGTCGATCGGCGCGTTCGGTGCCAGTCGCAGCGCACCGAAACCCTGCCCGATGTGCAGATTCATCACCAACCCGGTGTCGGCGAGGGCCGCCCACACCGGCGCCCAGTACTCACCGTCGTGATAGGAGGGCAGCCCGTCGACATGCGGCAGCTCCGGCATCGTGACACCGCGGCACCCCTTGGCGGCGACCCGGGTGATCTCGGCGACGGCCAGCTGCGGATCCCACAGCGGCAGAATCGCGTTCGGGATGAACCGGCCGGGATAGGTGGCACACCATTCGTCGATGTGCCAGTCGTTGTACGCCGAGATCACCGCGATGGTGATCTCGTCCTTGAACTGGCTCAGGTGTCCCGCGCTGAATCCGGCGAAGGTCGGAAAGCACATCGAGGACAGGATGCCGTTGGCGTTCATGTCCTCCACCCGGCGGTGGATGTCGTACACCCCCGGGCGCATCTCGGCGTAGCGGGCCGGGTTCTTGTCCCATTCCTCCTTCGGCCAGCCGACCACGGCGTTGAGGCCGGTGACACCCACCGGCTTGTCCCGGTAGACCCACTGATCGACGCCCTGACCGTTGGTGATCAGCTTCGGGATGTAATCGGCGTACTTGCTCGGGGTGTGCCGGGCGAACATGTCGGCCGGTTCGACCACGTGGTCGTCGATGCTGACCAGGATCATGTCGGAGAAGTTCATGAGGGGTTCCTCGAAGTCGAAGGAAACGATTGGCGGAGTTGGTCTTTCATGACCTTGCCGGTGGCGTTGAGCGGCAGCTCGTCGAGGAAGCACACGGATCTCGGTGCCTTGTAGCCGGCCATCCGGTCGCGGGCCCACGACACCAGCTCCGCCTCCGACACCGGTCCCTTGCGCACGACGAAGGCCCGGCCGACCTGTCCGAGCCGGTCGTCGGGAACGCCGACGACCGCGACCTGGGCCACCGCCGGATGCTCGAGCAGAAAGGCCTCGATCTCGGCGGGATAGGCGTTGAAGCCGCCGACGATGAACATGTCCTTCTTGCGCCCGATGATCCGCAGCCGCCCGTCGGAGTCGAGGCTGCCGAGATCGCCGGTGTGCAACCAGCCCTGCGCGTCGATCGCCTCGGCGGTGGCGTCGGGATCGTCGAAGTAGCCCTGCATCACCGAGTACCCGCGGACCAATACCTCGTCGTCGGCGGCGATGCGGATCTCCACACCGTCGCACGGGGTTCCGACCGTGGTGGCGATCTGCTCGAAGGTGTCGCCGGGCCGGGAGGCGGTCGCGGTGCCGGCCTCGGTGAGCCCGTAACCGGTCATGATCGACCGGAACGGTAGTTCGGTCTTGATCCGCCGGATGAGTTCGACCGGAATGTCGGCCGCCCCGGTCACCGCCGCCCGCAGCGACGACAAGTCGCGGGTGGGCGGTGCGTCGAGCAGCGCGTGATAGAGGGTCGGTGGGCCGGGCAGCATCGTCACCCGCTCTCGCTCGACGAGTTCGAGCACACGATCGATGTCGAACACGGGCACCGGCAGCACGGTCGCGCCCCGGATGAGCGAGCTGATCAGCCCCGCCTTGTACCCGAAGGTGTGGAAGAACGGGTTGACGATCAGATACCGGTCGCCTTCGCGTAGGTCGGCCAGATCGCACCACTCCGCGTACAGGCGCAGGGTTTGGCGGTGATTCATCATCACGCCCTTGGGCCTGCCGGTGGTGCCGGAGGTGTAGATGATGTCGGCGATCTCGCTGCCGCTCATCGTCTGTTCGAAAGGTTTTCCGCTGGACAGGAAATCGGACTTCAGGTCGATCACCGGCACACCGTCGGGTGCGGTGTGGTGCGTGCCGAGGAAGCCCTGCTGCACCAGCAGCAGCCGTGCGCCGCTGCGCCGCACCACGTCGGCGGCTTCCTCGGCCTTGAACCGGGTGTTGATCGGGACGAGCACGCCACCGGCGGTGACCAGCCCGAACGCGGCAACGATCCACTCGGCGGAATTGGGCGCCCAGATCGCCACCCGGTCGCCCTTGCCGACGCCGGCCGCCGCGAACGCGCCCGCGGCGACCCGCACCCGATCGGCGAGTTCGGCGAAACTCAACCGCAGTGACCCGTCCACGATCGCTTCGGCATCCCCGAAGCGATCGGCGGCGCTGCGGACCAGCTGCGGAATGGTCTGCCAGGTCATACCTTCAGCAGCCTCGCGAGATTGCCGCCCATGATCTTGGCCTGATGCTCGAGGTTCATGTCCTTGATCTCGTGGATGTAGCGCGCGGGCTCGGCCAGGCCCTCCGGGTGCGGGTAGTCGGAGCCGAACAGCACGTTGTCCACGCCCATGAGATCGGCGATCGCGCCGAGATCCTCCTCCCAGAACGGGCTGACGAAGATGCCGCGCTTGACCGCCTCCACCGGGTCCTGATGGCCGAAGCCCTCCGGCGCCTTCTTGGCCACGTCGGCCAGGTTCTCGAGCAGCGGTGCCAGCCACGACGCGCCGTTCTCGATGACGGCCACCTTGAGTTCGGGGAAGCGGAACAGCGCACCGTGACACACCCAGGAGGCCACCGCGTCCTGGATGGGGCGCCACTCGGTGGTCATCCGGAAGGTGTTGGTCTGGAACGGCAGCATCTCCAGACTCGAGCCCTCCCACTCGGCGTTGTGCCGGGAGTAGCCGCTGTCGGAGGAGTGCATGGTCACCAGCACGTCGTGCTCGACCACCCGCCGCCAGAACGGGTCGAACTCCGGCATGGCGAACGAGCGCGGCCCGCGCAGGCCGGGGACCGGCGCGGGGCGGACCAGAATGGCCTTGGCGCCGTGTTCGACACACCAGTCGAGTTCCTCGATCGCCTTCTCGACGATCGGCAGGCTCACCACGGGAACGGTGAAGATGCGGTCCTGGTAGACGAAATTGCCGTCCTCGCCCCAGGTTTCGAGCAGCCAGCGGTTCAGCGAGTGGACCACCGCGTGAATGAGATCGGGGTGGTGGCGCATGCGCTCCTCGACGAGGCTGGCCAGCGTGGGGAACATCAGCGAGCGGTTCAGCTGGAGCTCGTTCATGAGTTCCAGGCGCGCGCCCGGCTCGCGGAACGCCGGAATCGAGCGCATGGCCTTGCCGAAGATCTCCCGGCGGCTCTTGCCCTCCGGGTTGCCGTTCTTGAAGTAGTCCTCCATCGCGCCCGGGCGGGCCACCACCTCGAACGTGGGATTGGGGATGTACTCGCTGATCTGGCCGAGCACCGCGATCTTGGTCCGGCCGTTGATCTCGACGTATTGGATGGTCCCCTCGTACTCCTTGGGGAGGTACCTGGTGAGGGCGTCCTTGGTCTCGTAGAGGTGGTTGTCCGCGTCGAACAACTGATACGGCAGATCCAGCTGCGTCATGAGAGCCTCCTTAGTGATTGATGAGAATCATATTCTCGCAATGGGTGCATGGCAATGTCCCGCTCTCACATCTGGGCCCAGACCGTCTTGGTCTGCAGGTACGCGTCGAGGCCCGCCTTGCCTGCCTCGTGTCCCCAGCCGGACTGCTTGTAGCCGCCGAAGGGCATGGAGTGGTCGAACACGAGCTGGCAGTTCAGCGAGACGGTTCCGGCCTGCAACTGCTTGGCCAGGCGATGCGCGCGTCCCAGGTCCTTGGTCCACACGGTGGCGGCCAGGCCGTAGGTGCTGTCGTTGGCCATCGCGACGGCCTCTTCCTCGGTGTCGAACGGCAGCACCGTGACGATCGGCCCGAAGATCTCCTCGCGGTAGAGGCGGCTGGTCGCCGGGTCGACCTCGGTGACGACGGTGGGACGCACGAAATAGCCGGTGCGGTCGAGACGCTCACCGCCGGTGACGAATTCGACGCCGTCGGACCTGCCCTGCTCGACGTAACCGAGTACGCGCGTGAGCTGCTTGGCGCTGATCAGCGGGCCGACCATGGTGCCCTCTTCCTTGGGCCCGCCCAGCTTCATGTTGTCGGCCAGGGTGGCCATGCCCGCGACCACCTTCTCGTAGGCGCCGCGCTGGACGAAGACCCGGGAACCGCACACGCAGGCCTGGCCCGAGTGGGTGAAGGAGCCGAAACCGGCCATCATGATCGCCATGTCGAGGTCGGCGTCGTCGAAGATCAGCACCGGTGACTTGCCGCCGAGTTCGAGGGTGATCTTGTTGAGATTGCTTGCCGCCGAGGCCTGCACGATGGCCCGGCCCACCTCGGTCGACCCGGTGAAGGCGACCTTGTCCACGTCCGGGTGGGCGGTGATGGCCGCGCCGGTGGTGTGGCCGTAGCCGTTGATGAGGTTGACCACCCCGTCGGGCACCCCCGCCTCGGTGAGGAGCCGGTCGAGTACCAGTGCCGACAGCGGTGTCTCCTCGGCGGGTTTGACCACACTGCTGCAACCGGCGGCCAGGGCGGGCGCGACCTTGGCGCAGTAGTTGAACACCGGCCCGTTCCACGGGAAGATCAGCCCCACAACGTCATAGGGCTCCTTGAGGGTGTAGGCGTGCTGGTGCGATTCCACGCCGACGAGCCCACCGGCGTTCACATCGTGGGCGATGCCGTCGATCTTGGTGCACCAGCCCGCGTAGTAGCGGAACCATTCCGCGCCGACGGCGACGATGGTGGCGGCCTGGTTCTGTGGGATGCCCGCGTTGAGGGATTCGAGATCGGCCAGGACACCGGTGTTCTCCTCGATGAGATCGGCGACGCGCCACAGGATCTTGGCCTTTTCGCTGCCCGCGAGGTTCTTCCAGATGCCGGACTGCGACGCGGCCTTCGCCCGTGCCACGGCGGCGTCGACGGCATCGGTTCCGCCGTCGGTGAATTCGGTGAGCTGTTCCTCGGTGGCGGGATCGATGACCGGGATCACGTCACCGGTGCCGGGCCGGTTGCGGATCTCGTCGAGCACGTTCTGTACGGACATCATGTTCTCCTAGAGTGGAAATGGAATTCTCGCAAGCGTATGCGGACGGCGATCGAGGTGTCCAGGGTTGAGCGGGGTGGTTGTCAGCGTGGGCCGGGCGTGAAGGTGCCGCCGTAGGGAGTGGGGACGGTCAGCGGCCCGGTCGGGGCGGGCGTGGCGGTCTGCAGAGGATCAGCGGGCGGCGGTGGCGGAACGGGGTCGTCGGCGGGACGTGGCGCGTTGCGGGCGCCGCGCGGCAAGAGGGTGGGGTCCGAGTCGGTGCAGTCCGCGTTGACATACGGCTGCGCGTAATCGGGCACCGACCCTGGGCGCCGCGGCACGTCGTAGTCGCAGGCGTAGCGCGGGTAGATGCTGGCCAGGGCCCACACACCGCCGTCGTGGAACGCCAAGGCGACCGCGTCGAGCGCCGATCCCGCACGCTGGGTGGGGAAGAAGAACTCGTTGAGCGCGGGGATCCGGGAGTAGGCCACCTGGGAGACGGTGACGAGATTGCCGAGCAAGGCGACCATGGTCGGCGAGTTCTCGGCCAGCACCGCATCGAGCTCGGTGAGCAGCGGCGGTGTCTGCGCGAGCAGCCGCTCGTAGCCACCCGTCATCGCGGCCGTGCCGCCGAGGACGGCCGCGAGATTCGCCGATGTCGAGCGCAGCGTGCCGCGCCCGTCGTGCAGGGCGGTGAGTACTACCCGGCTGTTGCGCAACAGGTTCACGGTGTTCGGCAACACGGTGTCGAGGGTGGACACGAGGAAGGTGCCGCCGTCGATGATCTGCGCCAGTTTGTCGGGGCCCGCGCTGCTCACCCCGAGCTCTCGCGAGATCGTCGCGAGCCGTTCGGGATCGATCTGGGCGAGGGTGCCGCTGAGACTCTGCAGCATGTCCGCCATCGGAACCGGGGTGGAGGTGCGGTCGAGCGTGACCACCGACCCCTCGGCCAGGAACGGCCCGGCATCGGTGTCGGGCACGAAATCCAGATACTGCTCGCCCGCCGCCGACAGGGCCGCGGCGCGGACCCGCCCGGTCGCCGGGATCCGGACGCCATCGTCGATGGCGGCGACGGCGACCACCTTCTCGTCGACCACCCGCACCGAATCGACCCGCCCCACCCGCACACCGCGCAGAGTCACCTCCTGGCCGGGCAACAGCCCACCGGACTGCGCGAGTTCGACACGGACCCGATAGGGGCGCGCGAACGGTTCGATGCCGAAGGTCGAGATCAGCAGGTGCGAACAAGCGCCGGCCAGGACGGCGAGCAGCCCGAGCAACGACACCGCCGACCGGTGACGGTGTGCCACCCGGACGAACCCGACGAGCAGACGGGCGGGGGCTTCCGCGGGGCCGCGCCCGGTCATCGCGGCACTCCGACCAGGCGGCCGCCGAGCCGGGCGAGCATGTGCTGGAGCGAACCGACGAAGGCGGTCCAGTCGGTGATGTCGGGTGCCCGGCCACCGGCTCCGCCCGGGTTCGCCGGGTCGGGGACGGCCAGCTGAGCGATGTCCACCGCGACATGGCCGTTGGGGCCGCTGATCATCTTGAGAACGATCTTGATCATGTCGTTGACCGCGTTCAGGTCGGCCTGCGGATTGGTTGCCGCCGCATTGAGCCCGGCCGCCAGGGTGTTGATATTGGCGGCCATGCTCGTGTCGTTGGTGCCACGCACGCTGGGGAACCGGGCCAGCTGGGTGGTGATCGTGTGCACGCGATCCACCAGGGTGACGAGAGCATCGGTGTTCTCGGCGAGGACTTCGACGGCGGGCCCGGCCGCGGCGACGGCGTCGGCGAGGGCCGCCTGCTCGGCGGCCACCGTCCCGGTGAGGTCCGCGGCGGAGCCGAGGACACCGTTGATCTGATCGGTTCGCCGGGTGAGGGTGCCGAGCAGGGCACGGGTCTCGTCGAGCAGGGCCGCGAGCCGGTCGCCGCGCCCGCCGACGTACTCGCTGAGCGCGGCCACCACGGTGGTCAGGTACCCGACGGTGCCGCCATTGACCAGAAGCGCCGCGCGCGAGAGCATTTCCTCGATCGTCGAGGCCGCCGAGGTCGATTCCGGCCCGATCGCCGCGCCGTCGGCGAGCACGGCGGCGCCGGGCTCGACCACCGACGGCGGCTTCATCGCGACGAAGACATCGCCCATCGGTGTAGCCGACCGCAGTTGCGCCGATGTGCCGAGGGGCAGTCGCACGGCCGCCGTGATGCGCAGTGTCACCACGGCGGTGTAGTCGCGGGCCGCCATCGACTCGACCCGGCCGATCTCGGCGCCGTTGAGCGTGACCTTCGCCTGCGCGGGCAGATTCAGCGCGTTGGTGAAGGTGGCCGTCAGGGTGTAGGTGTCGCCGCCGAGACCCGGTGCGGGCAGCGGCAATCGATCCAGGCCCGTCGTGCAGCCGGTGCAGGCGACCGTGATCGCGGTGAGCAGCCCCGGCAGTATCCGGCGCGTCATCGGCCGCTCTTTTCCGCGATGCCCGACAGGATGGCGGTGATGCCGAAGTCGGGGCCCATATCGCGCAGGGTTCCGGTGGCGCAGCCCAGGCTCTGCAACTGCAGCAGATTGCAGATCTCCTTGACCATCTGGCCGTCGAGCAGTATCCGGTTGACGTCCACTCCGGCCCGCAGGGCGCGCACATTCGGGTCGACGGAGTTGTAGGCATTGTCGACGACCATCGGAAACACGTCGAGGAACTGGGCGAGGTTGTAGTCGTAGGCGGCCAGGGAACCGGTCAGAGTGTTCGCATTGCCGACGAGCCCGGAGATCGTGCCCCTGTGCCGCTGCAAGAGCTCGGTGACCTGAGTGACGATCCTGTTCACCGCCGCTCCGGTGTCACCGGTCCCCAGCTGTTGCCCGGCCAGGAAGTCGCTCAGTTGTGCTACGGCACCGCCGAATTCGCGCAGGGTCCGGTCGTTGCGCGCGGCGGCGGCGGTCAGTTCGTCGAGCTCGGTGACCACGGTGGTGATCGCGTCGCGGGTGGCGGTTCCGTTGTCGTCGCCCAGTCGCAGGGCGCGGGAGAGCTCGTCGAGGGCGGCGCGCATGTCCGTGCCGTTGCCCTCGGTGGCGGCCGCGCCCAGGTCGATCAGGTCGGCGACCGGCCCGGCGCCGGTGCCGTCACCACCCAGCGAGGTCGACAACTGCTGTGCCATCGAGAGCAACGCGTCGAACTCGACCGGTGACTTCGTGTGCGCCCGGTCGAGCACCGCGCCGGGCGGGAGGGTCGGCCCACCCCGGTACACCGGGGTGAGTTCGATGTGGCGATCGGTGAGCAGCGAATCCGAGATCGTCACCGCCTGCACGTCGGCGGGTAGCGCGATCGCGCTGTCGACGCTCATCTGGACTTCGACCTCGGTACCGCGTGCCTCGATCCGCACGATCCGGCCGACCCGCATACCGAGCACCGAGACGGCATTGCCCACGTAGAGGCCGTTGGCGTTGGCGAAGTGGGCGGTGAGGGTTGTGGTGTCCGCGCCTGCCCCGGACGAACAGCCGGCGAGGCAGGCGGCGGTCAGGGTGACCACGGCCAGTTTCAGGGTGGACAGCAGCGCATTCATCGGCAGTCCTCGAGGTAGGGCGCCCGGCCGGCCTCGACGGCGAGGGCGCTCAGCGCGCACATCCACGAGTCGACGAAGGCGCCGTCGGGCGCGTTGGCGGTGAGTTCGGCTCCCGTGCCGGTCGCGTTGGCGAACATGCGCCACGGCACCGGGAGGATTTCCAGGATGTTGCGCAGCAGCTCGTCGTGGCCCGCGATCATCGCGGTCATGTCGTGCAGGTCGGTCAGCAACTGCTCGATCTCCGCGTGCTCACCGACCACGATCGGTTCGAGTCGCTCGACCAGCCGGGTCGTCGCGGCCAGCAGGCTGCGCAGCGCGTCCTGGCGGGCCAGGATCTGCTGGAGCACCGCCCCACCGCGGGTGACCACCGCCGCGAGTTCGGCCTGCTGATCGCGGATCACCGTGCCGACCTGCTCGGTACTGGTCAGCAGGATGCCGATCTGGTCGCGCCGGGTCGCGATGACGTTCGACAGCGAGCGGATATCACGCAGGATGCCCGGCACCAGCGACGGCACACCTTCCAACCCGCGCGACAGCGATGTCATCGATTCGGCGATCTGGTCGGCGTCGAGCTGATCGAAGGTGGTCGTGGCGTCCTGCAGCGCGGTCTCGAGGTCGTAGGGCACAGCGGTGCGCGACAACGGAATCCGGTCATCGGCCAGCCCGCCGACGCCGGTGGAGCGCAGTTCGACATAGCGGGAGCCGAGCAGGGTGGTCAGTTTGATCGCGGCCGAGGTATCGGCGCCGAGGGCGATGTCCTCCTCGATCGTCAAGACCACCTCGACGTGGTCACCCGCCAGCCGGGTCGCGGTCACGGTGCCGACCGGGATGCCCGCCCAGGTCACCGGGTCACCGGGGGCTATCCCCGCGGCCTGTGCGAAATCGGCCGACACCGTGCGCGATCCGAGATGCAGCGAATTGACCACCACGAGCACGATCAGCACCAGCACCATCGAAAGGACGGCGACGAGGCCGGTCCGCAGCGAGGAATCGGCGTGCCGGTCCGCGCGTGCGGGGTCCGGGAACAGGCGGGTGAACGCGCGAAGCGGTTTGTTCATGGTCCTACCTACAGATCGCGGAATGCTGGGGCCGACCGGTCGGCGAAGTGCCGCCGAGAATCTGGGCGATCAACGGATCCAGGCCGGGGATGATGCTGAAACCGATATCGCAGACGTAGGCGTTGACGAACGCGCCCGCGTCGGTGGCCCGGATCATGGCCTGGAACAGCGACGGCAGATTGAAACCGAGAAACGCGAAACGCTCTCTGCCGTCCACGAAATGACTGGCGAAGCCGGGTTCACGGTTCATGAACTGCGTGAGTGAGGGTCCCGCGCCGTCGACGACAGCGGCGGCATCGGCGACCACGGTCGAGATCTGTGCGGTCTGGTCCAGCAGGGTGTCGCGGCGGGTTTCGAGTGCCTCGAAGATCTTGCGGGTCTGGGCGATGGTCGTCCGCAGTCCGCCGGTCTGCCCGGCGAGGGTGCTCATCACCGCCGAGAGGTTGTCGATGAGGGCACCGAGCACCTGGTCGGGTCCGGCGAAGGTCTGCACCAGCGTCGCGGTCTCGGTGATCAGCGCGGCGACCGCGCCGTCGTCGCCTTGGAGCGCGCGGATCAGGGCGGCGGTCAGGTTGTCGACGTCGTGGGGGTCGAGCGCGCTGAACAGTGGCTGGAAACCGTTGAGCAGACCCGACAGATCGAAGGACGGTTCGGTGCGCTCGAGCGGGATGCGCGCGCCGGGCGCCAGGGGAGCGGCCTCACCTTCCTCGCCCCGCGAGAGGCCGAGATAACGCTGCCCGATGAGGTTCTGGTAGATCACCGAGGCGATGGTGTTGTCGTACACCGTGTGCTCGCGTTGCAGCCGGAAACCCACCACCGCGTGCGGCCCGTCGATGTCGATCGAGTCGACCCGCCCCACCTGCACGCCCGCGACGCGCACGTCGTCACCGACCCGCAGCCCCGAAACATCGCTGAACACAGCGGAATACGCGTGGGTGTCGCCGGGGACGTCGCGTTGCAGCGTCACCCGGACCATCCAGGTCAGCAGGGCGGCGACGAGCAGGAATGCGGTCAGGCCGACGAGATCGCGTCTGTGTTTCACCGTGGTTCTCCAGCTGGTGGGGCAGGGACGAGCAGACCGAAGAGGTCGGCCAGGTCGACGGCTTCCGTTGGCAGACCGAGGCTTTCGGCGATGATCGCGCGCTGGTCGAGGACGGTCACCGGCTGATCGGCGGCACCGATCACCGGCGGACCCGCGGCGGGTCCGTTCGCACAGCTCGCACCGGCCAGTTCGCCGTAGCGGGGACAGTCGGTGCGGGTGTACTGCTTGTGCGGGGTGAGTTCGACGATCACCTTCGCGGTGCCGCTCTGGGTGTCGGGCTGCCAGAAGTCGTGTGCGAACACGGTCGCGATCCGGGTCTGCGAGGTGGTCATCTGCACGAAATTGCCGCTGCCCGCTGCGAGGACCGCCAGGACCGGGCCCAGCCTCGAGTTCAGGTCGATGATCGAATCGGTTCGGTTGTTCAGCGCGGTGCCGACCTTCTCGCCGGTGGCGACGCCCGCGGTGAGCAGTTCGGTGAGCCGGGCTCGCTGCTCGGCCACGGTGCGCAACGGCACGACCGCATTGTGCAGTGCGGCAAGCAGATCGGGCGCGGCGTCACGGAGGCCGTGCACGGCCTCGGTCAGTCCGGTGAGCAAGGAGGTGGTGTCGTCCCCGCCCGACGCCTCCGCCCGGTAGGCCCGCACGATCCGTTCGAGCTGGGTGGCGGCCGCCGCCGCGTCGGCGCCACGACCTCGGGTCGCGCGCTCGAGCGTCTCCAGGATCCCGACGGTCGGGTCGGATTCGGGACGGCCGACCGCGTCGGCGATGCGGCTCAGCGCGGTGAGTGAGGTCTGCAGCTGCACGCTCGCCCGGCTGCGGTCCTCGGGGATCGACGCACCCGGCGTCAGCGGGGCACCCGGGCCGTTGTCGATCAGCTGCACCGACGGCACGGCGAAGACATTGCTCGGGACGACGCGCGCGGTCACCGTCGAGGGTATGCCCGCGGCGTGCTCGGGCAGCAGCTCGATGCGAATCCTGTTGGGCGCTCCGCGATCCGCGGGCTCCACTGCGCGCACGGTGCCGACCAGTACACCCCGGTACTTGACGTCGGATCGTTGCGGCAAGCCGTCGCCCACGTCGACGAGCATCGCGGTGACCTCGACGGTTTCGGTGAACGCGCCCTCGGATCGGGCGATCATCGCCCCGACGGTCGCGACGACCACGCTCAGCGCGGCCACCCCGCGCACGAACAGGCCCGCGTTGCTCAGGTGCCGGTCGTCGGATTCGAACACTATCGCCATCGCGCTACCCACTGATCCGCGAGCCGGCGTCGAAACCCCACAGGGCCAACGTCATCAACAGATTCACCGAGATCATCACCGTGATGCTCGCGCGCATCGCCCGCCCGGCCGCGACCCCGACGCCTTGGGGTCCGCCCCGGGCGTAATAGCCGAAATAGCACTGGATGGTGGTGGTGATGGTGACGAACACGACGGCCTTCAGGAGCGAATACACGACATCGGTGCCGCTGAGCACCAGATCGAAATAGTGTGCGTAGGTGCCGAACGACTGACCGCCGACGATTCCGACGAACAGTTCGACGGCCAGGTAGTCGGCAGCCAGCGCGGCGAGGAACAACGGGATCACCGCGACGATCGAGGCGATCAGCCGCGTCGAGACCAGGAAGGGCACCGGGCGGATCGCGATCGCGTCGAGGGCGTCGATCTCCTCGGCGATCCGCATGGCACCCAGCTGGGCGGTGAACCGGCAACCGGCCTGTGCGGCGAAGGCGATCGAGGCCATGATCGGGGCGAGCTCACGCGTCGCGGCGGTCGCCGCGATCATCCCGGTCGCCGGCTCCATGCCGAGCAGCTTCAGCGCGTTGAAACCCTCGATTCCGACGATGCCGCCCGCGGCGGCGCCGAGGATGATCATCACACCCGCCGTCCCACCGCCGACGATGAGTGAGCCGTTGCCCCAGGTCACATCGGACAGGATGCGCAGCGATTCGCGACTGTAGTGCCGCAGCGCGATCGGGATCGAGAGCACCGCCCGCACGAAGAACGTGACCATGTGCCCGAACTGGATGACCACGCGCCACGGTCCCGACAGCACGACAAGCACGGTCCGGACACCCGGTGGGCGGTAGACGCTGGCCATTACAGTGTCGTCCTCGGGAACAGCATCGTGTAGAGCTGGGTGAAGCCCAGGTTGACGACCATCAGCGCGACGATCGAGGCGACCACGGCGGCGTTCACCGAGTTCGCCACCCCACCCGGCCCACCACGGGTGTTGAGGCCCTTCTCGCAGGCGATGACGACGACGATCACCCCGAACACCGCGGCCTTGACCATCGCCAGATACAGGTCACCGGCGGTGGCGAACGAGGAGAAGGTCTCCATGTAGCTGCCCGGTGTGCCGTCCTGGACATAGACGTTGAACAGGTAGCCGGCCAGGAAGCCGACGAAACAGCTCACGGCGGTGAGCGCCATCGCGATGATGATCCCGGCGGCCAGCCGCGGCACCACGAGCCTGCGCAGTACCGACACCCCCATCACTTCCATCGCGTCGATCTCCTCGCGGATCTTGCGTGAACCCAGGTCGGCGCACAGTGCCGAACCGACGGCCGCCGCCAGCAGGATGGCGGTCACCAGGGGAGCCGACTGCCGGATGACGGCCAGGCCGCTGGCCGCCCCGGCCAGTGCGGTGGCACCGACTTGCCCTGCGAGCAGGCCGAATTGGATGGACAGCGTGGCACTGATCGGCAGGGCAAC
Organism: Nocardia sp. JW2; assembly: GCF_051843015.1. Lineage (NCBI taxonomy): Bacteria > Bacillati > Actinomycetota > Actinomycetes > Mycobacteriales > Nocardiaceae > Nocardia > Nocardia sp. JW2. The sequence goes on from NZ_JBPXLK010000006.1 coordinate 27,260, forward strand.
GGCCACGGTCGGGAGCAGGGAGGTCTTCACCATGAACATCGCCTGCCCGACGAACTCGTCGAACGGGAACCGTCGGGTGGCGATGTCGGTGACGAGATGGCGAAACGCCCGCCTGCCTAGCTCGACCTGCCTGCCGACCGTCCGCAGCGAGGCGATCGGGTGGCGCCGGGTGTAATCCTTGGACCAGTCCTTGATCTCGGCGACCGCGGATGCGCTGGGTTCCATGGCAAGCCCCTCTCTTTCCGGTGTCGCGCTATCGCGGGACGGGCGCGGCGAGTTCCCGCAGCGAGGACAGGAACAGCTCGTCCATGCGCGGACTCAATTCGCTCAGCGTCGCCGCCCCGGCATGGCCCGCCGTGCCGAAGACTCGTTCGAGGGCGTCGGGAGAGGTGGTCGACCCGATCGACAAGCACAGGCAGGCGACGCCGTCGGCCCGCAACTCCTCGAGCGCCTTGGCGGCATCGGCCTCGGCGTAGTGCCCCTCGTACCCGTCGTCGTAGGGGCATCCGTCCGACAGCACGACCAGCAGCCGGTTCTGTGTCCCCGCCTCGTTCTTCAGGATCTCTCCCGCGCCGCGAATCCCGGCACCCAGGCGCGTGTAGTTCGCGGGCTGGAGCTGATTGAGCCGGGCCCGGCCGACGGCGCCGAAGCGCTGATCGAAGGTCTTGATCGCGGGCAGATGCACCGCGTGCCTGCCCTCGGACCGGAAGGCGTACACCGCGACCCGGTCACCGAGCTCCTCGAGCGTGGCGGCCAGGGTGGCCGCCGCACGTCGCTGGTGTTCGTGCACCGACAGGCCCGCCTGGTCGGCGTCGGTCGACGAGCCGGAGGCGTCGAGCAGGATCAGCACACCGAGGTTGCGGTCCAGCTTGCGGTGCTCGAGGTAGACGTGTTCCGGTCGCGAATAGCCCGAGCGCAGGTCGACGAACAGATCGATGAGCGCCTCGAGATCGAGCTCGTCGCCGTCGGCCCGCCCACGCAACACCTTCGGCCCCAGGCCGACGCGAGCCAGCCGCCGCCGGAGCACATCGTCCTCCGGCACTCGTGCGGCCGCGATGTCGGCGGGGACGGTGAGCGGAAAGTCGATCACCCGGCACCATTGCGGCTTGTACCGGTTGCCGAACACATCCCACTCCGGATGCAGTGCCCCACCGATTCCGGCTGCGGCACCGGGCGTTTCGGCATCGGTGAACCTGATCGGGGTGGGCAGCGGGCGGGCATGCGGTCCGGCCGTGCGTGCCCGGCGAACCGCGCTCACCGGTGTCTCAGTGCCCGCGGCCCCGTCGCCGTCGGAACGCGAATTGCCCATGGTCTTGCGGAAGAAGTCCATCACCGATTTGCCGCTGAACAGTGGGTTCTCGAACAGCTTCAGGATCTTGCTCTCCTCGGACTTCTCCACGCTGTCCTCGACCTCGTCGCCGGCCTCCGGGAGGGCACCGAGGTCGAATTCCAGGCGCAGCTCGCGGTCGGAGGCCCGGGCACCGGGCCCGGGATCGACCGATACGAGCCGGGAGGGTTTGATCGTGCCGAACCACGTCGGCGGATCAGTCACCGCGCCTTTGCCTTTGGCCGCGGCGAGCGAATCCGCAGCGCTCGCGGTCGGTGGCCTGCCGTCGAGTTCGAGGGTGGCCGCCAGCGGAACGCGGCGGGCGAGGTCGGCGAGCACGCGATGACCTTCGAGGGACAGGTACCGGCGCGCCGTAGAGGGCCGTCCCCGCAGCGACTTCACCAGCGCCGGATCGAGGCTCCCGGCGCCGAGCAGCGCGGCCTGGACGAGTACTTCGTGGCGCTGCTCACCGTCGGGAGACACGTAGATGATCCGGCCGTCCGTGAACGGGGATCCCCCGGCGGGCAGCTCGGCGATATCCACCGACCTGCCCGCCAGATAGGTGGCGAGCAGCCGGAACCGGGCGTGCCCGCGCGGATCGTCGTCGCCGGTCATGACGGCGGAAGGACGGCGTCGACGAGTTCACCGAGCGCGCTGATGATGTCGGCGTCGTCGGACAGGGCCTGCACCACGGCCGACTGCACGGCACCGCGCAGGTCGAGCCCGCCCGCGACGAGCCCACCGGCGAGGATCAGCATCCGGGTGGAGGACACCTCACGCAGCGGTGAGTTGTCCAGGTTCCTGATGGCGGTGCCGAGCGCGACCAGGGCCCGCGCCGTCTCGGCGTCGACGCCTGCCTCGTGCGCGACCACCTCCCGCTCGATCTCCGGTGGTGGGAAGCCGAGTTCGATGGCGACGAACCGCTGCCGGGTCGACTCCTTGAGGTTCTTCAGAACGCTCTGGTAGCCGGGGTTGTAGGAGATCACCAGCTGGAATCCCGTTGCCGCCCGCAGGGTTTGGCCGAGCCGGTCGACGGGGAGTTCGCGACGGTGGTCGGCGAGGGGGTGGATCACCACGGTCGTGTCCTGGCGCGCCTCGACCACTTCGTCGAGGTAGAAGATCGCGCCCGTGCGCACCGCCCGCGTCAAAGGGCCGTCCACCCAGACGGTTTCGCCGCCTTTGAGCAGGAAGCGGCCGACCAGATCGGCGGAGGTCATGTCCTCGTGGCCGGCCACCGTGACGAGCTCGCGGCCGAGTTCGGCGGCCATCGTCTCCACGAACCGGGTCTTGCCACATCCGGTCGGGCCCTTGAGCAGCAGCGGCAGACCACCCGCGGCCGCCGCACGGAACACCTCGACCTCATTGCCGACAGAGCGGTAGAACGGTACCTGCGGGACGTCGAGCACAGCGCTGGGTCGACTGGTCATCTCATTTTCCTTTGTCGGTATCGGCGAAGGGCACGATCTTCGGGAGTTCGGCGCCTTCGGGTAGGACGAGCCGGCCGCTGGAATCGATGTATCCGCTGTTGCGGAACGGAACCGGAAGATCGGGGTGCGGGCAGAGCCGGTCGGTGCCGTCGCCGCAGATGCCCATGTTGAAGTAGGACCGCTTCTGGATGTCCTCGGGCCACGGATCGGTATGCAGCGCGAAGAACTGCGCGGGAATGTTGTAGCAGACGAAGAAGAAGGTGCTCACCGCCGCGAAAATCGCGAGGAATCGGATGAACTGCTGTTTCACGAAACCGCCCTGGATCTGGTCCAGCCCGCGTTCGACGAATGTGCGGCCACGATCGTCGGTGAAGTAGCGCAGGGCGCACAGACCCGCCTGCACACCACCCCACATGAGACCTTCGTACAACGGCCACTGGTAATAGGTGCCGGCATTGATCGACCAGTCCTGCAATGCGCCGGGATAGGTGAAAAGACCCATCGGCATCAGGAAAAGGCCCTCGATGACGAGATCGAAGAAGAATGTCCACACGATCAGGACACCGATCAGTCCGCCCGTATTGATGCCGGGGAAGCGCTGTTTGGTCTTACGCATCACCCAGCAGCCGAGAATGGTGCACAGCAGCACGCCGTACGAATATCCCGGTGCGTTCATCAGGATCGGTTCGGCCATCATCGCGCCGGGTTCGCCATAGGATTGCCAGCCCGGTACGTCCTGCACCCACGAGCCCATGTTGAACATCCAGGTGTTGTACGTACTCCACGTATTGAAGTAGTTCAGCAGGGGATCCTGGAAGAACATGAGGCCACAGGCCACCAGCAGCATACCGTCGAGCGTTATCCGCCGCTCCCGCCGCCAGGGCCGGACGATGAAGAAATAGATGCCCACCGGTAGCCCGAGCAGGATGACGCCCGTCCATACGCTGAGGATCACCTTCATGAAGGTGGGCGGGTCGCTCGGTCCGGTGGGGACCCGCTCGAAATTGGGGCCGGTGATCCAGCGCAGCCACACATATATCTGGAGCGCGAGAATGGCGCCGCCGAGGGTGGCCCAGATCTTGACTGCTTTGCTTGTCGACTGAATTTTCGCGCCGAGGGTGGCCACATTGCCGAGTGGCTCGGTGACGGTTGTTCCCTTTTTCGGCGCCGACGGTCCGCTCACGGCGCACCTCCTGATTTTGAATTGTGAGGAATCTCTACGAATGGAAATATACCAGTGGGGATCTCAGATTCCGAGGAGTTTCTGAGATTCGTGGCATACTCGCTGGCATGGCTGAGCGTTGGACCAGAGAGCGGAGACTCGAGCACACCAGGGGTCTGCTCCTGGATGCCGCCCAAGAGGTATTCGCCGAAAAGGGTTTCGCGGCGGCGACACTCGACGACATCGCCCATGCCGCCGGCTACACCAAGGGCGCGATCTACAAGCACTTCGCCACCAAGGAAGAGCTCTTCCTCGAGGTGAACGACCGCTACATGCAGCGCTACTTCGACACTTTCACCGAGGTGCTCGCCGCGGCGTCGAACTTGGGGCCCGAGGAGTTGGATCGGGTGGGGGAGCTGTGGCGCAGGCTCGGCGCCGACCGGGGTACCGAACACGCCGCGCTCGGTATGGAGTTCACCCTGTACCTGTTGCGTAACCCGGAAGTGCGTGAGCGGGTGGCGGCCCGGCAGGAAGAAACTGTGGAAGCGTTGGGGCGCTTCATCATCGAGAATCTCGAGCGCATCGGCGCGACCTCGCTGATCCCACCGATGACGATGGCGCGGGTGCTCATCCATACGACACCCTCGGTGGTGCTCGGCACCAAGCTCGACGGCGTCGATCTCTACGGCCCGATTCTCGAGATGTACATGTCGGCGATCAAGCTGCCGTGACATCCGGGCGCTCATGACCGGTCGGCCCGCTGCGGTCGGCTCGTCGTCGGCGCTGCGGTAGCAGGTTGTGGCACTGTGGAATTCGCTGTTGTGGGGCGGATCGACAGTGACATCGTGTCGAGGTAGCTCTCTAGCCCCTCGGTACCGAATTCGCGGCCGATCCCGCTGTTCTTCACGCCGCCGAACGGTGCCACGGGGTCCATGCTGTACGGCTCGTTGATGCCGAGGGTGCCCGTGCGCACCCGGCGCGCCACCGCCGTCGCGCGTTCGATGTCGGGGGACCAGACCGATCCCGACAGCCCGTACTCGCTGTCGTTGGCGAGGGTCACGGCGTGCTCGTCGTCGGTGTAGGCGATCAGGCTCAGGACGGGACCGAAGATCTCCTCCCGGGCGATCCGCATGCTGTTGTCCACGCCCGCGAACAGCGTCGGCCGGACGTACCAGCCACGGTCGATACCGTCGGGCAGTCCGGTGCCGCCGACGAGCAGCCGGGCACCGCTGCGCAGCCCCAGGTCGATATAGGCGCGGACGCGCTGCTGCTGACGCTGCGAGACCATCGGCCCGACACGGGTCGCGGGATCGGACGGGTCACCGACACAGAGGCTTTCGACTTCGGCCACGAGTGCGTCGGCGAACTCGGTCGCCCGCCGTGCGGGAACCAGGATCCGGGTCTGGGCGACACAGGCCTGTCCACCGTTCATCAGGCCGGCGACCATCATGCCGGTGGCGACGGCCGCCGGATCGGCGTCGTCGAGCGCGATCGCGGCGGATTTGCCGCCCAGTTCCAGGCTGACCCGCCGCAGCGCCGATCCGCACACCTGGGCCACCTGCCTGCCCGCGGGGGTGGAACCGGTGAACGAGACCTTGTCCACGCCCGGGTGCGCGACCAGATGGCGGCCCGCCACGCGGCCGCCGGGCAGAATGCTGACCACGCCGGGTGGCAGCCCGACCTGATCGAGCAGTTCGGCCATGTGCCGGGCGTCGAGCGGCGTCTCCGGCGACGGTTTGAGCACCACCGTGCAGCCGGCCAGCAGGGCCGGGATCAGCTTCGCGACGGTCAGGAACATCGGCATGTTCCAGGGAATGATCGCGGCGACGACACCCACCGGCTCGTGGCGGACCACCACGTCGCGGCCGAGGAATCCAGTTCTGGTCTCCTGCCAGCGGTAGCCCGCCGCGGTGTCGGCGAAGGCGCCCATCATGACGCCGGGCAGCCTCGCGTGTGCCGAGCGGGCGAAGGTGATCGGCGCGCCCATCTCGGCCGTGATGAGTTGCGCCAGTTCCTCTTCCCGCGCACGGTAGGCCTCGACCAGGCGCCGGACCAGCGCTACCCGCTCCGCCGGGGCCAGCCGCGGCCACGGTCCGGTGTCGAACGCGCGGCGGGCGGCCGCGACCGCACGGTCGATATCGGCCTGCGCCGGGTCGGCGACGCGGGCGATCACCTGCTCGGTGTGCGGTGAGATCACCTCGATGGTCGCGCCGGTCGACGGGCGTACCCATTCCCCGCCGATGTAGAGCTGGTGACGTGGCGACATTGCTACCTCGATCCCTCGGGCGGTGAAGTGTTGCGGGCGAACGGCTTACGGCTGCTTGTGGATGCGGCCGTCCTTCATCACGAACCGCACGTCGTCGAGGACGGTGATGTCGGCGGTGGGATCACCCGGCACGGCGATGATGTCGGCGAGCAGCCCCGGCGCGAGCCGGCCGCGGTCGTCGACACCGATCAGTTCGGCACTGGTGACGGTGGCCGCGCGCAGCGCCTGGGCCGGTGTCATGCCGCGATCGACCAGTGCCCAGAGCTCCTTCGCGTTCTGTCCGTGTGGCACGGCGGGTGCGTCGGTTCCGCAGGCGATCCGCACGCCGGCTCGGATCGCCTTGCGCAAGGTCTCCCGTGCCCGGGGAAAGACCTCGGCGGCCTTCTTCCGCAGTGCGGGAGCGGCTTTGGACACATCCAGGCCTTCGGACAGGTAGCTGGTGGGTACCAGGTAGGTGCCTTGCTCGACCATCAGCGCGAGGGTGTCGTCCTCGGCCAGCGACCCGTGCTCGATGCAGTCGACCCCGGCGCGCAGACAGGCGCGGATACCGGCGTCGCCGTGCGCGTGCGCGGCGACACGCACCCCCGCGCGGTGCGCCTCGTCGACGATCGCGGCCAGTTCCTCGTCGGAGTACTGCTGGGCGCCGGCGACGGTACCGTGCGACATCACCCCACCCGAGGCGGAGATCTTGATGACCTCGGCGCCGTATTTGATCTGGTAGCGCACCGATTCGCGGACCTGCGGCACACCGTTGGCGCGGCCCTCCTCGACGGTGATCGGCATGATGTGCGGGGCGAGCCGCTGGAACATGGTCGGGTCCAGATGGCCGCCGGTCGGGGTGATGGCATGCCCGGCCGACACGATGCGCGGGCCTTCCAACCAGCCCTGCTCGATGGCGCGGTGCAGGTCCACATCGAGCAGGTAGCCACCGGTCTTCACCATCAGGCCGAGGTTGCGGACCGTGGTGAATCCGGCGTGCAGGGTGACGCGGGCGTTCACCGAGGCGCGCAGGGTCCGGTACACCGGGTCGTCCTGCACGCCGTGCATCGGATTCGGCAACCCCGACGGATTGTCGGGTCCGCCGATGAGCAGGTTGACCTCCATGTCCATCAGACCGGGCAGCAGCGTGAGGGCACCGAGATCGATGACCTGCGCGTCGACGGGGATCTCGGCCGGATCGACGGCGGCGATCCGGTTGCCGTCGACGACGATCACCGCGGGTGTGTGCCGCTGCCCGGTCTCGACGTCGACCCACGCCGCGGCCCGCAGGACGACGCGTGACCCGGTCATAGGCTCGGCTCGAGGACGCAGGTGAGCGACGCGGCCCCGGTGTCGGGAATGCGCGGCTGGCGCCACACCTCGACGGGGAAGGACACCTGAACCATCGAATACAGCAGGTACATCAGGTTTTTCGCGTCTTCGGGCAGCTCGTCGAGCGCGAACTTGTCGCAGTAGGTGAGTGCGTCCTCGGCTCGCGCGGTGATCGCGTCGTAGAAGCGCTGCATCTCGGCCATACTGGAGTTCAGCCGCCGGTCGTAGCGCTCGGTCTCGGTGGCGAGACACCACACCGCGGCGTACGGCTCGAGGTCGGCGAATTCGGTGGGCAGCAACTGTTCGCTCATCGCGGTGCCTCCGTGCGCTCGCGCTGGTAGTCCTCGACCCAGTCGGCGGCGACCTTGTGCAGGTGCCGCAACAGGATCTCCTGGTCGTTGAGCTGGAAGGTGCGCACCGCACGCGATTCCAGCATCAGCTGCGTCGCCTCGAGGGTCGAGGAATCCTGCAATCCGTATTCCTTGAAGGTGACCGCGGCCATTTCGTGGGCGACCCGATCACGCGGGGTACGCGCGGGCGTGAAGTACAGATTTCCCTCGAAGATGTGTGTGTTGTGCGAGGTCGGCCAGTACTGGTAGGTGAGATACCAGCCGCCGGACCAGATGAGAATGGTGAAATTCGGCCACAATTGGAAGGAATCCAGCCCCCAGGGTTCGCAGCCGGCGGGATTGAGACCGGCGGGCATCGGCCCGAGGTCGGGAACATCCCACGGACCGAAAAGACCGCTGCGGGTGATGTCTTCCATCGGTTTGCGCATCGTCGGATCGAGTTCCCAGGTGACCACACCGGACGTGCTGACCAACCGGTGCGGACCGTCGAGCTGATAGTGCGGTGCCTCGAATCCGGCCTGCTGAGCGGCGACGGAGAAGTTGTCCGGCGTCTGTTTTCCGTGCAGCACCGGTGCGTGATAGAACTCCTGGAAAGCGTCGAGGTAGAGCTTCCAGTTCGCGCCGACCTCGGACCGGTAGGAATAGCGTTCGGTGAGCTTGTCGAACGGATAGCCCTCGAGTCCGGTCACCATCGGGCCGAGGAATTCCCGCAGCGTCTGCTGTGGTTCGGCGGCCAGGTTGACGAAGATGAAGCCGGCCCACACCTCGCAGTGCACGCGTGCGAGACCGAGTTCGTTCTTGTCGAGATCGAAGAATTCGCTTTCCTGCTGCACGAAGGTCAGCGCGCCGTCGAGCCCGTAGCGCCAGCCGTGGTACTTGCAGGTGAACTGGCGGCATGTCCCGGAGGTCTCCTCGCGGGGAAACTCGTTCCACACCAGCTTGTTTCCCCGGTGCCTGCAGATGTTGTGAAAGGCGTTGACCGCGCCGTCGCGGTCGCGGACCAGGATCACCGAGGTGTGCGCGGCGTGGATCTCGCGGGTGAAATAACTGCCGGTGCGTGGAAGTTGCTCGACGCGACCGACATTGAGCCAGGCACGCTTGAAGATCGCGTCCCGTTCGAGTTCGAAGAACTCGGGGGAGATCGAGTCTTCGTAGGACATCGGTGCGGTACCGAGTTCCGGGTAGTGCTGTGTCCAGCTACCCTCGGCGGGTTTGGGCCAACGAGGCATGACTACTCCTGACGTGCTGTGTCGGTGGGTTATTCGATCGGTTCTTCACCGAGCACAGTGGTGCGCAACATCTCTCGCGGTGAGCCCGCCGGATAAGGGGCGGCGCGGTGGATGACGCCACGGTTGTCCCAGATCACGGTGTCGCCGACCGACCAGGTGTGCCGGTAGACGCGGTCGGGGGCGGTGCAGCGGCGCAGCAGGTCGTCCAGCAACGCCCGGCTCTCCTCGGCGGGCAACCCGACCACATAGTCGGTCGAGGCGCCGAGCACGAGCGAGCGACGGCCCGATTTGTGCGTCCAGATGAGCGGGTGCTCCTTGGTCGGGCGCCTGCGCCACGCCGCCAACTGCTCCGGTGTCGGGTCGGTGGTGACACCGCGCTGGGAGGCCTCGAGCGAATGCACCACCCGCAGCGACCCCAGGTAGGTGCGTTCGGCGGGGGACAGGTCGTCGTAAGCCCGGTAGGTGCTGGCGAATTCGGTCTCCCCGCCGCTGGTCGCGACCGCCTTGGCGGTGAGCACCGTCGCCATCTGCGGGTAGGCGTCGTCCTCGGGCGTGCAGCCGTCGATGTGCCAGTCGAAGGTGGCACGCAGATAGCTCGCCGAGGAGTTCTTGGTGGTGTCGAGACTGACCCGGTAGATCCCCTCCACCGGATGATGCCCCGGTGAGATGTCGACCTGGCCCAGCGTGCGGCAGAAGGCCACCTGGGTCTCCGGATCCAGATGCAGATCGCGGAAGACCAGCACCCCGTTGTCCTCGAGCGCCGTCATCACCGTCTCGGCGACGCTGTCGTCGGTGAGGAGCTGGTCGCGTGTCACGCCGATGACCTGGGCGCCGACGGCCTGCCCGAGTTTCTCGATGGTGATCGTCATAGTGGGGTTCCTTCGTGTCTCACGGCCAGGGCGCGGCGACGCGCTCGAGCTCGGCATCGGCGCTGTCGACCGGTTTGGGTTGCTGGAAGATTTCGACCGCCATGGCGACCATCACGAGCGAATACACCAGGTGCAGTAGGTGAATCGCGTCCTCGGGCAGGTCGTCGAGCGGGAATTTGTCGCAGTAGGCCAGGGCGTCTTCCAGGCGGGGAAAGCAGGCGTCGTAGAACTCGAGCAATTCCTGCATGGAGCTGCCGAGGCGGCGGGCGTAGCGCTCGTGTTCGGTGGCAAGACACCAGGTGGCGGCGAACCGCTCGAGGTCGGCGAAGGCGGGTGGGAGCATGGTCGACGTCATCGGGCACCGGCCTCGGTGCGGTACTGCTCGACCCAGTCGGCGACGACTTTGTGGAAATGGCGAACCAGGATTTCCTGATCGTTGACGGGGTAACGGGTGATACCCGCAGTGCGATACGCCGATTCCAGCGCCGTCTGCGTGCCGGTGAGCATGCCCGCGTCCTGGAGCGCGAATTCCTTGAACACCACCGAGGCGACTTCGTGTTCGACCCGCTCACGAACCGTGCGCGCGGGCTGGAAACACAGCATCCCCTCGAACCGGTGGGTGTTGTACGAGGTGGGCCAATAGCGGTAGAGCAGATACCAGCCCCGGTAGATGAGGATCTCGATATTGGGGAAGATCTGGAAGTTGTCGATGCCCCACGGTTCGATCCGGCCCGGATTCAAGCCCTTGGGCGGCTCACCGATGTCGGGTGATTCCCACGGCCCGACCAGACCGCTGCGGGTGACCCGTTCGATCGGATACATGAATTCCGCGGGCAACGTCCAGCGGCGCGCGCCGCCGGTCGACACCATCCGATGCGGGCCGTCCACCTGGAAATGCGCGCACTCGAAGCCCTTTCCGGGCGTTCGCACCGCACTTGGCACCTGCTGGGAATGCAGGCCGGGAACGTGGTAATACTCCTGGAACGCATCGGCGAACAACTTCCAGTTGCTCTGGTTGTCGGCCGTGAACTCGTACCACTCCGTCATCTTGTCGAACGGATAACCCTCCAGATCGGTGATCATCGGGCCGAGGAATTCGCGCAGCGTCTGGCGTGGTGTGTCGTCGAGATTGACGAAGATGAAGCCGGCCCACACCTCGCAGTGCACCGCCGCCAGCCCCAGCCCGGCCTTGTCGAGGTCGAAGAACTCGTCTTCCTGCTGCACGAAACTCAGCGAGCCGTCGAGCCCGTAGCGCCAGCCGTGATATTTGCAGGTGAACTGACGGCAGACCCCCGAGGTCTCGGCCTTGGGAAACTCGTTCCACACCAGCTTGTTTCCGCGGTGGCGGCACACATTGTGGAAGGCGCGCACCGTACCGTCGTGGTCGCGGACCACGACGATCGACGTGCGGACCGCTTCGATTTCCTTCGTGAAATAGCTGCCGGTGCGTGGCAGTTGCTCGATCCGGCCGACATTGAGCCAGGCCCGGCGAAAGATCGCGTTCCGCTCGAGTTCGAAGAACTCCGGCGAGACCGAATCCTCGAACGACATCATGGACGTGCCCAGTTCGGGGTAATGCTCGGTCCAGCTGCCTTCGGCGGGCCTCGGCCACTGATGCCGGGTGGCCGGTTCTTCTACGAGTTCACTCATGATCGTTCCTCCCGTTCCGGGTCCGGTTGCAGCGCAACGCTGTTGAGCACCATCGCCAGGCACAGGTACGAGCCGGCGACGAACAGCAGCTCGATGAGCTGCCTGCTGTCGAAGTGCGATTCCAGCTGCGCCCAGGTCGGGTCGTCGACGCGGTGCCGGGCCAGCAGCTGATCGGTCATGGCCAGCAGGCACCGCTGCACCGGCGACCAGACCGGGGAATGCGATCCGTGGCGGATCGCGGAGATCTGTTCCTCGGTGACGCCGAGACCGGTGGCGATCCGGACGTGCTGCGCCCATTCGTAAGCCGACTCGCTGCGCCAGGCCACCCGCAGGATCACCAGTTCGCGGTCGCGTGGGTCGACCGTCGGCCGCTCGATGAGCTGCCCGTTGTAGGCCAGCCACGCACCGGCCAATTCCGTATGGTGGGCCAGCAATCCGAGAATGCCCGGCATGGCCGGGGCATCGGGCGCGCCGGACAGATATCGATCCGCCGATGTCACGTGACCCCGGAACACCGCCCGCGTGTCCTCGTCCCAGTCCCGCACCGGTAGCGGCGCCAGGCGGGGAGTGGCCGAGCTCCTCATATCACCGATCCGCCGTTCACACCGAGAATCTGGCCGGTGATATAGCCGGCCTGTTCCGAACACAGGAAGACGCACGCCGCGGCGATGTCGTCACCGGTTCCCAAGTGCCCCACCGGAATCGCGGCCGCCATCCGTTCGTTGTCGGGCAGGTGCCCGGCGGCTTGGGACCGGCGCGACATCGGTGTGTCGATGCCCGAGGGCGGGATCGTGTTCACCGTGATGCCCGCCGCGGCGTACTCCCGCGCGAGGGCTTTGGTCATCGCGACCACCGCGCCTTTGGCGGCGGTGTAGTGCACCATTCCCGGCGAACCGCGCTGCGCGCTCGACGACGAGATCGTGACGATGCGACCCCACCCGGCCGCGACCATGTCCCCGACCACCGCCTGGGCGCAGTGGAAGACCCCGTTGAGGTTCACGTCGACGATGCGGTTCCACGCCTGCGGGCTGATGTCGGTGAACGGTGCGAAATCCACGGAACCCGCACTGGTGACCAGGATTTCGACGGCACCGAACTCGGCCCGCACCTTGTCCATGGTCGCCCGGACAGCATCGCGATCGGTGACGTCGACCGCGGCGGCCATGGTCGCCGCACCGGCTTCGCGCAGCTGTTCGGCGGTGCGTTGCGCGGCCGCGCCGTCGATGTCGAGAACCGCGACCCGATGGCCCGCCGCGGCGAACGCGGCGCAGATGGACACACCCATCCCGGAGGCGCCACCGGTCACCACGGCGACCCGGGCGGGTGCGGTCGAGCCCGAAGGCGTTGGGGCTGTGTTGTTCATCCGAATTCCTCTGCTCTCGGCAAGGCAGCGAGCACCCGTTCCGGGGCGCGATGGCGCCGGCTGCGCGGCGCGGGAAACCCTTCGCCGGTGGGAAGGGCGGTCAGTGTGAATGGCCGTCGGCGAGCCACCGAAATGACCTGTCAGGCCTGATCCGGGGTCTTAACCGACTGCTCAATTTGAGCGAGTGATTAAGATATACGTGACGACGCTCACCACTGTCAAGGGTGTAGCGCGACGCTCGCGAACGGCGATGTGCCGCTCGCCCGACAGACAGGCCTACATGTGAAGCCCGCCCGTGACGCCGAGAACCCGACCACCCGTTCCGCTTTGCTCGACGCGGCCGAGCGCATCATGCTCGAGGAGGGCTATGCCGCCGTCAGCTCCCGACGCCTCGGCACCACGGCGGGCGTGAATCCCGCGCTCGTCTACTACTACTTCGGCAACATGGACAATCTGTTCGTCGAGTTGTTCCGGCGCGGCGCCGATCGCAGCTACGAACGTCAACTGCGTGCGCTGGAATCGCCGCAACCGCTGTGGGCGTTGTGGGACGCCATCAACGACCAGTCCCAGACCGCGCTGACCATGGAATTCGTCGCGCTGGCGAATCACCGCAAGGCGATTCGGGCCGAGATCGCCGAGTCCTCCCGCCGATTCCGCGCGCTCCAGCTCGATGCCGTGTCCTCGGCGCTGGCCGATCACGGCGGCGCGGGCTACAGCCCGGGTGCGCTCATCCTGCTGATGTCGAGCGTCTCGCGCTTCCTGCGCATGGAGGAGGCCTTCGAGGTCGACACAGGCCATGCGGAGGTCGTCGAACTCATCGAATCGTTCCTGCGCGAGGTCGAAGGCGAGCGCGTGAGGTAACCCGCCTCTCCGCTGCGGGAACGTTCCTTCCGGCTTCGCTCGATTTCGTTCCGGCGGGCGAGTCCGAGTGGTAGCGTCCGATCGACAGTAACATGGTTACTACTCGAGAAAGGCGCCCTCACCTCGGGCGACGACTGCATACATGAGATCTATTTCTGCCCGTGCGCACTGGCGCGCCGGACTGATTCTCGTCACCGCGTTGCTGGTGTCGATGGGCGCGGTGAGCGCGCACTCCCAACCGGCCGCGAGTCGGGTCGACTGCCTGCCGGGATCCGCGCCCGAAACCGGCCTGCAGGGCGACGTTCCAGCGGCCGATCGCGACAGCGGACGGTCCCGCGAGGGATTCCGGTGCAACATGCGGCTGCTCGGCGCGGCGGGCGGTCGCGGCGGTGGCATCACCTCGGTCACCTTCGAGCACTGCGCCTACGTCGGCACGTTCTTCCCCGGTGACCTGCTCGGCCCCGACGCGGGCGTCCACGTCCTGGACGTGCGCGACCCGTCGGCGCCGGTGCACACCGCCACGCTGACCGAGCCGGCGATGCTCGCCGGTACGTGGGAGAGCTTGAAGGTCAACAAGGCCCGCAAACTGCTCGTCGGTGCGGGGGTGCCCGCGTTGGTCGGTGCCGGCCTGCTGTCGATCTACGACATCAGCGACTGCGCGCACCCGCGCCTGCTCAACCCCGGTACCGGTACGAATCCGCTGCTGCCGCTGCCGATCACGGCGCACGAGGGTGGTTTCTCCCCGGACGGGCGAACCTATTGGAGTTCGGGCACGGCGCCCGGCCTGCTCAGCGCCGTCGACCTGACCGACCCGGCGAATCCCCGGGTGGTGTGGCAGGGGATGCCGGGGATGTCCATGCACGGGCTCGGCGTCTCCCCGGACGGCAACCGCCTCTACCTGGCGAACAACCTCGGCGGCATGAAGGTGCTCGACATCAGCGCGGTGCAGCGGCGCGATCCGTCTCCGCAGGTTCCCGAACTGTCGGACATGACCTGGTCCGACGGGTGGGCCACCCAGCACACCGTTCCGGTGACCTACGGCGGAGTGCCGTATGTGTTCGCCGTCGACGAGGCGGGATCGGGCGGTGTGAAACTCATCGATGTCGCCGACGACCGTCAGCCCAGGATCGCCGGGTCGATCAAGCTCGAGATCAATCTGCCCGAGAACCAGGACTCGATGCTCGCCTCGGCCGCGGGAGGATCCCTGTTCGCCTACGACGCGCACTACTGCGCCGCCGACCGGCCCGCCGACCCGACCGCCCTCGCGTGTGGCTGGACCTCGTCGGGAATCCGCGTGTTCGACGTACGCGATCCCGGTGCTGTCCGGGAGATCGGTTACTTCAATCCGCCCGCGCGGACCGGCGAGAACGCCCAGCTCTGGAATTCCCCGCACGCGCTGGCCTCGATCATCGGCGTGCCGGTGCTCTCGGCGCCCGCGGTGGTCCAGTCCATGTTGCGCGGCGTGTTCGACCCCGCCCAGGCGCTGAGCGCGCGCAGCGGCACCCTCGCCCTCGGTGATCTGTCGACCGACTGGTGCTTCTCGCCACCGGAATGGCGTGGCAACCAACTCTGGACCACATGCGCGGACAACGGTTTCCTGGCGCTCGAGCTCTCGCCCGAGGTCTACACTCCGCCGCCGGACCAGGACTCGACGACCGGATCATGAGACGGCACAACGCTTTCCGATACGCCGGATTCGGTGCGCTGGCGATCTTGCTGCTCGCCATGGGAGCGGCGCTACGGCCTGCGCTGCCCACGACGACGAGCGCGCCGAAGGTGCTCAGTGAGACCGAGATCGGTTTCATCCAGGACATGCTTGCCCACCACACCCAGGCGATGCTTCTCACGCAACGACTGGACACCGGCGCCGACCCGTTCGTCGTGGGACTCGCCCGTCAGATCGCCGACGAGCAGCGCACCGAATCGGGCATGTTCCTCGGCTGGCTCCGGTTGGCCGGCGCACCGGTCACCAGCGACAGGGCCATGGCGTGGCTGCCGGATGACCTCCACGGGCAACGACATTCGGCAGGACAACCGATGCCGGTGATGCCGGGCACTGTCACGGCCGCCGAGCTGGACCAGCTCTCGGCCGCGCGTGGCACCGAGGCCGAGATCGTCTTCCTGCGACTGATGCTCAGACATCACGCGGGTGGCGTCGACATGGCCGCGGCGGCCGACGCCGTGCTCACGGGCGGCGAGGTCGAACGCTCGGCACGCGAGATCGTGCGCACTCAGGGCCAGGAGATCGGCCTGCTTTCCCTCCTACTGGAACGGCGCGGGGTCGACCCGTGCCAGGACGACACGATGAAGGTTTCGACATGCCGATGATGACCCGCCGCGCACTACTCGGCGGTGCCGCAGGCGCCGGACTACTGCTGGCCTCCGCCCGCGGCGCCGCCGCCACTCCCGGGATCGCCGCCCGCACCGGCGGGATCCCACTCACCAGGGAGGAACGCCGGGCGGTGGTGATCGGCTCCGGCTTCGGCGGCGGCGTCGCCGCCCTGCGCCTGGCCCAGGCAGGCGTTCCGGTGCTGCTGCTCGAACGCGGCCGACGCTGGGCCACCGGGCCCAACTCGGAGACCTTCCCCCGCGCCACCCAGCCGGACAAGCGGTTGCTGTGGCATCGATCCAGCCCGACACTCTTCGGCACACCCTTGATCTTCGACCGCTATGCCGGACTGCTCGAAGCGGTCTCGGGCACGGGGATGACCGCGCTGTGCGCGGCTGGGCTCGGCGGCGGATCGCTGGTGTACCAGGGCATGTCGCTGCAACCGACGCGCGAAGTCTTCGAGACGCACTTCCCGGCCGGGATCGACTGGGAGCGCATGGATCAGGTCTTCTATCCGAGGGTGGCGCGGATGCTCGGGCTGGCCACCGCGCCGGACGAACTGGTCGACAGCGCGCCCTACGCGGCGGCGCGGATCTTCGCGGAGCGGGTTCGCGGAGCCGGACTGCCGCTGTCGAAGATCCCGATGCCGATCGACTGGAACTACGCACTGGCCGAGCTGCGTGGGGAGATGAAGCCGTCCTACACCAACGGCGACGGCGCGATGGGGGTGAACAACGGGGGCAAGAACTCCGTCGACGTCACCTATGTCGCCGCCGCCGAGACGACGGGCATCGTGGACGTGCAGACCCTGCACGAGGTCACCGACATCGAGCGGGCTCCCGACGGCCGCTGGGTGGTGCGGGTCGACCGCATCGACACCGGCGGCGTGGTCCTGGAGAACAAGGTCATCACGACGCCGACCCTCGTGCTGGCCGCAGGCAGCCTCAACACCACCCGCCTGCTGGTGCGCGCCGGTGCCAAGGGCGCGATTCCCGACCTGCCGGACGAACTGGGGAAGGGCTGGGGTACCAATGCCGACCGGATCTATGTCTGGCGGGATCCGTCGGCGAATTTCGGTGCGGCCCAAGGTGGCCCGGTCGTCTTCGGGAGCAAGAACTGGGACGATCCGCAGGCGGCGTTCACCTTCATCCAGGCGTCGATCCCGCCGCTGTCGCTGGACGCGGGCAGCACCATGCTCGTCGGGTACGGGGTGAGCGACGGACGCGGCGACTTCGTCTACGACGCCGGATCCGACGACGCGCGACTGCGCTGGCCCCACGAGGGTGACCGAGGCATCCAGGCGCACATCGATGCCGCGATCCGTCGTGTCGCGGGCCCGAGCGCACACCTGATCGACACCAACGCGATCTTCCCCTCCACTTGGCATCCGCTGGGTGGGGCGAACATGGGCAGTGTGTGCGATCTGGAGGGCCGGGTGCGCGGCCAGCGGGGCCTCTACGTCCTCGACGGCGCCCTCATGCCCGGCAATACGGCCGCGTGCAATCCCTCCATGACCATCGCCGCGGTGGCCGAGCGCGCGCTGGATGTCCTGGTGCGCAACGATGTCGGTGTCGTGATCTGACGGGAGCTAGCCGGGGTGTCGCCCGGATCCGTCGGTGGTGATCGCGGCGCGGGCCGCGAGAAAGTCGTCGACGATCCGGGCGCAATCCTGGGGAGTCGATTCGCGCAGGCCGAGCAGTTTGGCGAAGACGAGCGGGCCGACCAGCTGCGACAGCGCGAAGTAGGTGTCGAAGTCGCCCAGTTGCGCACGGGCCTCCGGTGTTTCGAGCACCTGGTCGAACGGCGCGCGGTACTGATCGATGAGGCGCCTGCGCAGCGAGGTGATGGCGGGGCTGTCGGCCGTGCGGTCGGAGCCGGTCGCCAGCCACGCCAGGGTCGACACCTGCAGGGGAGTGTCCCTGATCGCGTCGGCCTGGCGCTCGAGCAGAGTGATCAGCCGGTCGCGCAGCGGGCCTTCGGGTGGGGTCTGCACCGCCGAGGGCAGCAGGCGTTCGATGGTGGCCGCCCGCAACTGGACCGCGTTGTCGAAATGCCGGTACAGGGTGGTCCTGGCGACTTTGGACAGTTTGGTGACGCCCTCGATGGTCACCGCCTCCAGGCCGCCGTTCTGCAGCAGGGTGGTGGCGGCATCGAGCAGCCGGGCACGTGACCGCACGCGGCGCGGATCGACCTCGTCGGCGTCGAAATCACTCATATCGCCCAGTATTCCGCTGTCGACCATCTCGTAGGCCTACCTCCCGGCGCATACTTATGCTACATCTTGTAGCGAAGCGATACTGATAGTAGCGGAGGACAGATGGTTTCCACCGGACGTGCCCGATTGTCTTCCGTCCAGCGCCGCCTGCTGACGTTGTCCTGTCTCGCCGTGGTTCTGGTCACCGCTTCGATGGCCGCGCTGTACACCGCGCTGCCGCAGATCGCGGCCGATACCGGCGCCAGCCAGGCCGAACTCACCTGGATCGTCGACGGTTACACGCTGGCCCTCGCCTGCCTGGTCCTGCCGGGCGGTGCGCTGGGGGACAGGTACGGCAGGCGCATCGTCCTCGTCGTCGGACTGGTGATCTTCGCCGTCGGTTCGGCGGCGCCCCTTGTGCTCGACAGCCCGCTCTGGCTGATCGCCACGCGGGTGTTCACGGGAATCGGTGCGGCACTGGTGATGCCGTCCACGCTGTCGCTCATCACCGCCGGCTTCCCCCTGGAACGCCGGGGCAGCGCGGTCGGATTGTGGGCAGGAGTCGCCGGTGTCGGCGCGATCCTCGGCATCCTCGGCTCCGGTGTGCTGATCGAAAACTGGTCCTGGGTCGCGATTTTCGTCGGGATGGCGATCGCGGGCGCGCTGCTGTCGGTAGCCGCGTGCACCCTGCCCGAATCGGTCGACACCTCGCGGTCGGCGATGGACCCACTCGGTACGGTGACCAGCGCTCTGGCCATCGGCGCGATCGTCGTGGCCGCCATCGAGGTACCCGCGCGGGGGTGGCTCGATCCGTTGGTGCTCGGTGCGACGGTCGCCGGTGTGGTCCTCGGTGTCGTCTTCGTCGTTGTCGAGAAGCGGGTGGCGCATCCGCTGATCGATGTCGGGCTGTTCGCCGACCGGGGTTTCGGCAGCGGCACCGCGATCGTGACGGTGCAGTTCCTGGTCACCTTCGGGCTGTTCATGCTGATCGTGCAATATTTTCAGCTGATCCTCGGCTACCGTCCGCTGGTCTCGGCACTCGCGCTCGCACCGATGGGTCTACCGATGGTGGCGATCTCCGTGATCGCACCCCGGCTCGCGACGCGGTTCGGGCTCCGGGTTCCCGCCTTCGCCGGTCTCGCGTCGATCGGTGCCGGGATGTTCCTCATCGCGCAGGTCGATGTGCACACCTCCTACCTGGACGTCCTCGGTCCGCTGCTGCTGATGAGCGCCGGAATCGGGCTGTGCACCGCGCCCGCGACCGCCGCCATCGTCGACGGCACACCCGTGGCGAAACACGGTGTCGCCGCCGCGGTCAACGATGCCGCACGTGAAGTCGGCGCCGCCATCGGCATCGCCATCTCGGGCAGTGTGCTTGCCGCCGGATACGGCGAGCGGATCGCACCCGCCCTGCCGAGCCTTCCCGAGACCGCCCGCGAACCGGTCGGTGATTCGCTCGCGGCTGCCCTCGAGGTGGTCGCGCGGGCGGGACCGGTCGCCCAGCAACTCGGCGACTTCGCGAAATCCGCGTTCCTGCACGGCATGCGGGAATCCGCGATCGTGCTGGGATTCCTGACGATCGGTGCGGCCGTCCTCATCGCCGCGTGGGCACCGGGCCGCCGTCCGACCGCCGATGCCGTGGACTCCGACGAGGACGTCGGCGGCCTCGAGCCAGGGGCTCGGAACGGTGTGGTCGAGATCGCGAAGGAGTAGGGGCTACCCCGGTTCCGTACAGGTGTCCCGGCGGACCTTGCGGTGGGCGATGATCCGGTGATCGAGGCGAGGATCCTGCACGAAACCCTGGATGCTACTCATCGACACATATGGTCGGTGTATCGAAAATCTCATATGCTCCGGCAACACGGTGCGCCTTTGACTCGACGTATGGAACGAGCCAGCCCGCGCACGTCAGCGGTGGTGGCCTCGAAAGTTGCTGTGGGCTAGTGAAAGCGAGGGTATGACGATGATGACGTCGGCGGACTACTTGGATGCGGGTGTGCGGTGAGACAGTCACCTACGCCGCGCCCGATGGAATCGGTTCAGAACCGCAGTGTGGGGTTTTCTCTGCTGCGCTACGTCGCCATCGGACTGGTACTGGGCGGATGCCTCGCCGCCGTCCTCGGCGCGATCTTGACGATGCTCGTTCTGGGAGGCCCTTCGTGCCAGTCGTTTTGCGAGGTTCGTCAATCAGGCAGCCATGCCGGGGTTGTCACTCGTGAGGAGTCGGTGCGGGCAGTCGAGCGTGACAAGCGCGTCGCGATGGGTAGTTTCGTCGCGGCGGGGGTCATGATCGGCACAGGACTCGCCATGGTGGCTGGTGTTCGGCGCGCCGGGCGGTGAGTTCGTGCAGGCTGACGATCCGCCCGCCGTCTCGGGGAACTCGGTGTTCGCTGCGAGCGTCGGGGGTGTGGTGTGTGCCCTCGACGCGACGACCGGCGCGGTCCGCTGGCGGACCGCGGTTGGCAACGCGGAGATCCCCCACGCCCCGATCGCCGTCGGCCCCCGGGTATGCCACGTAAAGGGGATCGGCTTGGTGTCATGGAACACCGACCGCGTCGCGGTCGGTGGACTCACCGCGCTGAAGTAGATGTCCGGCGGCAGAGCCCTGCGTGCCGAGAGGGCGCCTAGGAGCTGAGGGGCACTGGTCTCCGCTCAGCTCCTAGATGTCACTGGCGCCTTCCATCTCGATGATCACTCGATCCTCGGTGATGTCGACGACGGTCACCGTGGTGTAGCTGTCGGTAATTCCGCCCTGCACCGTGGTTGCTTCGGCGGCGCGCACAGTACTGGTCACCCACCCGAACAGCGCCTTGATCTCCACCACCGCGATATCGCCCTCGACCGCGACCAGGCGCACTGGCTTGCCGTAGGCCGTCGCCGACGGATCTTCCACGCGCCGGTCGAACACCACCGTGCAGACCATCGGAACTCCGTTGTCGCACGAGGCTTCACCACCTGGACCGTTCTCCGTCGGGGTGGTGTACCACAAGCCGAAGAACAAGCCGCACGGGCAACAGCACAACATCACAACGATCAGCACATGTGGACCGAATTCGCGGAAGAAGTCACGCACCCACCCCATGTACCCGATCGTCGCACAGATTCTGTTCTCGGAAGCTCGATCTTGCTGTCGCTGTGCGTATCCCGCGCGGCTGGGTTGCCCAGTGGTCAGTGCTCGCAGTCGTTGTGCACGGGCGGGCAGTAGGCGGTGGTGCCGCACGCGAGGCAGGTGTGGTTGTACAGGTCTTCTACGACGTCAGGCACGCGCCTACTTGTCGCCGGCATGAGCGCCCTGCCTCAAATGATCGGCCGTCGATCATGGTTGTTGCGTTGTGTGGAGGGCGGATACGTCGTGGCGATCCTTACTGGTGCTGGTTGTTGCGGCAGCGACTCCGTGCCGCTGGTGCCCACCCGATCAAATGGCCCATTCGGACCAAGTCCGGAGCTGCATGTCGTCTCGCAGTAGCAGTCAGTAGGGCGATTCGATCACTATGCACACCGCCTGATTCAGCGGACGTCGTTGGTGCTGGACTGACGGCACGATCGCCTCGAAGTCCTTCTGATCCAGTGGTCTTCTCCGCCAACCGTCCGCTTCCAGAGCGGGTTGGCGGAGTGTTCGAACCGGCGACCACCTGACGATGGTTCACATCGTCCCGAAGCTACCCGAGAGTTCCGAAAACTGCTGGTAGATACGAGTGTTTACGAAATTCGCATCTTGGTCGCTTTTTATTATTTCCCGTTGATTCCGGCAATTTCTGTGTGATTGATGTGTGCCGTGTTGACTACCGTAGTAAGCAGCTGTCCTTGCGGACGTGAGCGTCGACAGCTTCGGACGTGCTTGTCCGATCTCGCGGCAGATACGTACACAACCGCTTGGATTTCGAGACCTCCGCCGCGTTCATCCAAGTATCTCCTCCAGCGTGCTCAGCACTCGGCTGCGAAAACGCTATCCAAGGCCGACACAGGCAGCCCGTACCCTGACGGACCACTTGCGTTGCACCAGCGAAGTCGGCATCGGATTCACCGACGCGCGGGCTCGCGCGACGCCCGACGTGATCCGGTGCGACGCAAGTCTGTTCGACGACGCACCACCAGCGTCGGTGGGACGGACCGCGCGGTGGGTCGAACCGGTACTCGTTGAGCATCTGGATTCTTGCCAGCTCGACCGGCAGGAGGCCAGACCAGGATGGCCGCCGAGAAGACCGGCCGAAGCTGCGCCTAACAGTTCGCCCGCACTTCTACGCGGTCGATTTCAGCAGCGCTCAGGCCTCGGAGCGGCGCACTGTGCGCCGTGTTGCGAGCTCTGGTTTCATGGCGGCGGGAGGAATGTCTGATGGCGATAGGTTCCTGTGCTCGTCCGTGGTGGCTGGGGTGGTCGGCTATGGGGATGGTCGCCGTGGCGACGGCCGGGTGTGGCATCGATGTCGGCTCGAAGCCTGCGGTCGTGACGACGGCGAGCGCAATGACCTCGCCGGTTCCCGCGTTGGCACCGCAGCCGTGGACATTGGCCGAGCTCACTTATCACCCATGTAGCGTGCTGGACAGTGAGGATCTCGCACGTTTCGTGCTCGACCCAGCAGTTCGAGCCGACACACCCCCGGAGGACTTGTCGGCGTGTTCGTGGTTCTCGATCCAGACGTCGTTGTCGGGGCGTTTCAACATCCGATTCGCTCCGGCCAAAACAGACCTCAGCGATCTCTCACAGCGGAGGGTGTCGGATCCACTCGAACAGCAGATCGCGGTCGGGGGACAGCGCGCGGTGCTGAAATCTGAGGCACGCCCCGATGGCCGAAACGGCAGCTGTAGCGTGCACGTATCGGTACCCTCCGGTGGCTCGTTCTACCTCGGGATCGCCGCAGCGGGGATCGCCACCGGCGTCGATTGGGACGTGTGCGCCAAGACGATCGACATCGCCACCGTTATCTCCGGGCGTCTACATTGAGCCGATTCAGACGGTGACCTCGAGCTGGTACCGGGACCACAACGCGGTTATTTCATATCGGCGGCTCCGCACTTCTTCGCCGCGTCCTCGACCGGAAACGCCAGTCATCGTCGATGACTACGCGACGGTGGAATCGGTGACGCGTTCGAACACTGATGCGTCCTCGAGCTGGCGACCTTTCATCGAGCAGGTCGGCCCGGTATTACGAATCACGGCCGGAATTATTGCGCAGCACGCAGAACTCGTTGCCTTCGGGATCAGCGAGGATCACCCAGCCCGAGCCATCGGGGTTCCGATGATCGGCGACAAAAGTGGCACCGATGCCGCGCAGCCGGTCCACCTCCTCATCACGTGAGGTCTCGGGGCACAGACACAGATGGATCCGGTTCTTGATCGTCTTGGACTCGGGTACCTGGTTGAAATGCAGTACCGGGCCCTCGGCGAGCAACACTTGAGTCTCCTCCGCACCTGGTCCGTCCTCCGGATGCGTCGGGCTGCCGGTGACGGCGCTCCAGAACAGAGACAGCGCATAGGCATCCGCACAATCGATCGCCACGTGCTGCACTCGGGAGACCATGGCGCGATCATTCCCGAACTCCACGCCGAAAACCACCGAATTACAGCATCTGGTGGGCCGAAATCCTGCTGGTTACACACCCCGCACGGGCCGGACCGTCGCAAGCTGCACTCGGGTGTGGGGGAGTGGTCGGATACGCGGGGCGGGTAGTTTCCCGCAAGGCTGTCGGTCATGGCGCGAGACCGTGCAACGGCCTGGCTCGACGGAATCGGTCGCTGTGCCAGACGAGCGAGGCCTGGGGGCGCCTCGGTATCAGACGATTCCGCGCTACTTCAGTGCGTTGTGCGGTCATTTTCGGGCCGGGCCGAGAGCGGCAAACGACCGCCCAGATCCAACAGTTCGCGGAGCACGCTGTCTGGATCGACCGTGCGGGCCATGAGAACCAGTGGTTCTCATGGCTGCGGAAACCGCTCCTGAACGCAGGGTGCCACGGACCGGCAGATACCGCGCGTGCGTGGGCGGTTCGCCTAGTCTCACGTCATGACAGCATGGATTGAGGTCCTGACAGCGCTGACCTCCGGTCCTGACGTACCCCTCCGAGGCACCGTTCGGGAGATCGGTGCTGCCGCTCGGGCAGATGGGTTTGTCGCGATCGGGTCGAGTCCCATGCTTGTCGTCGCCGATGACGGATGCAGGGTGTGGCGTCACGGAGACCGGCTTCGTGTCGAGCACGAAGATGGGCGGCCGATTTTCGTCACCGATGGCATTCACGCCTGGGACTTCACCGCGGATCTGGAACGCCCTCGCGTTGGCCCACCTGACCGCGTGCATTATCTGGGCCCGACTCAGCTCCTACTGCGGCGAAAGGCCGCGGAGTGGGCCGGTGATGATTTCACCCGGCCTGCCGGTCCGGTGGAAGAGGTCGAGTTCGTCGGCCGGGCGTGTTGGACGGTCGAGTTGGCTCCGCCTCCCCGAAAGCCTGAGCCGCTGCGGATTTGGGTCGATATGGAGTCTGGCCAGATGCTCGGATACCGGTCGGAGGCGGCGGGCGTCGGTGCGCAGTTCGTCGACCTCGTGGTTGGAGAGCCCATTGCCGACGCACAGTTCGTATGGGGCGGACCCGTGGTCACACCGGAGCAACACCAGCAGATGCTTCAGGATCGATTCGCGGCGGTCAAGCGTGTGCAGACCGACTGGTTTGCCGAAACCGTCACCGCAGCGCCGATCCTCGCACGCGTGCCGATCGACTTCACCCCGGACGCCGTTCCGTTCCGAGATCCGGATTCCGGGGCATTCGATGCGATCAACGAGCACACGATGCTCTCTCGGCGCCCGCGTAGCCAGGAAGGATGGACTCCTCGCTGGGGCATAGCGCACTTCATCTGGTCCACGCCGCGCTGGGACTGGGCGGCCGCCGCCCGTGACGCGGACCTCGACGACGAGGCGATCCGTCAGCTCCAACACACCCGGCATCCCGATGAGCCAATCGCCCGGCAAAGACGAATCGTTCCCCCTGGACGAGGCCGGGTCGAGTAGGGCCCGCCTCGATGCAGTGAGTTCAGGCCGGCGACCGCCCTCTCTCCTGTGGCGACTTATTGGCCACCCTGATACGACCATCCGGCCCAGGTCGACACGTAGGCGAAATCGGCGATCCCACCAGATTCGGTGCGGCGGTGGTGAAGTCGCGATCGAACCGAGAGATCACGACGGCAATCCGCACGGAAGCCGGCTCAGGAATCAGTGCGCTTGATCAACCGTCGGGGATCGAAATCCATCACGCTCCATACCCGCTCGACGACGGGATGGGCGTTGACCAGCCGTATCGACCGGTGTGCACGCTGGGACGGATCCATGCCAGCCAGTACCGCCGAGGCGCGCACACTCAGGAACGCCAGACCGCTGACGTCGAGGTCGGCGCCCTCGCTCGGCAAGACCTCGAGCGCGCCGATCAGGGCGGGAATGCTGAATTGATCGATCTCGCCCTCCAGGAAGCGGTGGCCGTCTCGCCAGTACATCCCGAACGTCGTGGGGACCCGGGAGGGGCCGTGGCGCAACGGGTGTACAGCCATGACCGCGCCCAGATCCTCGCCGGTCGCGGTGAGGTCGTAGGCACACATCGCGGCTACCGGGTTACCGCCGGCCATGAACGCGTCGGCGACGTGTTCCCACCGGACGTGACCGGGACGGCGTGCGGGATCGAGGTTCAGGGCGGTGATGTCGGTGAAGACGCGAATGCCCGCGAAACCCGCGTCGAGGGCCGATGCGACTTCGCCGCGGAAATGAGCAAGCTGGGCTTCGGCGTCGATCGGCGCGGACAAGTCGTAGACGTCCCCGAGGGAGGTATGGGTCAGCTCGTAGCCGGCATCGGCCGCGTCGAAAGCGGCTCGCAAGCGGTCACCGGCATCGTCGTCGTCGGTGACCGCGAGCAGCCGCTGCCCGAGCGCGGCACCCTCGAGCAGCCATTCCACGGCGGCGCGGTCGCGTTCAGCGCGGGTGGTATACGCCACGCAGGCATGATCGTGGCAGCCGCCGCTTCGCTTATCGATCAGTGCACCAGCCGCCCTGGCCACCGAGGAACCGCGCGCGGGTGCGGAGAGATCGATCGACATATCTCAGATTCCTTCCCTCAGGTCAGGGGAGGGGATTTCGCACCACACGTTCTTGGCGTGCCCTGCCGGGTCCGGTTCGATGCCCCATCGGCTGCCCAGTGCCGCGATCAGGATCAAACCACGTCCACCGACCGCACTTCCGCGGTCGGTGCCCATGACCGGTCGGCGCGGGCTGAGGTCCTCCGCCTCGATCCTCACCGTCCCCTCGGTCTGGGACAAACGAATCCGGAACGCGGTATGCGCGTGGGCAACCGCGTTCGCGGCGAGTTCGGAAACGACCAGGGCGGCATCGTCGATGACCGCGGGGCCGTGCTGCCATTCCCCCAGCCTGCCGGTGACGAATCGGCGCGCGGCGCTGACGGCGCTTGGTACCGGCAGATAGGTTCGAGAATCGCTGTTCGGGTCGGCGCTCGGCCCGAGCTCGGGCTGGGCGGCGGTGTAGCTGTCGGGAGCGACGATCTCGGAATGATGGGCGCACACTTGCTGCAGGCGCACCAGATCGTCGGCGCCGGCGAGCATGTCACGCGGATAGGCACAGTAGAGCAGGAACCGATGGCTCTGAGCCAACTCGTTCCACATCGCTTCGAGCTCGATCGCGGCGGCCGGATCGCCGTCGGCCCACAGCAGCGCCACCATCTCACCGAACGCGCGCACGGAACGCCCACCCGCACTCGCAGCGGCGATGACCTCGCCGATCACTTCGGCGAAACGAGCCCGGTCGAGCGCGCCGTCGATGGTGAAGCTCGCCAAGGTCTGCGCGGCATCCAGGGCTCGATAGCGGCCGGCCGCGGTCAGGGCAGTCAAGTCCAAGCCGTGCTCGCTCAACCGCGTCGCGATGGCTTCCCGATGGGCGGGTGTGGCGATCACCACGGCCGCACCGTCGGTGTCCAACCCCTGTCCGAGGAAGTCGCTGACGTTGCGGGCCAGCTCATCCAGTCCGTCATAAATGCTCACGACGTGGTCGTGCGGTGGAGCCACCCCAGCCTGGACACTCATAAGGACGAGGCTACGGTATCCGGCCGGTCACCGGGACCGCGATTCCGAGCGCAGTGGATCTGCGTGGGCCCGGCGAGGTTGTCGACGCCTCGGGCCTGGGTGGCCTCCGCTGATGTCGTCGGTTTCTCGAGGATCTCTCGGATTGAGCGATGTTGAACCCAAGCGCTCTGCCTGCGGTTTCGCGACTCGCACGCTCGTCCTGATGCTGACCGCGGTCAGCTTCACCGACACCGGGCTGTACCTGCTGTTCGGTGGCTGCGCCGGGAACGGCAGGCTGATCGGCAATCAGGGGCGAAACCGAGGACGAAGACCAGGACTGGGTGATGAAACCTCGTTGACGGCGTGTCATTCGGGGCCTTCGCGGGAGTCGGCGCACACTACAGCACACGCATCGATCGCGAAGATTTCATACAGAAGGGCCTTCTGGATGAAGACATCGATTCTCGACCTGCTCGGACGAATTCGCGTCGGAAATACGGTGCTCGCGTTGGTCGTGAGCACGCTGTCGGTGATGGCGGCTGTGCCCGGCCCGGCGATGGCAGCGCCCGCCGACTCCTTCACGTCCGCCGACGTCGGCTTCGCGGAAGGCTCAGGTGACGGCGCGGACATCGTGCGGCGTCTGCCCGCCATGCAGGCCGCGGTGTCGCCCAAGGTTCCGATGCTGCGCCTCGACCTCGACTGGTGGTCGGTCGAACCGGCTCGTGGGGCGCCGCTGCGGTGGGACCGGTTGGACCCGGTCGTGGATGCCGCCGCCGCCCGCGGAATGCGGGTTCTGCTCGTTCTCGCCTACGCGCCGCCGTGGGCGAACGGCGGTCACAGCGGCGACAAATGGTTCCCGACCCGCGACCAGGACTGGACCTCGATCGTGGATCGCACGGTCGCGCACTTCGGCGGCAAGGTCCAGGCATACGAGATCTGGAACGAACCGAACTTCGTGAACTTCGCCAACTTCGTCGGCGACCGCAAAGCGCGTTACTGGCAGCTCGTCAAACTCGCCTACCCGCGGGTGAAGGCGCGCTGTCCCGGGTGCGTTGTTCTGGCCGGGGCGTCGGGGGCGGGGACGGTGCAGGGTGGGACCAATCCGAACGCGCCGTCGGCCTGGTTGGACTGGGCGTACAGCCGTGGGTATCGCGGCTATTTCGATGCTGTCGCGCACCACCCGTATCCGGCGTGGAACTCGGGCAAAGGCCCCGCCGATCCCGAATGCGTCAATCGTTGGTGGAATATGTTCGGGCCACCCTCGGAGTCCGCGCCGTGTGGTGAGCTCGCCCTGGTGCACTCGGTGATGGTTCGCCACGGCGACACCGCGAAGAAGGTGTGGGCTACCGAATTCGGCTATCCGACAGCCGGACTCGTGGCCATCCCGAGCGCGAGCACCGTCAGCAGGTACCTCGTGCAGGGCGTCCGGATGTGGCGTGCGCTGCCATATGCGGGTCCGCTGATCGTGTACTCCTACCGTGATCGCTGCACCGCCGCCGATGATCCCGAGTGCCACTTCGGCCTGGTGACCACGACGATGGCGAGCAAGGAACCGATCACCGCCGATGTCAGCGCGGCCCTGCGTGGTGACGGTGTCACGCCGGTCCCGAGTTGGCCCGAGCGATTGGCAGCGGGGGCGACCCTGGCCCGCGGGTCCGCGCTCCGGTCCCGCAACGGACTCTACGAGCTGTGGCTACAGGGTGATGGCAACCTGGTGCTCTATCGGACCAGCGGGGAAGTGCTGTGGTCGACCGCGACGACGAACGGAGAGAATCTGGTCAACCAGAACGACGGCAACCTGGTCCTGTACACCGGAAGCGGGGCCGCGGCGTGGTCGTCGAGGACGTGGACCACGGGCCCGTCGACGTTGGTCCTGGAAGACACCGGCAATTTGGTGCTCTACCGCAACGACGGAGGGGCGATCACCTGGTCCACGGGAACGGCACAAGGATAACCGAAGGCCCCGAAACAGGGCCCACACAGTATGTGCGGGCCAGTTTGTCGTAACGTGTCGCGACACCATGCCAATGCTTCGCTTTGTTGAACGCCCGCTCGAGCACATCGCGCACCTTATGGGCGTCTAGTCGAACCTGGGCGGGCATCCACCGGCACGGCCACGGCGTTTCCAGTTGACTACCTGAGACCGTTGCGGAATCACCGCGAAGATCCGCCTGCTGCGCAAGACTTTCGGTTCGCTGCCGAGGAATACGCCTTATCGGCTAGCACCCGATCAGGATTGTGTCGCGGTGGCCACCGGCCGGCTTCGGGACCGCGATCACGACGAGCGCCGCCGGCATCATCGGCGAGCGTCAACGCGGCCAGCACCCGATCCCAGGCGGCCTTATAAACCAGTCAGGTGCTCAGCGAGAAACACGTCATCGAGAGTCGTCTCGCCGCGCTGGATCAGCAGGCAGCTGGACACTCACCGATGACCAAGGATGAGATCAGGAGCCTAGTCAGCTCCGTGGGCGGACTACTCAACGCCTTGCGCCGGTCGGATCCCGCCGACAAGCATCAGGTGTACCGGCAGCTCGGCGTGAAACTGACCTACAACGACGACAACACACGGGCCGATGTCGGCCCCGGACCTGCGGGGATGGTCCGATCGAGATCCCGCCGGTAGCGAGCGGTGCGCCGTCGGCCCCGCACCCGCGGGGATGTTCCGCACGTAATCGACCTCGCCATGCCCCACGGCGCGTCGGCCGCCGACGATGCGTGTCGGCCACGCACCCAGGTAGTAGCTCTCTGGTTCAGATGGAATCTTTCGCAGCCGCGGTCCGTGCGGGAGTACACGCCGATCCGTCGATCGAGTGGCGCGCGCCCGCGTCCATTCTCGACGTCCTCGAAAGGGCCGCGATCAGGACTTGCGGAACTCGGTTGTGCGGTGGCGGCGGTGCAGCTCGCCGATCGCGGTGCCGTCGGCGGTGTTGAACGCGGTGAGCAGGGTCGTGGTGCCGCGACGTGCGTAGGCGTTCCAGATCCCAGCACTTGCGTGTGCTGCGCGATCTATCGGAGGCGGCAACTCGGGTGACTGTGATCTCAGCTGTCGGTGCGTGAGGACCGGCGGTATCGCGTGTCCTTTCTCGTGAAGGTGTCACAGCTGGATCGAGGAGAGACGATGACGAGCAGGGTGCGAGTGGCGGCTGTGCAGGCCGAGCCTCGGTGGCTGGATGTGTCCGCCGGCGTCGACCAGGTCATCACGTTGATCGAGGCCGCGTCGGAGCAGGGCGCCCGGTTGGTCGCTTTCCCCGAGACGTTCATACCCGGTTTCCCATGGTGGATGTGGTTGCGCGCGGTCGAGTGGGACGGCGACATCCTCGCCAGGTACCACGCCAATTCGATGACCGTCGACGGCCCCGAGCTGCGCGCGATCCGCTACGCCGCACGCCGCCGAGGCATCCACGTCGGCCTCGGCTTCTCCGAGCGAGCCGGGAACCGCGTGTTCATGTCCCAGGCGCTGATCGACGATCAGGGCGACATCACCGTCTCCCGCAAGACGCTGCCCACCGCCCTGGAACGCAGCGTGTTCGGCACGGCGGACGGGCCCGCGCTGCTGCGTGAAACCGCACTCGGCACGATCGGGGCGCTCGGTGGCGCCGACCATTTCCTGTCCGGCGCGTGCGAGGCAATGCAGCGGGCGGGTGAACACATCCATCTGGCGTCCTGGCCCGGCTTCACGTTCTGCCGCGGTGACACCCGGATCGACGCGGCGGAACTGAGCACCGCTGCCAGCCGCAGGTACGCGCGGGCGGCTCGCAGCTACCTGCTGGCCCCGACTGCGGTAGTCCCGGTGCGCGGATGGCAGGCCGCGGCGGAGGGCCGCGCCGACGTGCTGCACGGGGGCAGCGGTGTCGCCCGGATCCTCGGCCCCGACGGTCACGACCTCGCGATCCCGATGAATCCCGACCAGGAAGGGCTGCTCGTCGCCGACCTCATCGTCGCCACCGCGCGCTATCGCCCTGCCTTGCCGTTCGCCGACCGCGCGCTCGCCTGACAACTCCGCGACACACACCCCACGGTCCGCGCGCCTCGGTGCGACGACGACTAAGAAGTTGTCATGGTCGGCCCCGGATGGGACCGACGAATACCGATAATTTCCGGGTCGGACTGCAGCGCCGTCCATCGATGCGGCGGGTGACACTGGCACGGCGGGAGAGATCGGTGCGCGAGACCGGCCCGATGAACCCGCGAGGCCGGTCGATCGGGGAGGTCGCTGTGCTGCTGTTGGTCGGCCCCGATTCGGAGTTGTCATCCGCCGAGGAAGTTTCGCTAGTAACCGTGGCGAGGATCGGTTGGTTGGCGTGGTCCCGGTGGTGCCGGCGAGCGTTCTACTCCATCGGAGATCGTCGTGCGTCGGAAAGGGGAGTCCGCCAAGCTGCGGGATCGGCAACGGCAAATCTGCGACCGGTCACTGAGGTCGGTACGAGCCGGATGAAGAAGTTCTTCGCGCCGCCCTGCCACGGGAACAGGGGTAGATCCACGGTGTCCATCAGGTCACCGATTTCACGAATCCCTTCGGCGCGACCCTTGATTACTATGCTCCAGGCTTCGTGGGACTCGGCCAGGTAGCCGTCGACCTCCAATGCGACGCGCGGATTCGACAAGGCGGCGGACATCTTCGTACCGGGCGCGGATCTGAACACGATGGTTCCATGGTCGACCAAGTAGTTGAGAGGGAAGATATCCGGGTCGTCGTCCACCGACACGGCGAGGCGGCCTATCTCCTGGGTGCGGAGCAAGGCCCAGCATTCGTTGACAGCGAGTTCTTCGGCTTTCGGGTTGTCGTTTTCCATTTCTCAGCCTTTCTGTCGTGAACGCCGGCCGATAATCGTCTTCCCTAGGAACCACTTCACAGTGTGCTGGATTCATTCCGGATGCACGACCACCACCGAGCAGTCGGCGTGCTGAACCACGGTGCCAGGCAGGTTCGCGACACGGCGCTTCTCAACGAGTCTCAACATTGCGGTGAGGTCCTCTTCTTTCAGGCACGGACAGTGCCACCGCCCTGGAGCGGCCGTCCGCTCGCGGTTGGACTCGGCCGTCACGATAGGCTCACGCGGACAAGAGGTTGGCGTTCCTGGAGGTGTGGTGCGCGGGGGGAAGTTCGCCGAGGCAGTCTGTTTGGCCGCTGTGGCAGCGATGGTGGCAGGGTGTGGGCAATTGGTCGAAGGCTCGCCGATCCCGGTGAGCACAGATCCAGCCGCGACGGTGCCGCCGCAGTCGGCCATCTTTCCCGGCGACCTCGCGGAGGCCAGCGTGGCACCGGGCACCGCGGACTTGATGGGGCGTGTCCGGTCCTCGCACGCGTGCTTGCTGCATGATCGGGAGTTTGCGCGGCGCTACGGGACCCCTGCCGACGGCTGGTTGATCGAGAGATTCAGCAAGTGCGGGGTGATGGTCAACTCCGATGTCGAGCCCGGCGCGGGCTACATCTTCGAGTTGTCGCTTGCCGATGCATATCTCAGCATCGATCGCGACCAGGACACCGCCGAAGCAGTCGGTGGCCATGAGGTGTTCCGGTCACGAACCAGCTACGGCACCCACGACTGCACCTACTACCTTCCGATCGGCAAGACAGGGTTCGCGCACGGCCTGCGCGGTCGGCGTGTCCATTCCCCCGGCCAGCCCAGCGAATGGCCTGCCCGCTGTGAATCCACCAAGGAGTACCTGGGTGCTCTGGCGGATACCTTGATCGAGATGCCGCCGCGCGACATCGGCGCATCACCTGGATCGCGGTCCCTGGTGCAGAAGAATCCGTGCGCGGCTGATGTGAAGATCCGGGATCTGTTTCCCGGCTGGAACGGTGGACAGACCGGGTGGGTCAGCGCGTACTCGTGCACGCTCGACTTGAGCAAGCCGGGAGACCCCTACAAGATCACCGTCACAGCGACGTTCATGCGTAACAACGAGCAAGCCGCGGTACGACCGGAAGACCGGGTCGTCACCCACGAGGGCATGAGTGGAGTCGAATACCCGTCGACGGGGAATGCCGCACTGCCGTCACCCAACAAATGTGGCTACGCGCTGACCTATGTTCCGGCCGCGGTACCGGGGGCGGCCACGGCGCACGTGGTGAGTGTGTCGGTGGACGCCAACCCGCACAACCCACTGGCTGCCAGCTGGCCCGCGGCGCCGTTCGACATGTGCGAGCGTGCTCGGGCGGTCAGCAGTGCGGTCCTGGCCGGTATTGGCTGACAACCGACCATCCGAAGGTTGCTATCGTGTCGCCTGCCGGAAGTCGCGGCGCTTCTTATCGCTCCGGTGGATTCGCGAAGCACACGCGCCCGAGCGGAATTGGTAGAGCCTAGTGACCATATTTGCGGCGACGGAGGAAGGGAAGTCACTCTCGGCCTGGAGGCGGCGGATCTCGGTCTTGGTACGACAGTTGCTGGTCATGGTCGGCTCCGTGTGCGGGTCGTCCCACGCTCGATCCCGCCGGGTTGCGTTGATGACCTAGCAACTCTCACGACCAATTTGGAGGTCAACCGAACAGACGCAATCGCCTATATTTCGAGTGGGGCATATCCATTTGGCACGGTGCCCCAGCTTCAGCTGATCTCGTTTTATCCGGCTGATATCGGAGATTTGGATGCTTCAGAGGTCGGCTCACAGGAGATGGGTATCTTTCTGGATCTGCGGGAGCGCGTCAGTTTCCGGAGGGTCAACCTATCTTCGCGCTTACCGGTCCACACCCTGTAGCGCGATGGAACGGCGGCAGGGTTGTCATCCTACTCAGGGCATACGTGGGTCAGGTGCATATCGATATTGTTAACCCGGAGAATGCTGTATGGCTTGGCGATCTAGACGGCGATGATAACTTCTAGCGCAGTCCCGGATGATCGGATAGTCCCCTGGGGTTGGCTGCCGGCGAAAGTAATGCTCTGACACGTTCGTCGGGAGATGTTTGGGAGACCGCCTTTACGTCCGTCAACGTGGTTATGCAGATCGGAACGACTCGCACCGGGAGGAGTGAATCGCCCCGGTGAGTCCGGAGACCTATCGGTGTGACAGCCCAACGGCGTGCTGGGCTGGGTGTTGAGCGTAGGACGGTTCGACCACTACGCACACGGTCTGATTCAGCGGACATCATTGGTGCTGGACTGACGGCGCAATCATCCTGAAGCTCTTCTCATCCAGCGGTCTACTCCGCAAACCGCCCGCTACAGGCATGACGGTTGGCGGATTTTAACCCGTGACCACTTGACGCCGGTTCACGTCGTCCGAAAGCTACCCGAAAGTACCCAAAACTACTGGGATAACAGGACTTTGGCGCGCGCAGCATCCTGGTTACTTCCCATCGTTTCCCGCTGTTTCCGGCTATTTCTGTGTGATTGATGTGGGTTGGGTCGAGTACCGCGGACGCGGCCTTGCTGCGCTTTCAAGAAGTCGTCAACTTCGCCCGTGCTCGGTCGGTGTCGTGACGATGCACCGGCAGGCCGCTCGATGGACGGCTAGGGCGCTGTGACGCTGCGGTATGACGGTGCTGCTCAGGGCGCGTGATGAGGTGGTGTGTATGTGGAACCGGATGCTGGTCTGCCGTGTTGGTGATTTCGGCCACGGAGCGGTCGAAAGTGAATGAAGTTTGGCTGGTTGGTCTGCAAACGCGCAGGTCAATTGGTATGCTCCCCGCGCGAGCGGGGATGAGCCCGGGATGAAGCTTTCGCCACCAGTTTCGCCTACGTGCTCCCGGGGACCTCGGTGTGGCGTGAAACCGGAGATCGGCCGGTCAGAAGCGTTCGAGGTCATAGAGTTCGGCCCCGGAGGTGTCGAAGACCGACGCATGATCGGCATCCGAGAACACGACGAGGTAAGTGGCACGATTGGAGCTCTGAACGACGCGTAGCGAGTACCTGCCTTCGGCGTCGGGTTTGCTGGACATCGAGCACGTCATCGGGCCGCCGATGTCGAGCGGTCGACCGTTGCTGTAGTAGAACCCATCGCAAGCGCCGCCGTCGGAACCGAAGGTTTTGGTGCCGGTGCCGTCGGAGGCAGACCAGGCGCCGGACATCGTCTCGGCACCGCCGACCTGCTGCGCTTCTTGTTGGCTGGTCAGCTGGTTGGCGGAGAAACCGAGCAGCGTGACCACCCCGATGACGACGAACGTCGCGAGGACCGGGTGGCGCCGGGCCTGGTTGACGACCTTGTTCCTGACATTGACCGGGCCCGAGGCGTGAATATCGCCCGCTACACCGAAATTGCCGGAGTAGGTGCGCGACCCGGCATCGGACGGGACGGGAGACGGAGCCGGGGTTGCGGTCAGTCGCGCGAGTTCGGCGCCGAATCGGCTGTCGGCGGCGACCGCCGCCGAAATCGACCGTTCCACCGCGACATGGGTTTCCGCGGACACCGCGCCGTCGGTGGCGCGGGCCTCGTAGAACAGTTGTTGCACGGCCGGGTCGCCGCCGAGCTTGGCGACAACAGCCTCGCGCACCCCATCGATCGCGAGGTCGAGCGCTCGGCCGGTGATTCCGTTGATAGGTTGGCGGACTCGGCCGGCCTTGCCGATCGCCCAGGCGACCAACATGGTCACGGCAATTTCCACGGTCATCGCGTATTCACCTTTCCCGAATTGCGGGGCGCGCCGCGGTGGGCCGCGGCGCGCCGGTTCAGCCCCATGTGCTGGAGTCCCAGTCGACGGCGTTGTCGATCTGCTGTGTGCCGTTGCGGCCCGCCTTGCCCCCGGTGTCCTTGCTGAATCCGAAAGTGCCGCAGTAGGAGTCCACTTCGGTGCGCACGCCGATGGTGTTGGCGGTCGACAGCGTTTCGAGGTCGTGGGCGGACAACAGGTCGTCGAGGGTTTCGTTCTGTTCCTCGTAGCTCATCGCCGCGAACTCGGAACAGGTCACCGTCGTCGGGTCCTGCCCGCACGAGACGGACGCCAGGACCAAGACGATGCCTACCGTCACCGTGGTGACGCGTCGGAATGTCATCGGCGATCCACTCCCGGTCATCGACTCAGGCCCGCGAAGAGGACGAGCCCACCCACGATGGGCAGCGCGTAGAACCAGTCCGTCATGAAGTAGCTGCCGCGCGAGAACGCGATATAGCCTCCGTATCCCACGGATATCAGCCCCAGCACGATCGCCACGATCGCGCCCGAACCGTAGAAATTGAATCCGGCTACACAGAGCGTGATTCCGAATACCGCTACGAACAATGCGTTGACATATCGCATTCGATTACCTCTTATCCGTTTCCGAAGGGCGGGGTGCGCATTCGAGTGCACCCCGCCCGGTGCCCGAATCGGCGGGCCTTCTCGTGACGACGCCGTGGGCGTTGCCGCATCGAGAATGCGCTGCTGCGGTGGTGTCGGGGCGTGTGGCGTGGAAACGCTGAAATACGCTGAACGCCACTGGAAACGGAGAGGTAGCCCTCAGGCGAACAGGGTGGGGTTCCCCCAGGCCAGAGCCGGTAGCTTGCTTGGACGCCCGACGGCCGCACCCAATCCGGCGAGCATCGGATTGGCGACCGTGTCGGGACGATAGGCGACCAGGCGTAGCCGCAGGACATCGCTCACGTCGTAGCGGATACGCGCCGGTTCACCGTAGGTCACCTCGACCTGTTTCTGCGCCTCGCCGTCGAGGAAGACCTGGAAGTAGCCGATCTGGCGCGCGTCGACGGCGTCGTCCAGGATTCCGACCAGGGTCTCGAACTCGTGGAACGACCGGCGCAGGTTGTACTCGATCGGGCTACGCGGGTCGCCACAGAAATTCGCACAGCGGTGAACAATGCTGTTGCCGTAGTGGATTCCGTTCAGATCGGCTCCGGTGATCTGCAGATCCGGTCCGCGCGTGATCGGGTCCAAAGCGTCGGTGAGCAGTCGTGCCGTGCGCTTGCGTGGTGCGACAT
The DNA here is from genome assembly GCF_051843015.1 of Nocardia sp. JW2. Taxonomy (NCBI): domain Bacteria; kingdom Bacillati; phylum Actinomycetota; class Actinomycetes; order Mycobacteriales; family Nocardiaceae; genus Nocardia; species Nocardia sp. JW2. Next base: position 64,490 of record NZ_JBPXLK010000006.1, read on the forward strand.
CGGCAGGCTGTGTTTCGGTGCGTCGGGTACCGAACCGCGGCCCGACCCAGGTGCCACGAGGCGGCGCGGGATGTTCGGTGACTCCACTGAGCGCCGCGAGCAGATCGTTGACGCCCTCGGTCGTGAATTCGCTGATCTCATACCGGGTGGTGGAATGAGCGGTCAGGAAGACCGGGACCTCGTCGACCGAGCGGCCAGGGAGGATGACCGGCAGAATTCGCCGGGTTTCCCTCGGACGATCCCTCGTGATGCCGTCGCGGATGATCGCCGCCTCGAACTGTGCGCCCCGCCCCTCGTCCGCGGCGGCGGTGCCGTCCGCACGGCGTTTGTAGGCGGGAGAGGCGATGACGAGCACGAAATCCGCCTCGGTCAGTTGCTCGATGGCCCACAGCGACCAGTCGAGGCGCTCCTTGTCGTCCCAGACGTCGAGCCGGACGTCGACGCCCGCCTCGCTGCGGAGGAACGTGCTGAACTCGCGTACCAACTCCTTGTGCTCAGGTGAGTCGTGCGAATAGGAGACGAACACCCGTGGTGCGCTGTCCGAGGCCGGCGGGCCGGCCGAGTCCAGCTCGGTGCTCACTGGAGCGAGGTGGGCTGCTCAGCAGCCCGTGTCGGCGTCATCGTTGTCTTGTTCCTCATGTCGTCCCTTCTGATCGACGTCCCGAAGATGTTCTGCCCGAGTGGAATACGAATCGCGCGGCGCGCTCGCCACCCCGTGGCGAAGTCGGTGACGGGCCAGAATGGTAGGCGAGGTCGAGCTCGTCGCGGATTGGATTCACCACGACAGATCCGCCACGGTGTCCAGAGCCCGCACCAACCGGGATCCCGCCGCGACGGTCAGATCCCAGGTGAGTGGCAGCGGAAGTATGCGGTGGTGGTGGTCGACGGTGCGTACGGCCAACGCGATCGGAGCCTGGGTCGGGTACAGCAGCGGGAACAACAGCGTCAGCACGAGCGACTCGGTGCGCAGAGCGACCGCGATATGGACGACCCCTTCGACATCGGCGGTTCTCGGTGTGGATACCGATGCGCCGAGTGTCGCCGCGAGTCTGGCGCAGTCTCGTCCGATCGGCAGGATCTGCACTCGGGCGGGACGGACCTCGACCGCGCCCAGCGTGGTCGGCGTCGAGACGAAGACGGCCATGACGCCGTTGGGCAGGAGCACGTGGTGGTCTTCGGTGCGCTGATTCTGTCGGGTCACAATGGGCGTGACATACCTGCCCAGCCATGGCGTCAGGCGCAGGCAATCGGCGAACGCCACGAGGTCCGCGGCTGAGGGATGCTCGGCGCCCTCGGTGTGCGAGTGCACGATTCCCTTCAATTCGAGGTCGGGTTCGACCAACTCGACGCGCGTGAGGGCGCGCTGGAACGCCGCTGAGAAACGGAAGGTCGCCGTCGGCGAAACACCGTCCGGGTCAGGAAGAAATGACGTGATCAGTGGCATTCCGAGCGGACCGAGCAACCCGCCACCACGTTCCGGTGGGTGGGCGGCAACGTGCTGGTCGATGGCGGTGAGGGCGGAGTCGACGATGGAGATGTGGCGGAACATCTGCCTTCACGCGCCCCGTTGGGCGTCGGGGCCGAAGTCGTCGCCCCCCGCGGGTAGTCGATGTCGTCGCGCAGCGGTTTGCGCGTGCAGCGGCACTGTCGTCACCTGCGAGAACTGGCGGTCGAGTGGCTCGTCCGCCCTGTCCACCAGCAGAATTCGGCCGTCGGAGTCCAGCACCAGGCCGTACGGACGGAACGGATCGCACCTCGGCCTCGACTCCGCCGCATCGAAGGGGACGTCATCGTGGGATCTGGGCCGGCTCATCGCCTCGGACACGGGCGTCTCCTTCGGTAGACTGAACCGTCATGCCAGCACGGGCGAGGTGCGGGGCGCCCGGAGATCTGGAAAGCGCTCGAAAAGCCTGCAGGATGCTGCGCGGTCCCGAGCAGGAGGCTGACTGTGGGCAGCAAGAAGACAACGCTGAAGTTCGTGCGATTCGCCGCCGAGTTGAGAGCCGCCAAGCTACGCGCCGAGCGGACTTCCGGCCCGGTGGCATGCAGCAAAGTGGCCAAACTGGTCGGTGTCTCCGCCAGTAGCGTCTACGCCTACCTGCGGGGAGAGACCCTGCCCGATACCAAGCGCCTCGACGAATTGCTTGCGGCGCTGAATATCTCGGGTCCCGATGCCAAACGGCTGGCCGATCTGCGGGAATCGCTCGAGATGTGGCATCGGGGTGAAGGTGCGGGTATCGCGCGCGGCGCCGAGGACTGCCCCGAGACCGAGACGACCGCACGAGAGGTGTTGCGGCACAACGACCTGCCGCGCGACATCGCCGTTCTGCACGGCCGGGAACGCGAGCTCGACGAGGTGATCACGGTGGTCGGTGACGGCGGCACGGTCTGTGTTCTGTCCGGACTCGGGGGAGTCGGCAAGACCGCGCTGGCGGTTCGTGCCGCGCGACACCTGCTGTCACGGTTTCCAGACGGCTGCCTCTTCCTCGACCTGCGCGGTTACGCGGCCGGGCCGGTCGTGGCACCGGCGGTAGCCGCGGGCGCGCTGTTGCGGCAGATGGGAGTTGCCGCCGAATCGATTCCCGCTCAACCGGACTCGCGGCTGTTGCTGCTGCGAGACAAGCTCGGTGCGGGAAAGTATCTCGTCCTGCTCGACAACATCGTCGACTCGGCGCACGTGGCGCCGCTGCTGCCGGGAGCGGGTGCATGCGCGATCATCGTCACCAGCCGCGGCACGCTCAACGGACTCGACGAGGTGGATCGAGTGCCGATCGGTCGGCTGAGCGAGGACGATGCGCTCGCGCTACTCGATCGCCTCACCCGCGGGCTGCCTCCCGAGCGTGTACCGAGCGCTTCCCAGCGCGCCGCGATCGCGCGCCAGTGCCACGGCCTGCCGGTGGCGATCAGGATCGCCGCGGCGATCCTGCGCAGCGAGATGTGGCCGACGGCCGAGCACGGCGAGCCACTGGTCGCGCTGGAGATGCTGCACGACGGTGACCGTGATGTCGAGTCGCTGTTCGAGTACTCCGTGGTCCGTCTGCCACCGGAATCGGCGCGGGCGTTCACGGTACTCGGCCTGCACCCGGGTACGAGTTTCGACATCGGGAGCGGCGCCGCGCTGATGGGCATCGAGCCCGCGGACATGTGGCGGCATCTGCGCCTGCTGATCGAGGTGAGTCTGCTCGAACCCGCCGCGCGCGGGCGATACCGCTGCCACGATCTGGTCCGCGAGTTCGCGCGCCGCCGCGCCGCCGTCCACTGCGATCGGGCCACCGCGCGGGCGGCGCTGGTTCGTCTCGTCGAGCATTACACCGCTTTCGCCGACGGCATGGACAGAGTGCTGACCCCGTCCCGGCATCGCGGCGAGATGGCGCCTGGTCCGCGTCGAGTCGCGGCGACAGAACCGACGTACCAGGAGGCCATGCTGGCGATGACCGCCGAGCGTGACAATCTGGCCGCCGTGGCCCGCGCCGCGTTCGAACACGGTCTCGACGAGCAGTGCTGGCAGATCGCCTTCGCGGTGCGCGGGTTCGCGTTCATCGCCAAGGACATCGAATTGTGGACCGAGACCCATGAGCTGGCCGTCACGGCCGCCGTGCGGGCCGGAAACCAGTATGCGGAGGCTGTCACCTGCAACAATCTCGGGCTCGCCCTGATGACGGAGGGCGAACCCGCGGCGGCTGCCGTGCGTTATGAGCAGGCGCGGGCGCTGTTCGTGCGGCTCGGCGACCGGCACGGAGAACACACCGCGCTGGCCCATCAGGCGTGGGTGCATGTGCACAGGCGCGAGTTCGAGCAGGCGCTCGAGCTGAGTCTGCGCGCCCTCGCGTTCGCCGATCTGCATGGTGCGCCGCGAAATCGGGCCATCCTGTTGCGGGACACGGCCCTCGTCGAGGTGAGTCTCGGCAGGCATCTCGACGCCTTGCCGAGGCTGCTCGAAGCGGCGGAGATGTTCCGGACGTTCAACCTGTTCGCCGACGAGGCCATGACCGCGAACGTACTCGGTGACGCCTATCTGTCCCTCGGCGATTTCTCCGATGCCCGAGAGGCCTTCGAGCATGCTGTCGCCCTCGGACAGATTGCCTGCAGCGCCGCCGAGCAGGCTCGTGGTCACGCCGGGCTCGCGAAGGTCGCCGACGCCCGTGGCGAACAGGCGGTGGCGCGACACCATCGGCGCAGCGCGATCGACCTGTCCACCCAGGTGGGCGACACCGTTCGGGTCACGGAGATCGTGGCCCGATCCGAGGCGGTCGAGGCTGCGCCGGCCTCGGCTGGAAGTCGGCTGGAGGACTCTGTAATCGCCTGAACGGCAACCCTATCCAGATTCGGGCGCGGCGTGGCTACCGTGAATTCCGTGAACATGGTGGCCACTCTCATCACGGCCGTGACGACCGTCGCGGTCGCCGGACTCGCCTATCTGCTCAACCAGCGCGGCCAGCTCGCCCAGGAACGGCGGCAGGCGCGACTGGTCAGGATCAGCAGGCAGATTCGTGAGCTGTACGGTCCGCTGCACGTCATGGTCGACATCAACGAACGCATCTGGGAGAAGCTGCGCGAAGCGCAGGTTCCCGCCGCGGCGCACCGTCGTCCTGATCTCGCCACCGAGACTTGGCGGCGGTGGCGAGACCACGCGTTGATGCCGGTGAACCGGGCGATGCGCGATCTGATCATCGAACACGCCGATCTCGTACCGGATTACGAGGTTCCGGAACCGCTGCTGAGGTTCTGTTCGCATGTCGCGTCCGTCGAGGTGCAACTGGCCGCCGAGTCCGACGGTGTGCATGTCCGCCCTCTGGTGCCACACCCGGGTGCCGCATACGTGCGCTACGTACGCGACACCTACGGACAGCTTAAAACCGAACAGCAAAAGCTGGTTCGTACGGCGCACTAATTCCGACCGTCCAGAATTCATTTCCGGGCGGTATCGGTTTGGGGTGCGCAATATCGCCGAAACGGCTGCGGCAGAACGAATAGTGCCGTATTCATCTACCCGGTGAACCTTGCCCGGCAACGCTGCCGCGAACCGGCTCACCACCGTCTTGAATCTGGACTGGAGCATGTCTTGAGTTTCATCAAAGCGAGGCCGTCGCGATGGCTGGCCGTGACAACGGTTTCAGCTTTGCTGGTGGCCGGCCTCGCGAACGCCGAGGGCGCACTGTCGTTACTGGAACGGTTCACCTCGGCAGACGAGCGTGCCCTGCCCACCGTCTCCCCGACATCGGCGCTTCCCTTCGCTTCCACGTCGAGCCTCGCCCCATCCCCGGGGGTCGCGCCTTCGACAGGTGCCCGCGCGGACGGGTGGTACGAGTTGACCTCGTACCGAGCCGTCTCCTGGAACAACGGTTTCGACCCGGTCGATCCGGTTCGAATCGGATCGGCGAGCTTCCCGAGCAGCATTGTCGGCTACTACCCGTCCACGTCGTCGGACCCCATGAATCGCGCGATCTGGACGATCGGCGGCACATGCGATCGGTTCTCGGTATGGATCGGCAAGGACGCTGATTCCGGTTCGTCCGACGGAATCGGTCGATTCGTCGTGCAGGCCGATGATCATGAGGTCTTCACCGGCGAGATGACGATGGCCGACGGCGCCCGCGAGGTCGCCGTCGACATTTCCGGTGCCATCCGGCTGACGTTGTTCGACACGAGAAGGCCCCAGGATGCGAAGAATGCGTGGGGCCGGCCGAGGGTGCATTGCACGGAGCCGCCCGGGCGTAAGCGCTGAGACCGAGTCGGTAGGAATTCGTTCGCACCGGATGAAACTTTGGCAAACCAGCAGCAGAGTGCGTCCCACCGCGCTGCGGAAAATGGAAGAGAAAAATGAATCCACGGATCGGAACAATCGAAAGAGACCGCGCGCTGGGGCTTCTCAACGAGCATCAGGCAGCCGGGCGCATCGACCTCAGGGAATTCGATCTGCGGGCGCAAAAGATCACCGCTGCCGCCACCCAGGCCGACCTGGACGCCATCTTCGCGGATCTGCCGTCGCCGGTGAGCAACCGACGTAATCCATTGCTGCTCGCCACCGTCGCGTTGGGGATTACATGCGTCGTGCTGGTCGGCGCGGTGGTGGTACTTGCCTCGCAGCGGTCGTCCGCACCGGCGAACGACACGGCGGCGCCGGTTTCGGTGACCGCCCCGCGTCCAAGCGCTGTAGCCGCCGCGCCGACCACTTCCCGATCCGGCACATCGACATCGACACCGGCTGCCGGGTCGACCTCGGGAGCTCTGTCGGACGTGAGCACCGATGCCGTGCAATACGTGATGGACTTCAAACCTTTGTCGGGTGGGGAGTCCGCGGATCTCGAGTTCGGGCCGAGCCGGGTGTCGGGAACTTCCTACAGCCGCTCTGTTCTGCTCTCGCCCTACCGGAAGGAAATGGCGTTCGTCGAGTACGACCTCGGACGCAAGTTCACCCGCCTCGACGGTGTGCTCGGCGTACAGGACGATTCGACGCCGAGCGACATCGCCGTGCAGTTCCAGATCTACGCCGACGGAACGCTACTCACCGACGTCCTCGTGAAACTCGGTGCCTCTGTGCCGATCCATCTCGAATTCGACAAGCCGTTGCGTCTGCGCCTGCAGGTGACCGATACCACCGGCGGTGCCTGCGTGGGAGTCTTCGGAGATCTGCGCGCTACCCGGTAGCGGATGGTCAGCTGGGGTCCTGTTCGACTGACTGTCGGGCCAGCTCCTCCACCAGCTCGGTCACCTCGGCGTCGCCGGGACTGCGTCGTCCGACGGCCGCGCGCAGGTCGGCGACGAACGAGCGTGACTGCGGGCCGGTCTCTTTCCGGGTAGATCCGTCGCGAGGCCGGATCGGTGAACCATCGGTAGATTGAGCTTCTCGCGCGACCGTGGTGCGCGGAAGGGTCGCCGAGCATCGCGACCGCGAGCGGGTTCTGGGCAGAACGGTGTGCAAGTCAGTACTCGCCATCGCCGGGGTCGCGTCGATTCACTTGACAGCGACCGGCTTCGATGTCGTCAACCTCGATGTCCAGGTGGACGCGGACCGTGCCGATCTTGGGCTTGGCCACTCGGTAGAAGGCCAGACACGGTCTGTCGTCGATCCTTTGGCCCATGGTTCACACATCCCGGATCATCGCCATGTTCGGTTGCGGCAGCTCCTCTGGCACTGCTCGAATCTTGCGGGCGCTGGGAGAGATTCGTCGTCCACAACGTGTCCACAGGGTGGCATGCTGCGACAGCATGGACAGTCACAGCGCTATCGTCGGTGCGCAGCTCCGAGCTGCCCGCGAGGCTGCAGGCGTGTCGTTGGCTGGGTTGGCAAGCCGGATACACCGAGGGAAGTCGGCGTTGGCCTACTACGAGACCGGGGAACGAACACCGCCTCCGGATGTCATAGGTGAACGTTCGTGCAGGTCAGAGAGATTGCTACAGTGTGGCGTGCAACGCATGGTCCCCAACACAACTCACCGCGATCGCCTCGGGGGAGTCATCGCGAACGCAATTGAGGATCTGCGTGAATCACGCCTTGAGACCGCTGTTCGGCTCGGCGTCAATGAAGCCGACGTACCGTTGCTCGTCGCGGTGGACGAGGGCGTTACACCGTCGACCGACTTCTCGACTTCTGTGAACCGCTGGGCCCGGTGCCAGGAATGACCATCATCAGTCTCAACCCAGAACCGGCGCCGCTGCCCCGAATAAGCGGCAAGGTGCGCCCCCTCGATCCCGAACGTGACTACACGCCGAGGGGACAGTTTCACCGCTGACTGGTCTCCGCGTTGTCGCATCAGGTGAGCACCTCAGGAAAGACCGCGACGAACCGATCAAGTCGCGAACGGATGGCGTGAAGCAGTGAAGACCGCCGCCGCAGCCATTTCCAGCCGTCGATCAGCGTCGTTCGCCATCACATTCTCCCGAATCCTCGCCTGCCACCGCTATCGATGTGAGGTGCATGCCGGAGCACCCCTTCCGCCGGTCTAGTTGCCCGTCCTTGCGGCGGACTCGGCACCGGCGTTCATCGCGGCCAAGTCCTCGGCCACGGCATCCCACAGCGCGCCGTACTCGGGCACGAGGGTGCGGACGTGTGCCAGGGTCGGATAGTCGTTCGGGTCGAATGCCAGATGCCCCGGACGACCGCCCGGCATGGCGGTGTCGGGCCATCGACGGGCCGGTGCGTTAGACGCGGAGTCGTCGACGAACAGGATCTGCGCCTGTCCCTGTGCGCCGATCTTCCACACAGCGCGGGTCGACGCGGAAATGGTCACGGGCATGAAGTCCTCCGATGGCCATGGATAGCGACAACGGGATCGTAAGACAGCCAAGCCGTTTCACGGAGTGTCGCGCCACAGGATGACGTCCACCGCCCAGCGAAGACCCCTCACCGGCGGAACGACGTCCGACCATTTCTAGAACACGTTATAGTTTCCGGATGCGGCCCGGACAACCCGCCGCACGAAAGGTGGTACAGGTGCTGACCTGGGACGATGAAGCCGATGTCGTCGTTGTCGGATACGGCGGCGCAGGGGTTACGACCGCACTCGCCGCTCGCGAACGCGGCGCGGATGTCCTCGCGATCGACCGGTACCTCGGCGGCGGCGCGACAGAGCTGTCCGGCGGAATCATCTACGCCGGGGCGGGCACCTGGGTGCAGCACGCCGCCGGCATCGACGACGACGCAGACAACATGTTCGCCTACCTGCAAGCCGAGGTCGGCGACGCGGTGAGCCCCGCGACGCTACGCCGCTTCTGCGAGGAGTCCCCCGCACTCATCGACTGGCTCACCGAACACGGCGTGCCGTTCGAGGCGTCGGTGTGCCCGTACAAGACCTCCTACCCCACCGACGACTACTACCTCTACTACTCCGGCAGCGAAAACGCCGGTGGCTACCGAGAACTCGCGAAACCACGTCAGCGCGGACACCGCGCCCACGGACCCGGCGTCTCGGGCAAGGCGGTGTTCCGCCCGCTGGCACGATCGGCCGCCGCCCGCGGCGTCCGGGTCCGAACCGGAACCACGGCGACCCGGCTCGTGGTCGAGGACGGCCGGGTGACCGGCATCGAAGCGGTCACCCTCGACGGCGCACCCGCCGCCGTGCGACGCCGTTTCGCGGCACTGGCACGGATCTCGTCGAAACCCGGTGTGTACCACCAGGGCCTGCGCCGAGCCGTGCAAGCGCTCATCGCACGCGTCGAGCGCAAACACGGTGTGCCGGTGCGGATCCGGGCCCGCTCCGGTGTCGTACTGACCACCGGCGGATTCATCGCCAACTCGGCGATGGTCGCCCGGCACAGCCCCCACTATCCCTGGGCGCAGGGTCTGCCGCTCGGATCGGCCGGGGACGACGGCAGCGGCATCACGATGGCCGAGCAGATCGGCGCGGCCACCGGGAAGATGGACGCGATGTCGGCATGGCGTTTCATCGGCCCACCCAGCGCCTTCTACGGCGCGATCGCGGTGAACACCGAAGGCAGTCGCATGGTCGACGAATCACGCTACGGCGCGGCACTGGGCGCCGCTATCGCCACCGCCCCCGGCCGCCGTGCCTGGCTGCTCGTCGACGCCGAGCTCGCCGCCGAAGCACGCACCCAGATCGCCGGCCAGTCGGTGTGGTTCCAGCGCATGCAGACCGAACGGCTCCTCCGATTCGGCCGCACCACCGGCCGCACCATCGAAGAAGCCGCCACCCGGGCGGGCGTCGACCCCGCAGGCCTGCGCGCCACCGTCGACGCCCACAATCACGCCATCGACCAGGGCACCCCCGACCCACTGGGCAAACCCGACGACATCCGCCGCCCCATCCGCACCGGCCCCTACGCCCTACTCGACATCTCCTTCGCCGCCCGCCTCACCTACCCCATGCCGATGCTCACCCTCGGCGGCCTCCTCGTCGACGAACAAACCGGCGCCGTCCGCACCGAAACCGGCGACACCATCCCCGGGCTCTACGCCGCCGGCCGCGCGGCAGTCGGCATCTGCTCCAACGGCTACGTCAGCGGACTATCCCTCGCGGACTGCGTCTTCGCCGGTCGCCGTGCGGGAACTCACAGCGTCCAGCACGTCGACCAGAACTGACTTTTTGGGCGTTCCCGAGCGCTGGGCGCCGTGGTCGGTCTCCCTGGTTCGCCACCGAAACAGGGAGACCTGGGGCGTTCCAGGATTCGGCGCGTGACCGCACCGTCAAGATCATCCGAACCCCCACAAAAACCGCAGGTCAGATAGGCGATTTGGTTTACGACAATCAGTCGGATAATCTTTTGGCACACCAGCAAGTCCGGGTGGCGGAATGGCAGACGCGCTAGCTTGAGGTGCTAGTGCCCGTATTAGGGCGTGGGGGTTCAAGTCCCCCTCCGGACACAACCAGTACACCCACGGGTGGTGTCGCTTCGGCGATCACCACCCGTGTTTCGTCTATGTAGGTCAGCTTGAGGCCGAACTGACGGTAAACCGCGTTCTTGTCCTCCGGATCAGCTCGGCCCAGGGCCGACACCATCCCACCGAGGGACTCAACCAGCTCCCGAATTTCTCGACGGTTCAGCCGCGGCTTCTCACCGGCAATTCGTTTCAAGCTCGCCAGCTGGCCCGCAGCGACCTGCCGTTCGGCCTGCGTCTCTCTGGTCCAGCCTGCGACCGCGACAGGATCAGCGCCTGCGTCGACCGCGTCGCGGTACCGAGCTAGCTTTCGATCACAGTTGCTGATCAATCGTCTCGCCTCCTCCATCTGGGGCGCCCGGTCAGCTTGGGCGCTCTCGACCGTGACTAACGACTCCTCGACCTGCTCGGGCCGGACGATCTGAGCCAGCCAGTGATCAAGCTGTCCTGTCAACTTGTCCTCGCGGATGTAGACCGATAGTTGATGGTCGATCTGGTTGGCGATGGCATATTCAGACGGGTACCGGCAACGGTAGTGCGCCTTGTCGTGGTGCCAAGTGCCCTGCATCAGGCGACCACACGACTCATGCGAGATCAGCCCCTTGAATGCATAGGGGTGCTTACGACGCTGGGTAGCCCGACCCGTTGATCGCGGTCCGCGCGAGGCCAACCGCAGCTGCACCGCATCGAACACGGAGCGATCGATCAACGGCTCATGCGCGGGCTGATCGGAGAATACCCATTGTGACTTCGGATTCCAGGTCAGCCGTGTTTCGTGGCCAAGGGCGACGTCCTCTACGTCAATGAGAGATTCCTGCTTGCGTTGCCTGTTCCAGACGGCGTATCCGGTGTAGCGCGGATTGGTGAGAATCGCGCGGATAGCGCTCTTGGACCACGCAGCCCCTTCGCGGTGGCTGTTGCGTGCCCGGTCGTGCGCTGAGGGACAAGCAATTCCGTCCGTGGTGAGCAACTGAGCGAGCGCGAACACGCCAACGCCAGACAAATACTCGCGAAAGATCCGTTGCACCACCGGTGCGGCAATTGGGTCAGGTTCGAGCCGATGCAACCGTTTGCCGTCGGCAGCCTTGCCCGGGTGCGGGTGGGGACCTGCGTCGGCCAGTTTGTAGCCGTATGGCGGCGCCCGCCAAGGTAACGGCCTTCAACCTGAGCCTGCGCTGCCATGGCGGCGCGGACGCGAATCTTGATCCGATTGCGTTCGCCCTTGGACATGCCGCCGAAGACGGACATGATCATGTCGTGGGCTTCGGAGTCTGGGTCGATCTGTCCGCCAACTTCAGGCACCCAGAGTTGGACACCGTAGTGTACGAAGACGGGGAAGGTCAGGCCGAACTGGTTGCCGTAGAAGGCACGTTGTGGCTCGCCGATAACGACTGCATCGAAGCCGCGGTCAGGGACTCGGGGCTGGTCACTATTTCAGTCCTGTTGCCGGGTAGGTGGTGAGTTCGACGGTCAACCCGAGTTTGGGTGCAAGGTCGAGGAGGCGGTCGAGTCGGAACCGCTTGCCGTCCATGATCCGCAGCGACCCCAATGTCGAGCGATGAATCCCAACCTCGGCGGCAAGTTCGTGCTGGGCTCCGACGACGAACCGCCTGCGTCACCGCGCGATGCGAAGACTGCGAATAGGCATTCTTGCCGAATTCCACCGGCGGCGAACCGATCGGGGCGCGTATCGCATCACTGATGACGAGACCAGTCGTCGGCACTGCCCCGACGCGTCTCGTGTCGTGGGTGAGGAGATCGCTGGGGGGTCTCCTCACCCACGACCTATTCGCCACTCCGTGGCCGTTCGTGGCCCTCAGCTCAATCCGGCGACGATCGCCGACCGAACCGGGTCTCCGACCGGCAGTCCCTTGGCGACCCGCCGCCACGCGTTGCGTCCCGCCGTCAACGAGCATCGCACCGCGTCGGTGATCGCCGCCGCATGCGTGTCGCCTAGGGCAGTGCCCGGCACGATGGAGATCTCCAGGTGCTCCGCCAAAGTCAGTGCGCGGGTGACGATCTGGCCGGTGAGCGACCCGTCGGCATCCGTATACAGGACGACTAGGACTTCGGTTCGTTCCTCGCCCGCATGCACCGCCACGCGGACCACGTCGCCTGCCGCGGTCCCGGGGCCGAACGATTGCACCGAGATCCGTGTCTGCTCGGCACCGGCGGGGGTACGTGTGAATTCGATGCCGAGCTCCTGGTCGATCTGTTTCTGGACGACCCGGCTCGATGACGCTTCGTCGCGGGAGGAGGCGGCCAGCGGCCGCACCGTCCACCCGGGCACCCGCATCACGAGGCGCCGCGCGGACAAGGAATGGGGTTCCGGTGTCGCGTCGGCTGCTGCCAGCAGGCGTTGCGCGATGAGGGCGCCCGCGGCGGCTGCCTCGGCATCGGGTTCGGAGTCGTCGGCGAGCGCGAGCAGCACCTCGATGTCGACGGGCAGGTTCAGCCGTGTGGGTCGATGATCTCGCGCCGTCACGATGCCTCCTCGGTGTCCTGGTCGCGGGCGTCGAGCTGGGCGCGCAGGGCCTCGCGCAGCATCTTCGTTCCCGCCGCGCGCAGCCGTTTGACCTTCTCCTGGCTGAAATTCAGGTCCTCGGCGACCTCTTTGGTCGTCTGCACGTCGGTGTAGGTGCCGTCGGGGGCGAGTACGAAGGTCGCGCGCAGCACGGCGGCGGTCTCGGGGTGCGGGATCGCGTCGAGCGCGTCCCGGAGGACGGCGCGGTCGGCCAGCCGGTCCTCACCGCCGACGAGTGTGTGGTCTTCGACGACGAGCGCGGTGGATTCGTAATCGACGCGCAGGCCCGGATGACGTTTCTCCGCTGTGCGACGCCGCCTGTTCTGCAGCACCTGCCACTGGAGTTGCTGCAGGACATGGGTTTTCCAGTGCCGGATACGTTCGGCGGGCAAGGTCGCCGTCAACGCGACCATGGTGTCCTGAGCGACGTCCTCGAAGTCCGAACGCATGTCGGGGTCGACCCGCTCGACGACATACCGCGCCTTGGCGACCGCATAGGTCGACATGGTGACCAGATCGGCGCCGAAGATGTGTTCCACCACCGCGAGGCGCAGCGGTGCGGGGACCGCGCTCCAGGTGGCGCCGAGCCAGGTGTCCAAGGGGTCAGAAGTCAACCCGTGCCCCCACTTCGTCGGCGACACCGTCGAATGCCGCACTGTCCGAGGAGAATTCGCGCGACGCATGCGGTGCTCTGCCGTCGGCACCGATCGTATGAGCTGGGCCTGGCAGCTCGATGCCGAACCGGCATGGTGTTGCTCCGACCGCGCGCCGGTCGGCGGACCGGGAAACGACCGGACGACTCGGGTCACAGCGGGAGCCTCCTGCTGATGGGAAACGGGCTCCTACACAGATGCCGTTGCCCGCGCCACCGGTTCGCACGACGAATGTGAGCTAGGACGGGCAGGTGGGGGAGGACACCATCATCGAGAACGCGATCTGGCAGTACCAGGCCTTCTCGATCTTCCACTTCCCGTCCTCGGCGACGAACGGCACGATCAACGGGCTGGTAGCGGTGTTCATCCTCCCGATGCCATCGGCGAGCATGCCCGGCGCACCGAGTCTGGTTCCGGTGATGGTGACGGTGACCGTGGCGTTGTTCCGGCCCGGTGCTTCGGCGATGCGGTTGGGCAGGCCCGGATCGTCGGCGATGCCCTGCACGTGATCGAGCTTCTCGGAGTTCGGGACCCTCGGGTCGAGCATGCGTGCGAACAGCCGCTCGACGTCGTCGGCCGACAGCAGTGGTGGCGGCGGTGTCGATGTGGGAGTGTTGGCACCGGCCACGGGCATGGCCGAACTGTCCCCGGTGGAGCAACCGGTGCCGAGCAGGGCGGTGATCGCCGCACCGGACAGCGCAGCACCGACAAGGAGTGATCTCGACAAGATGGTTCCCCCGGGAAGGTCGTGGATGCGCATCGGTGTCGAGCTTATCCGTCCGTGGTGAACGCGACTCGCCCCGCTGTGGTCGAGGGCCGACGATGACCGGGCAGTCGGAGTTCCAGCGCGACGACGCGCTGTTGTCCGAGCTCACCGGAGCGCCGCAGCGGTGGTTGGCACTGTGCCGGGACGCGGTCGCCGCGGGCCCCGAGGCGGCTCGTGGACTGCTCGACCTGCGCCGCGAAACCGGTGTGCTGGCACGGCACTCGCTGGCGCGGTGGAAGCACCTCGAGGCCGGCGACGACCCGCTGGAAGAGGAATCGGAGAACCCCGATCTGGAGGGTGATCGGGTCACCGCCGATGTGTCGGCGGCCCACGCGGTGGCCGCCCTCGCCCAAGCCCTGACCGGCGCGCGCGACATCGCCGAGGCGTGTGCGGTCTTCCTGCGGCACACCGAACGGGCCGGATTGCATTCGGCCGGTACCCAATTGCTTCCCGCCGGACCGATCACCGGTGGCGACGACCCGCTGGCCGAGGTGGTGCTGCACCTGCTCGGCCAGGGTGGCAGGCCCTCGCGCGGCTACGGCATCGTGACCGCGCTGGAACTGGCCGGTCGGCGACCACCGACGGTGCGGACCACCCGGGTCAGTGTGCTGTTCGTCGATATCGGGGGCGCCGGACGAGTCGGCGTGCTGCGCTTGGAGCAGGTGCGCGAAGGGCCGAGCGGGTTGCACCCGGACCCGGCCGCCATGTCGTTCCTGCAGGCGGATCGCGAGTTCACCGACAGTCTCGCGCGGGCGTGGGAGGTGAGCCGGCCTGCCGCGACCGGCGCGTGCGTGCTGTGGTCGGTGACCGGGGCGGGTCGCGTGCCCGAGAACGACATCAACGGTGCGTCGATGGCGGCGGCGATGGCCGTCGCGCTCGACGACCTGGCGCCGCGCCACCAGTTGGTCCGGTGGCTGCGGGTGCGCCGGCTCGACCCGGCCTGCGCGGTGACGGCGGGCCTGTCGGAGACGGAACTGACCCCGGTCGGCGGATATGCGGGCAAACTCGCCGCGGCGCAGCGTGCTTCGCTTCGGGTGGTGGTCGCCGCCACCGGCTACGAGGAGGCGCGGCGGCAGGCGCCGGAGAACTTCCTCGACCGCATCGCGGCGGCCGCGACGGTTACCGAAGCTGTGTCGCGCACGCGCAGCAGACCGAATATGGCGCTGTGGCTGGTCTCTGTCGCCGGTGTGCTCGCCGTCCTGCTCGCCGTGCTCTCGGTGACCGGTCTGGCCCGGGTCCGGGCCGAGAACGCCGCTGCCAGAGCCGAGTCGAATTCCCGGCTGTTCGCGGGAGTGGCCCGGGGTGGTGCCGACTTCGACCCCGCGCTGTCGCAGCTCGTCGCCCTCGCGGCGGTGCGTACGAGCGCCACGACGGATGCCCGATCGGCCCTGTTGGAGTTCTCGGCTCTCGGCACGCCGATCCGGATCCTGCCCGGGGTCTCCGGTGACGCGGTCTCGGCCGGTATAGACCCGCCACGGCTGGCGACCAGTATCGGTGGCGACATGATCGCCATCGGCAACGGCGACGGCACCGTGCAGCTCGTGCGGGTCGATGATGCCGGGGTGACCCGAATGCCGCCGTTCGCGGCGGTGGCCGGTCCGGTGCGGGCACTGGCCGTCAGCGCCGACCAGCGTTGGCTTGCTGTGGCCGGTGAACGCTCGGCGGTGTTGTGGAGCATCGCGGAGAATCCGCGGCGGACAACCAAATTCGCGTTGGCGGAACATCTGCCCTCGTCGCTGGCCTTCGGTCCGGGCAACGACCTGTTGGCGATCGGCACCCACGGTGGAACGGTGCTGTCCTGGCGGTTCGGTGCCGATCCCGCGCGCCCCGTGCCGCAGCCCACGCTGACTGTTCCGGGTAACCACGCGTTCGTCGCGGCCGACGACCGGGTCCTCGTCGCGGCCGGTTCCCGGATCGTCGACACCACGTGGACGACGACCGTACGGGGCTGGGACGCAACAGCTCTGGATCCGGCCCGTCCCGCTTTCGAGCTGTCGGTCGAGCGACCGAACGGCGCCGAGATCAGGTCGGTCGATGTCGACGGTGACGTGCTCGCGGTGGGGCTCAACCCCGGCGAGATCGCCAGGTGGCGTCTCGGCGCCGACATCACCCGGCCCGAACCGCTGCGCGCGATGTCGCGAGGTGCCAACGAGTACTTCGACGTGGCGCCGACCGGGGACGGCCGCACGGCAGTGGTTGTCGGTGGTGATTCCCGTGCTCGCCTCCTCGATCTCGACACCGGTGCGGTGCTCGCCCGATTCCCCGGCGGATCCGTGGCGCGCGCCGAAGTATTCCGTGGCGGGCGTGCGCTGGTGACCTCCGGATTCGACCGTGCCGTGCACGTTTTCGATCTCGCGGGACAGGCCGCCGAACTCGGGCCGCGGACGCTGTTCAGGCTTCCCCAGGACGTCTCCGCGCCGCCTCCCGGCGTGCTGCCCGACGCATTGCTGCCGCGCTTGCGCGCACTGTCGAGAACCCCCGCGAGCACAGGACGAGATTCCGTGGACGGCGATCCCTCGGGTTTCTTCGACACCGTGGTGCTCAGCCCCGACGGGACACGAGCCGCCACCCTGAACGAACGCGCCATCCAGGTCTGGGACATCACCGATCCCACCCCGAAGCCGTTCGGTCGACCGATCGACAACGGCCTGGTCGACACGCGAGGTGTCGTCTTCGGCCCGGACGGCACCCTGGCCGTCGGGCGGGGGCTGACATCATCGGTGGAACTGTGGGACCTGACCCGGCCCGGCGGCCCCGAGCTCCGGTCCACACGGCGATTCGGGCACGGCTATCCGACCGTACTCACCGTGAGTCCCGACGGATCGAGGCTGGCCGTCGGCAGTCACCGCACCGGGCACATCACGGTTTACGACCTGAGCGCCTGGCCCGACGTCCGACCGGTGGCGGAACTGTCCGGCCTGCACACGGCTGGTCAGGACATGTCTCTGGCCGTCACGACAGACAACATTCTGGCCGTCGGCACCCGCGCCGGAGCCTTCGTCTACCGCCTCGGCGAACCAGGCGGGCCCCGACCGCTGCCGATCCCCGTCGCCGCACGTGGCCCCGCCGGTTCGGTCGCCTTCGACCACACCGGTACCCGCCTCGCCGTCGACGATCTCGCCGAGGACCGCATCGCAATCTGGGACTACACCGACCCTGACGCGCCGACCGTCTACGCCGCCCTGCACCACGGCGAAAGACACTGGCAGAAGACAATGCTCGCGTTCGCGGCCGGTGGAACCGTCCTCGTCGAATCCGCCACCGACGGCACCCTGCGCCGTTGGCACACCGACGCCACCACCGAAGCCGCGCGCATCTGCGCCACCGGCACCGCACCCATCACCGCACAAGAGTGGTCGAACACCCTCCCCGGCCGTACTTTCGTAAACCCCTGCCCCACAAGGTGACAACGGGTTGGCACTGCACGTCAGAGCCTTGGCACCGACCGACTGTAGACAATCCTGCTGCGGCGGGGCACCGTCCTGCGCGATCACCTCCGGGCCGGCGGATGACCAACTGTCCGCGGTCGGCGGCCTCCCTCTTCATCTGACGGAACAGTGAGGCGGATACCGGAAAGCGTTGTGGTCGCGAAGCTTCGCTACATCATCCAGAACGTGGGCCGTCAGCCGAGCGGTCGAAGGGATCGCGACCTTCACGCTTCGGGGATGCCGAGGAGGGTCGCTCGGCATTCGCGGACGGTGGTGCGCAGGGCATCGACCACGGCGGCGACCTCGGGGCGGCGCAGCGTCTCGGGCCGGGTGACCAGCCAATAGGTGAGCTGGACCCGGACTTCGTCGACCAGGACCCGGACGAGGTCGGGGTGGCGATCGGCCATGAAGCAGGGGAGCAGGCCGATACCGGCGGCCGCGCGGGTGGCTTCCACGTGGACGAAAACGTTGGTGGAGGAGACGGATTGGCGCATGGTCGGCGCGAAGCTGGTAGCCACGTCGAGGTCGTCGACCTGCAGGATCGACTCGATGAAATAGACCAGCGGATAGCGGGCGAGGTCGTCGATGGTGGTGGGGGCGCCGTGGGCGTCGAGGTAGTCCCGGGCGGCGTAGAGACCGAGACAGTAGTCGCCGAGTTCGATGGCCTCGGCGCGGTGTACCTGGGGTCTGCCGACGACCACCTCGAGATCGAGGCCGGTTCGCTGGGTGGATGCGCGACGGGTCGCGGCGACGATCTCCACCGCGATACCGGGGTGGCGGCGCTGCACCCGCGCCGCCGACGGTGCGGCCAGGTAGGCGCTGAACCCGTCGGTCGCCGAGAGCCGCACCACCCCTTCGAGCGTGCGTTCACCGCCCGGGGAACCGAGTGAACGCACGGCGGCTTCGACCGTCTCGGCAGCTACGAGGGCTTCGCGACCGAGATCGGTGAGCTCCCAACCACCTGCCACTTTCGTGAGAACCCGTCCGCCCACCGCCGCCTCGAGGGCGGCGATGCGCCGGGAGATGGTGGTGTGGTTGATCCCGAGTTCGGCTGCGGCCGTGACGAACCGCCCCGACCGGCCGACGGCGAGCAGTACGAGCAAATCATCGGCACTCGGCCTGCGCCCGGACGACGCGACGGAACGGCTCATATCTGCATATTCGCAGATTGCCGCTGCGAAACTGGGCATTGCGACCGAAAGACTTCTGCACGAATACTCCTCGCATGGAATGTGAGTCAGCTCACAGCGCGTGAAGGAGTAGTGCGATGAGCGTCAGCAGCACGACCCGGCCGACCGGTGACACACCGGAGGAGACACCGTCCGGGCTACGGCGGGTGGTAACCGCCTCGATGGCGGGCACCGTCGTCGAGTGGTATGAATTCTTCCTCTACGGCACCGCCGCCACCCTGGTGTTCAGCAAGGTGTTCTTCGCGAAGGGGACCAGCGACCTGGACGCGATTCTCGCCGCGTTCGTCACCTATGCCGTCGGTTTCGCGGCGCGCCCGCTCGGCGGCATCGTCTTCGGCTATTTCGGTGACCGCTACGGGCGCAAGAAGCTGCTGCAGACGAGTCTCGTGCTCGTCGGCGCGGCGACGTTCCTGATGGGCTGCCTGCCCACCTTCGCCCAAATCGGTTACTGGGCACCGGCTCTGCTCGTGACACTGCGCTTCGTCCAGGGCTTCGCGGTCGGTGGTGAATGGGGTGGCGCGGTGCTGCTGGTCGCCGAGCACAGCCCCAGCCGCAGCCGCGCCTTCTGGTCGAGCTGGCCGCAGGCGGGAGTGCCCGCGGGCAATCTGCTCGCCACCATCGTGCTGCTGGTGCTCACCTCGACGCTGTCGGACGCGGCGTTCCTGAGCTGGGGTTGGCGGGTCGCGTTCTGGCTGTCGGCGGTGGTGGTGCTCGTCGGCTACTACGTCCGCACGAAGGTGACCGACGCGCCGATCTTCCTGGCCGCCCAGCAGGCGCTCGAGCACACCAAGGCCACCTCGTTCAGCCCGTTCGAGGTGTTGCGCCGTTACCCGCGTGGGGTTTTCACCGCCATGGGGCTGCGCTTCGGCGAGAACATCATGTACTACCTGGTGGTCACCTTCTCCATCACCTACCTCAAGGTGCAGGTACACGCCGATACGACCACGATCCTGTGGTGGCTGCTCATCGCCCACGCCGTGCACATCGCGGTGATCCCGCTCGCCGGATACCTCGGTGACCGGATCGGGCGACGGCCGGTGTACCTGGCCGGTGCCGTCGCAGGCGGCACGTGGGGGTTCTTCGCGTTCCCGATGATGGACAGCGGGCACAGCGTGGTGATCCTGTCCGCCATCATCGTCGGCCTCGTCTTCCACGGGTTCATGTACGCCGGTCAGCCCGCCATGATGGCCGAGATGTTCCCCACCCGAATGCGGTATTCCGGTGTGTCGCTGGGATATCAGGTGACCTCGATCGTGGCCGGTTCGCTGGCGCCGATCATCGCGGTGCGCCTGCTCGACTCCTACGGTTCGTCGGTGCCGATCGCGGTCTATCTCGCGGTGGCGGCGACGGTCACGGTGGTCGCGGTGCTGTGTGCGCGGGAGACGCGGGGGATCGACCTGGAAACGGTCGATCTGGCCGATACCGACGCACCGAAAAGGCTGGCGGCATGAGTGACCTCACCGGTCGCACCGCGCTGGTCACCGGCGCCGCGAGCGGGATCGGCGCCGCGTGCGCGCGGGTCCTCGCCGCCCGCGGCGCCGAGGTGACCGTCGCCGATCTCGACGGTGACGGCGCGAAAGCCGTCGCCCACGAGATCGGCGGCCACGCCTGGTGTGTCGACCTGCGTGACGTCGACGCACTCGCCGAGCTGCGCCTGGACACCGACATCCTCGTCAACAACGCGGGTATCCAAACCGTCAGCCCCATCGAGGAATTCGAGCCCGAACGGTTCCGGACCATGCAAACGCTGATGGTGGAGGCGCCGTTCCTGCTGATCCGCGCGGCACTGCCGCACATGTACCGGAACGGGTTCGGCCGCATCGTCAACATCTCCTCGGTGCACGGACTGCGCGCCTCCCGGTTCAAGGTCGCCTACGTCACGGCCAAGCACGGGCTCGAGGGTCTGTCGAAGGTGACGGCGCTCGAGGGCGGTCCGCACGGTGTCACCTGCAACTGCGTGAACCCCGGATATGTGCGAACACCGTTGGTGGACAAGCAGATCGCCGACCAGGCCGTCGTCCACGGCATCCCCGAACAGCAGGTGGTCGAACAGGTGCTGCTCACCGAGAGCGCGATCAAACGCCTGATCGAGCCCGAGGAGGTGGCCCAGCTGGTGGCGTGGTTGGCCTCGGACGCGGCGGGCATGGTGACCGGGTCGTCGTATGTGATGGACGGCGGGTGGAGCGCCCGCTAGACCCGCCGCCCCACGATCAGCCGGAGAAGTGCTCGGCGACCATGTCCTCGGTGAGTCCGTAGTCGGCGAGCGAGTAGTGGTGGGTGGGTTTGCGTGCGCCCGTGCGGCTTTCGGCGTCCAGGGCGAGGACGGCCGCACGGGCCTGCGGGGTGAGCTCGGTGCCGATCGACCGGTAGATCGTCTCGACGGTGCCGACCGGGTCGGAGCGCAGGTCGTCGAAGTCGATATCGATGAAGTGGGCCTCGGGGTGGCGGGCGCGCGCGGCGGTGAACTCGCGCAACCCGCGAGACCACAGGTCGAGTTGCGTGCGGCCGATGACCTCCGGGGTGAAGACGGTCGACCAGCCACGGGTGGCGTGCTCGTTGAGGCTGCAGACCGAGGGGATCACGGTCGCGGGGTCGCGATGGGTCTGGATGACGACGGCATCGGGGTAGACGGCGAGCAGGGCGTCCAGACATAACAGGTGACTGGGATTCTTGAGCACCCAGCGGCGGGCGTCGTTCATCCCGATGAGCTGCAGGTTGCGCCGGTGCCGGGCATAGGCGGGCGTCCAGTCCTGGGTGGTGAGCCACTGCGAATAACTCGGCAGGTACGCCAGACACTCGTAGGAGTGCGACATCACCGACTGGCGGAGCAATTGCCAGCACTCCTCGACGTCGGCGGCGCTCATGTAGTGCAGGCCCATGAACTCCGGGTTCTGCACCTGATGCTGACGCAGCCCCGCGTCGATCTGTTGATAGGCGGGATTGTCCGCCCAGCTCTCCCGCGGCGGGCGGGGCTGCGGGAAGTCTGTCAGCCACATCTCCAGCCCCTGGTTGGCGGGGTCGGCCGCCAGCAGGCGGTGCAGTGCGGTGGTGCCAGTGCGCGGCAATCCGGTGACGAAAATCGGCCGGGTGACCGGTGTTTCGGCGAAACCCGGATTCGCGGCCCACGCGGCCTCGCTCAGCGCACGAGCGACCAAGGTGCCGCGCAGGAAGAACCGCGACATCTTGGACCCGAGCTCGGTGAGCCCGGCCTCGTCGCGATAGGAATCGAGCAGCACCCCGAGGGCTTCGGTGTAATCGTCGGAGCCGAAATCGGTGAGGCCGGTGAGTTTGGTTGCCGAGGCGTGCAGGTCGGCTACGGTGCCGACATCGGTGCGCACAGTCATCGAGGGAAACTCCTGATCAGTTGTGGTATTCGCCGCAGTTGACGTCGAGGGTCTGGCCGGTGATCGCGTTCGCCCAGTCCGAGGCGAGGAACACCACGGCGCGGGCGATCTCGGCCGGCTCGGGCAGCCGCTTCAGATCGGAACGGGCAGCGGTCTGTTCGTAGACCTGCTCGACGGTGATGCCGTACTTCTCGGCGATCTGGCCGAAGTACCACTTCAACTGGTCGCTCCAGATGTAGCCGGGCAGCACACTGTTCACCCGGATGCCCTTGCCGCCCAGTTCGGTGGCGAGGGTCTGCGACATCGCCAGCAGCGCGGCCTTGGTGAGCTTGTAGCTGCCGTAGCGGGGTTCGCTGTGGCGCACCACCGCCGAATTGATCATCACCACGGCGCCCTTGGACTCCGACAGGGCGGGCGTGAACGCCTGCGTCATCCGCAGACCGCCGAGCACGGTGAGATCGAGGCTGTCACGGATCTGGTCGTAGTCGGTGCGTTCGAGCGGCTTCATCGATGGCACCGAGAAGGCGTTGTTCACCAGCGCGTCGACCCGGCCGAATTTCTCGACCGTGCGCGACACGAGGTGCTGCACCGCGGTGTCGTCGGTGATATCGGTAGGCACACAGAGCGTTTCGCCGTCGATCTCGGCGGCCACCTCCTGCAGCCGCGATTCGGTGCGAGCCGCGAGGACCACCTTCGCACCCGCCGCCGCGGCTTCCGTGCAGATCGACCGGCCGAGCCCCGGCCCCACACCGGAGACGACGACAACTTTCCCGTCCAGCAGGCTCATCCCAACATCCTCTCGGCGAAAGCCCGCTGCCGGGCGGTGATCCGGTCACGCCATGCGGCGGCATCGATCCGGTTGTCGTCGTAGTACGGCAGGTGCGCCGCAACCTCGGCGAGGTCGACGAGTTCCACACGCGGGCCGTCGGCTTCGGTCATGGGCTGGTCGGTGCGCTGCCACCGGAACTGCAGAATGCCCCGCGTGCGGCCGGTGGTCTCGATCCAGTTCGTGATGCCGGGATCGCGCTTGCTCACCACCATGCGGATCATGCCATCCGGATCCACCTGTGCCTGAGCATGATTGAGGCTCGTCTGATGGTTCACGTAATCCAGTGAGATGTACCAGAGGCTGCCCAGCTGGAACCCCTGATACGGCGCGTCGGATTTCGGCACCGTGATCACCAGGGCCTGATCGTCGGCGAGGTCGAAATGTCCCACCGAGGAGTACTGGGTGCTGAGACCGCCCGGGGTGAGCCGCGGTGCGGTGAGGGTGTTCACCGGCAGGTCGAGATAGAACCACTTGGGGAAGTTGAACCAGGTGTGCACCCGGGTGAGCAGCATGTTCCCGGCGGCCCGGTAGCGCTTGCGCAACCGGGCCAGATCCGGTTCGTCCGGTGCGGTGCCGACGGTGTCGACCCGTTCGATGCGGATCGAGCCCTTGCGTTCGGTCCAGTCGCTGTAGACCTCGCGGACCGCGAGCATCGAGGCGCCCTCGCCGAGCGGGAAATAGTCCTCGCCCGCATCGGCTTTCGC
Organism: Nocardia sp. JW2; assembly: GCF_051843015.1. Classification (NCBI taxonomy): domain Bacteria; kingdom Bacillati; phylum Actinomycetota; class Actinomycetes; order Mycobacteriales; family Nocardiaceae; genus Nocardia; species Nocardia sp. JW2. The sequence goes on from NZ_JBPXLK010000006.1 coordinate 88,264, forward strand.
CGGACCGAACCGGATCGAGAAGCTGCCGTCCGGGGCGATCGGGATCCGCCGGTCGTCGAAGGCATCGGCCCCACCGGGCACGTCGGTGGCCGTGTAGTCACCCTTGAGTACCTGAAAACTCAGGTCGACGGTGCTGCCACGCACCCCGCTCACCACATACTCGGCCGTCGGCTCGATATTCGCGTGGTAGTAGAGGGTGTCCGGGTTGTCCAGGCCCATCTTGGCGTACGGGCCGGTGGAAGACACGAAGTAGGGGTGCGAGGTGCCGTGGGCACCCGAGAGGCGAAGGCAGGCGGCGATACTGGCGGCCAGGTAGTCGTAGCCTTCGGCGCGGTCGGCGTCGCTGCGCACGAATTCCGCACCGGCGATCAGCGTTTCGGCCTGCGCGACAGCGGCGAGGAACGGTGCGGTGAGCGAATCAGGCGGTGCGCCCGTGTCGGCGGTGGTGGTACTCGGTTGGTTCAACGGACTGTGATCCCTAGCTCTCGGAGGATATGGGCGGCGATCTCGGCGGGGGAGCCGAGGTCGGGGGTGATGACCAAGTCGGGTTGCGCGGGCCGCTCATAGGGAGAGCCGATGCCGGTGAAACCGGGCAGCTCGCCCGCACGGGCCTTGGCGTAGAGGCCCTTCGGGTCGCGGCGTTCGCATTCGGCCAGCGGGGTGTCGACGAACACCTCGTGGAAGGGCAGATCCCGGTCGGTGTGCACGGTGCGGGCGTGGTCGCGTTGCGTGGCGAACGGGCTGATGACCGACACGACCGCGACGGTTCCGGAGTCGGCGAACAGGGCGGCGACCTCGGCGACCCGGCGCACGTTCTCGTCCCGGTCGGCGGGGGAGAAGCCGAGTCCGGAGTTGAGGCCGTGGCGCAGATTGTCACCGTCGAGCAGGTAGGCGGGGCGCCCGGCTTCGACGAGCAGGCGTTCGAGTTCCACGGCGACGGTCGACTTCCCCGAACCCGACAGGCCGGTCAGCCAGATCGTCGCCCCGAGGTGTGTGCGTTCGGCACGCGTCACCGCCGAGCGATGCCAGGTCACCGGACCGGTGCGTGTGCTCGACACCTCGATCGTTTCGCGACCGGTGACCATCCCCGCCGCGACCGTCTCGTCGGTGCGCGGATCGATGAGGATGAAGCTGCCCGTGCGCCGGTTCTCCCGGTACGGATCCGACAGCAGCGGACGCCGGGCACGCAACCGGACCCGGGCGATGTCGTTGAGCGACAACGCCTCCACCTCCGACACGCGGTGCAGGGTGTTCACGTCGAGCCGGTAGTCGATGGCGACGACCTCGGCCTGCGCGGTCTGCGCGGCTGTGCGGACGAGCAGGCTGTCGCCGGCGCGCAGCCGCGCGGTTTCGGAGAACCAGCACAGCATGGCGTCGAGTTCGGTGCTCTGGTGTGGGGAGTTGCCCGGGCGGGCGAGCAGGTCGCCCCGGCCGATGTCGATGTCGTCGTCGAGGGTCAGCGAGATCGCCATCCCGGTGAACGCCTCCTGGACCTTGGTGCCGCCCGGTCCCCAGATCTCCCGCACATGCGAGGCGTGACCGGCGGGCAGGACCACCACCTCGTCGCCCGGTTTGAAGATGCCGCCCGCCACGGTGCCCGCGTAACTGCGCTGCGCCGATCCCTGCTCGGCGCGGATCACGTACTGGATGGGGAGCCGTGCGTCGATGAGGTTGCGGTCCGAGGCGATGTGCACGTCCTCGAGGTGACGCAGCAGCGGCGGACCCGGATACCAGGCCAGATGCGGTGAACTGTCGACCACGTTGTCACCGTGCAGGGCCGAGACGGGCACGAAACTGAGGTCCCCGACGGTCAATTTCGCGGCGAACGCGGAGAATTCCTCCCGGATCTCGGTGAAACGCTCCTCCGACCAGTCGACCAGGTCCATCTTGTTCACGCACACCACCAGGTGCGGGACGCCGAGCAGGGTGGCCAGGAAGGCATGACGGCGGGTCTGCTCGCTGACGTCGGTGCGTGCGTCGACCAGAATCAGGGCGAGATCGGCGGTGGACGCGCCGGTCACCATATTGCGCGTGTACTGCACATGCCCCGGAGTGTCGGCGATGACGAACTTGCGGCGCGGGGTTGTCACGTAGCGGTAGGCGACATCGATGGTGATGCCCTGCTCGCGTTCGGCCCGCAAACCGTCGGTGAGCAGCGCGAGATCGGTGGTGGCACTGCCCCTTTCGGTGCTGAGGCGCTCGATGTTGGCGAGCTGGTCGTCGAAGAGGGACTTCGAGTCGTAGAGCAGGCGACCGATGAGGGTGGACTTCCCGTCGTCCACGCTGCCCGCGGTGGCCAGGCGTAACAGGTTGCGGCGCATCAGAAATAGCCCTCTCGCTTGCGGTCTTCCATCCCGGTCTCGGAGATCCGGTCGTCGGCGCGGGTGGCGCCGCGCTCGGTGAGCCGGGTGGCCGCGATCTCCGCGATCACCTGCGTCGGGGTGGTGGCAGTGCTTTCGACGCAGCCGGTACACGTGGCATCGCCGACGGTGCGGAAACGCACAGTGGTCTCGAAGGCGCGTTCGCCGGGTGCCTCGGTGACGAAACGGGTCGCGGACAGCAGCATTCCGTCGCGCTCGATCACCCGCCTGCGGTGCGCGTAGTACAGCGAGGGCAGCTCGACGGCCGCCTGGTCGATGTACTCCCACACGTCGAGTTCGGTCCAGTTCGACAGCGGGAACACCCGGATGTGCTCGCCCGGCTGGTGCCTGCCGTTGTAGAGGTTCCACACCTCCGGACGCTGCGCGCGTGGCTCCCATTCGCCGAAACGGTTGCGGAAGCTGAACACCCGTTCCTTGGCGCGTGCCTTCTCCTCGTCGCGGCGTGCGCCACCGAACACGGCGTCGAAACGGTGCTCGCCGATGGCGCGCAGCAGGGTGGTGGTCTGCAAGGGGTTGCGGGTGCCGCCGGGGCGTTCGACCACGCGACCCGCGTCGATGTCGTCCTGGACCTTCGCGACGAGGAGGCGGGCGCCGGTGCGCTCGGCGGTGCGGTCGCGGAACGCGAGCACCTCGTCGAAATTGTGGCCGGTGTCCACGTGCAGCAGCGGGAACGGCAGCGGCGCGGGCCAGAACGCGCGCCGCGCCAGATGCAGCAGCACCGCCGAATCCTTCCCGCCCGAGAACAGCAGCACCGGCCGTTCGAAGGTGGCCGCTACCTCGCGCAGGATGTGCACCGCTTCGGCCTCCAGGGCCGCCAGGTGCGTCAACTCGTATCCCGTCTGCACTGTCCACCTTCCCGGCGGGCTCACGCCCGGGGTTGCGCTGTCGAATAATCGACGCTATCGTTCGGTATTGTGACACCGACGATAGGCCGGGCCGAGAGCGCCGGTCAAGAGGTGACGTCGGATCCGGCGTCGGCCGAACCGGATTCGAGCGTTGTCTCGGCCCCGACCCAGCGGGTGGTGAAGGTGCTCGAGCTGCTCTCGCGCCACGCCACCGAGCGGCTCACGCTGGCCCGCATCGTGCGCGAAGCCGGGATCTCCCGCGCCACCGCCCATGCCGTGCTCACCCAGCTCACCGCCGACGGGTGGACCGTGCGCGACGGCGACGGCTGCTACGGCATCGGCCTGCGGCTGCTCACCGTCGCCCGGCGCGCCGAAGCCGCGTTCCCGCTGCGCCGCACCGCCGCCCCGGTGCTGCGCGCGCTGTCGGACCAGGTGTCGGCACCGGTCTTCCTCGCCGAACGCGACGGGGCGAACATCGTGGTCACCGAACTCGTCGGCGACCCGTCGGCGACCTGGATCCGGCCCGGCCGTCGGCTGCCGCTCGCCCCACCCGTCTGCCGCGAATTCGTCGCCTGGGCACCGGAATCCGAACAACGTGCCTGGCTCGCCGGCGCCGACCCCACACACCGTGAGCGCCTCGCGCACGTCCTCACCGAGATCCGCGCCCGCGGCTATTCCGTCGAGCGCCTGGTCGACGATTCGACACCGATGCTGGAAGCCCTTGCGGCCCTGCGTGACACACCGATCACCGCCGCCCTGCGCGCCCAGCTCGGCTCGGTGATCACCGAACTCATCACGATCGACTACCTGCCCGGCGAGCTCGGGCCCGACAATGCCGTCCTCACCGTCGCCGCCCCCATCCGCGACACCACCGGCACGGTTATCGCCTCGGTAGTAACCTGCCCCGACTCGCGCCTCACCGCCGCCCAGGTCACCGCCCTCGGAACCGCCACCGCCGCCGCGGCCGACCAGATCACGTCGTCCACGCGCTAGTCGCCTGTCCATGAATGGGATGGCAGGGGCCTGCAGAGGCACGCGTGGCTCTCGTTTGCGGGGTTGCGCCGTTACGCTGAGCGGGACGCCTGCTCGAGGGAGATCGGCGAGGCGGGTGTGAGGAAGGACGGGGACGTGGCAGATAACGTCGATCGCTGGTGGGAGTCGGCGGGGGCGCCGGGTGGGTCCGAGGGGACACCCGCGGATCCGCCGGACGGTGTGGGTGGGCCGCCGGGTGCGGTCGCGCCGCCGCCGGGCGCGGATCCGTCGTCGTCCGGGTCTACCTCTCAGCCCGCGATTCCGCAATCACCGCACGGGGATCCGACGATCCTCGCTTCACCGGGGCCTGTGCCGTTTCTGCAACCGCCGGGCCTGGGGGTCTTCCCTCAGTCGGGTGTGCCGCAGTGGTCGGGTGCGTTTCCGCAGCCCGGTACGCCGCAGGGATCGGAGGCCTTCCCGCAGACATCCGGACAGCAGGGGTCCGGGGCATTCCAGCAGCCTGGGCTATATGGACCAATGCCAGGCCCGCAGCCGGGGCCGGAGGGCTACCCCGGGGCGCCACAGGGTTATGGGCAGCCGGGTGGATACGGAATGCCCAACTCGCAGCAAGGAATTCCGCAGCAGGGGCTCGGGCCGAGCATGTCTGTGCCGTTTCCGCAGCACGGGCAGACGTATGGGTATTCGCCGCAGCCGCCGCGAAAGGGTAATGCCGGTCTGCTGGTCGGAATCGGGGCCGTGGTTCTGGTGCTGGCCGTGGTGATCGTGACCGCGGTGGTGATCGGAACCCGTGGTGAGGACGAGGCGGCGGTTGCCGCGCCGACGACAACCACGCAGACTGTGCCGCCCACGGGAACCAGCATCGCTCCGCTGTCGCCGGGTTCGAAGGGTGTGTTGGTGGCGAGCGAGCGCGTCGCCTACGACGTGCCGTCGAGCTGGAGTATCGCACCCGAGTCCGATCTGATGACGATCGTCGGTTCGAGCGGTTTGTTCCCCGGCGTCGGCAAGGCGTCCGAAGGCGAGAATTACTGTCCCGGTTCGGCTTACCGCGGACTCGCGGGCGTCGGGTTCAGCTTGGAGAGCACGCTCTCCGCGGCCGCGACCACGGTGGCGAAGATCGCCGCGGAGGGCGGTTACTCGGATTCGACGGGCGGCAAACTCACCGCGCCGACCTCGCTGACGACCAAGAGCGGTGTCACCGGCCAGTTCGTCGAGGGCTCGGGCCCGTGGACACCCCAGCGATCCGGATGCACCGCCAACGCCTACTCCGTCTACACCTTCGCCTTCGAGAACGCGGCAGGCGCAACCCTGGTCCTTGCCATTCTCGTCGACCGCGGCACGACCGGCGAACTGTCCGCCGACGACGCCAAGAAGATGATCGCGAGCATTCGCCTGATCTGACCGCGCCGACCGCCGGGACTGCCCGATCCGCGGCAGTCCCGTGCCTGAACGTGCCTACTGTTCAGCCGCTTCCGCCCCGACCTCCGTGGCGCCTGCCCGCCTCGGCGAGCCCGCTCATCCGGGTGCGTCGCACAGCGGATCGGGGTGGGAGGTGGTGGAATCGCAGGATGCGTATCGGGAGTGGAATAGTCGCGGCTGTCGCGGTCGCGATCATGGCATTGCCCGGGTTGGTCGCGGGACCGGCCGGCGCGGTGACCGACACCGCGTGCGGATCGGCGCTCTCGCCTGCCGATGTCGGCGAGATCGCCCGGCTCTCGGACACTTCCGAAATAGCGGGCGCCGACACCCTGGCCCGGCTCGAGGACGCCGTCGACAGGCATCACCGGATCACCGAGATCCTCGTCGAACACCGGGATCTGCGTGGGCTGTTCGCGATCGGCCTCGACGGCGTGGAATCCACCGCGGTGATGCCGATGCAACGAGATCCCGCGGCCTTCCTCGACCGCGAATACGCGCACTCGATCAGTCTCGAGCTGCTGCGCCGCTTCCTCGACAATCTGCACGCCGAATTCTCCGGCGGCGTCGTCGAACCGCAGTGGGCGCACTATTTCGCCCTCGCCAAGGACTGCGGCGCCTCGCGGGCACGCACGGCGATGGCCGGATACAACGCGCACCTGACCGTCGACCTGACCTATTCGGTGGCCGCCGTCGGGAGCCGTCCCGAGCACGCACCGGACTATTTCAAGATCGTCGCAGGTATCGCCTCGGTCGGCGACGTGATCGTCGACCGGACCAAAGCCGTCTACGGTGCCGACCTCGGGCCGCTGTGGCGGTTCTATTTCGTGGGGGAGGGCCTCGATCAGCTGTTCGGCGCGGGTGTGGCCACCGAGCAGATGCTGATCGCCGCCGACCTCGGTGCGAACGTGGTGATCTTCAGCAACGGACTCGCGCTGCAGGACCCCGCGCTGGCGCCCACGATCCGGGCCGAGGTCGCCGCGCTGTGGCAGGCCGCTGATCTGGCGTTCGAGGCGCTGGCGCGCATCAACGCCCTCTGAACGAACAAGGCCCCGGACCTGCGGTATGCGAAACCGCTTGTCCGGGGCCTTGTTTCGATCGTCAGCCCGCGGTCTTCTCCGGGTTACGGATCTCGACGATCGGCAAGACCAGCGCGGCGGGCGCACCCGCGGGGACCACCGGCTGCTTCGGCGCGACCGGCTCGATCCGGCGGTATCCCGCCTCCTGTGCGGGGCGGGTGTCGACCTCACCCTTGTTGGGCCAGTAGGCGGCCGCACGCTCGGCCTGCGCGGTGATCGTCAGCGACGGGTTCACCCCGAGATTGGCCGACACCGCCGCGCCGTCGACAACGCTGAGCGTCGGGTAGCCGAACACACGGTGGTAGGCGTCGATCACGCCGTGCTCCGGATCGGCACCGATCGCCGCACCACCCAGGAAGTGCGCCGTCATCGGCACATTGAACACATCGCCCCAGGTGCCGCCGGCGACGCCGCCGATCTTGTCCGCCACCCGGCGCGTCACCTCGTTGCCCGCCGGGATCCACGTCGGATTCGGTTGCCCGTGGCCCTGTTTGGACGTGAGCTTGCGCCCGAACAGCCCGCGCTTGGTGTAGGTGGTGATGGAATTGTCCAAGTGCTGCATGACCAGCGAGATGATGGTGCGCTCGCTCCAGTTCCGCACGCTCATGAAGCCGAAGAAGGTGAGCGGGTGGGTGATCACCAGCCACAGGAACCGCAGCCACCTCGGCACGCGCCCGCCGCCGTCGACCATCAGGGTCTGCAGCATGCCCATCGAATTGGAGCCCTTGCCGTAGCGGACCGGTTCGACATGGGTGTCGGGGGTGGGGTGGATCGAGGACGTGATCGCGACACCCTTGGTGAAGTCCTGGCCGGGCGCGAGCGTCTTGGTCGCCGCGCCGACGATGGACTCGGAGTTGGTGCGGGTGAGCAGGCCGAGCCGGTCGGAGATCTTGGGCAGCGCGCCCTCGTCGCGCATCGCGTGCAGCAGCTTCTGGGTGCCGAGCGTGCCCGCGGCGAGCACCACCTGCTTGGCGGTGTAGGTCTTGGGGTTCTTGCGCACCCAGGCGCCGGTGCGCTCGGTGGCGACGTCCCACGTACCGTCGGGCAGCGGACGCAGCGCCGAAACGGTGGTCATCGGAATGACCTGCGCACCTGCCTTTTCCGCGAGGTAGAGGTAGTTCTTCACCAGCGTGTTCTTGGCGCCGAACTTGCAGCCCACCATGCAGTCACCGCATTCGACGCAGCCGGTGCGCTCGGGGCCCGCCCCGCCGAAGTACGGATCGGCGACGGTCTTGCCCGGCTCACCGAAGAAGACACCGACCGGCGTCTGGACGAAGGTGTCACCCACGCCCATGTCCTCGGCGACGGCCTTGAAGATCTCGTCGGCGGGCGTCATGTGCGGGTTCTGCACCACGCCGAGCATCTTCTTGGCCCGCTCGTAGTACGGCGTGAGCTCGGCTCGCCAGTCGGTGATGTCGCGCCACTGCGCGTCCTGGAAGAACGGCTCCGGCGGAACGTAGAGGGTGTTGGCGTAGTTCAGCGAACCACCGCCGACACCGGCGCCGCCGAGGATGAGCACGTCGCGCAGCGGGTGGATGCGCTGGATGCCGTAGCAGCCGAGCTTGGGTGCCCACACGAATTTACGCAGGTCCCAGCTGGTTTTCGGCAGTTCGTCGTCGGCGAAGCGGCGGCCCGCCTCCAGCACGCCGACCTTGTAGCCCTTCTCCACCAGTCGCAGCGCGGTGACACTGCCGCCGAATCCGGAACCGACGATCAAGACGTCGAAGTCGGTGGTTCGCTCGGACATAGAAGAGCTCCTCGATGATGTCGACAGTGACGCCGGTAACGCTAACGCCGACAGCCAGCACTGTCAAAGTCCGCCCGGGCCCGGCCCCTATGCTGGTCGCGTGCCTCGATACACCCGCGCGGAACTCGCCGACGCCAGCGGCGTCGCGGCGCGCACGATCCGCTATTACCACTCGCTCGGCGTCCTGCCCAAGCCAGGGCGCGCAGGCAAGGAAGTGGTGTATTCCAGCGAGCATCTGGACCGATTGCGCGACATCGTCGCCATGCAGGGCCGCGGGCTTCGGCTCGACGCCATCCGTGAGGTCTTCGACGCCGAACCGACCAGCGGCGACTGGCGCACGCTCTTCGACCCGCGTTCGGCCCAGGCCGCGCAACGCAGCGCGGAGATCGACGACGCCGAACTCGCCGCCCTGCTCGGCGACCGTGGCTCGGACGTGCTGACCGAACTGATCGCCGTCGGTTATCTGGAGCGCCGCGGCGAACGGTGGTACGTGCCGGACCGCCCGATGCTCAAAGGCGCCCTCGTGCTCTACGACGTCGGTATCGACATCCCGCTGAGCGGCGAACTGCGCACCATGATCCGCTCGCGGATGGCCGCGCTGGCCGACGAGGTGGTACGCGCGGTCCGCGATGCGTCGGGCGGCTACGCCGGCGAAGACCTCGCCGTCGACCTGACCCGCTTCCGTGAACGCCTGCTCGCCATGGCCTGGGAGGTCGGCGGCACCACGCTGGCCGCCGAGGTGAACCGGGCCGCCGAGGAGGCTGCCGAAGCGCGCCGCGAGACGGCGGGCTCACCCCCGGTCGGCTGATCGACATGACTTTCCCCACGTGGCGCCGTCGCTACTCCCGAGGGACCGGTCGGTACGGTAGCGAAGGAGGTGATTCCTGCGGTATGTGGGGTGAGAGATGTGTGAACGGCGGGCCCACCGGTACCGCCGCCGAACGGGGAGTGCCCGAGTGAATTCTCGCGAGGAGATCTTGCGCCGCGTCCGAGACGGGCTGCTCGACCTACCCGACGACGCGCGACGGGTGACGGTTCGTCGCTCATCGGGTCGCTCGGCCGACGCCGACCCGGCCGAACGCGCCGCCGTCCTCGCCCGCTTCGTCGAACGGCTGCGCGAGCAGGGCTCGCTGGTAAGGCTGGTCGATACCACCGGCTTGCCCGCCGCAGTGGCCGATGTGCTCTACGGCATGAGCGTGCGCACCGTACTCGCCGCCGTCGAGCCCGGTCCGGCATGGCTCGACCATTGGGCCGGCGCGCCGGGTCACGCCGTGGTGCACGGGGCCGGCGCGGCGAGCAGTGGCGACGCGGTGGTCCGCGACGCTGTCGCCGGCGATGCCTCGACCGGTTCGCTCGCCCTGGAAGCGGACGGCGGTCCCGCCGTGTCGGAGGACATGCCCCAGGTGTGCGTGGTCCGCGCCGAACGGGTGTTCAGCTCCCTGCCCGATGCGCTGGACCGCCTCGATCCCCGTCGTCCGCTGATCTGGCGCGGCGGCCCCGCGGACGCGGAACTGGCCCGTCAACTGGTTGTTCTGCTGGTCGAATAGATCATCGACCTCGATTCGGACGCGCCGCACACGGGGGTTGTGTGGGACCTCAAGTCTCAGTTACTCTGAGTACGACGATGTGACGGTTGACACTGCCGTGCGCATCGACGCGAACCGAGGAGGCACCGATGACGCTGACCGAATCGAGCCGTGGCGGACTCATCAGCGAGGAATACCGCGATGCCCTGGCGACCCTGTCTCAAGGGTCCGTCGACCGGCATTTCGATCCCTACCTCGATATCGACTGGGATTCGCCGGAGTTGGCTCTCGACCCGAACGACCCGCGCTGGGTGTTGTCGTCCGAATACGATCCGCTCGGTGCCACGCAGTGGTATCGCGAGCAGCCGCTGGAGCGGCAGATCGAGATCGGCAAGTGGCGCACCGCGAACGCGATCAGGGTCGGCGCGGCGTTCGAGAGCATCCTGATCCGCGGGATGATGCAGTACATCATGAAGCTGCCGAACGGCTCACCCGAGTTCCGGTACTGCTTGCACGAGATGACCGAAGAGTGCAACCACATCCAGATGTTCCAGGAACTGGTGAACCGCATCGGTGTGGATGTACCCGGCATGCGCCCCTTGTTCCGGGCACTCTCGCCGTTCATCGGCGTGGCGGGCGGCTACGCGCACACGATCCTGTTCATCGGCATCCTCGGCGGCGAGGAACCGATCGACCACTATCAGAAGGCCATGCTCCGCGCGGGCGCGAACCTGCCGCCGATGGTGGTGCGCACCATGGAGATCCACATCGCCGAGGAAGCGCGCCACATCTCCTTCGCCCACGACTTCCTCGCCGCCCACATCGGGCGGATGGGCAAGTTCAACCGCGGCGTGTGTTCGGTGGCGTTCCCGATCGCGATGCGCTGGCTGGCCGGGGAGATCATGGCTCCGCCCCGTTCGTTCGCCACGCAGTTCGACATCCCGCGTGAGGTCATCCGGGAGGCCTTCTGGAAGTCCGAGCACTCGCAGCACGTCCTGGCCGGCTACTTCGCCGACGTGCGGAAGCTGGCCGACGATCTGGGCATGATGAACCCGATCGCCAAGCAGGTGTGGAAGGCGCTCGGCATCGACGGGCCGCTGTCGCGCTACCGCAGCGAGCCGGAGCGGAGTGCGCGCAGGGCAGCGTGAGCCGCCCTCAGCCGCCGTTGGTCATCAGCTGGGTGATGACCGTGGTGAGGGGTTGTTCGGCGTCGAGGGTGAGTCCGTGGCGCCGGGCGACGCCGTCGACCACGTGCCAGGCGTAGGAGGCGACCTCCTCGATCAGCTGCTGTCTCGACAGGACCGGGGCGGGGTCGTTGGCCCAGCGGGTGACCGTCGCCTCGGTCATCGAGACGATCGCGAAGGTCATCGCGTCGGCCGAGCCGTCGTCGGCCACGCCCACCACCCCGGCCAGTCCGGTGACCAGCGCGCGGGTCGACGCGGCGAGCGTCGCGATGAGCGAACTCATCGCGTCGACGTCCGGATCGGCCTCCGACGGCCCGGTGCGCAGGAATTCGTGCAGTCGTGGATGCTCGGTGACCCACGTGACGACGGCGTCGACCGTGCGAACGAGGATCTGGTGGATGGAACCGTCGCCGATGTCGAGCGCGTCTTCGATATCGCCGACGAACCGGTCGGTGATATCGCTGCGGATGCGCCGGTCGAGCTCGTCGCGGCCCGCGAACTGCCGGTACACAACGGATTTCGCGAGCCCGGCGTGTTCGGCGATCTGGACGATCGGCACCTCGACACCCGGCGGCGCCTGCTCGATCAATTCGATCGCCGCCTGGACGATCCGTTCCCGGCGGCTGTCGTTGTGCGGCTGCCACCGGGCTTGTCTGCCGCTCACGGCGCGGGCTGGTCGTGACGTTGCGCTCGACACCGCCTGAGTGTAAAGCACACGATCCGGTATCGAACTGTTACCGAGGGACTGTCACCGGATCGGTGCAACTGGCCACCCCGTTCACCACCGAACAGGGCGCAGGCGCTCGCGTCGGGCGATAGTCGTCGCCGACGCCGCCCGCGGCGGTGATCTCCCGGTAGGCCGCGACAGCGTCGGTGGGCTTGCGGGTGAGTGTGGGGTCGGTCAGCACGTCGACGGTGTAGAGGCCGAATCGTGGTGTGTAGGAACCCCATTCGTAGTTGTCGGTGAGGCTCCAGTAGTTGTAGCCGAGCAGTGGGATGCCGTCGGCCACGGCCCGTTGCAGCCAGTAGACGGTGTCGCGCAGCGAATCGGCGCGGGTGTAGCCGTCGGGGCGTGGCAGCCCGTTCTCGGTGGGCATCCCGTTCTCGACGATGTAGAGCGGACGGCCGGGGAACTTGCGGGCGTAGTGCTCGAGGACGTAGTAGATGCCCTCGGGGTGCAGTGGCATGGTCCAGAGCTTGCCGGGGTCGGGGATGCGCGGTTCGGCGGGGGAGAAGCTGTAGTAGTAGTCGATCCCGATGTAGTCCAGGCGCGCCGAGATGCGGTCCAGCAGCGGGCCGTTCACCGCGTCGTCGACGGCGGGCAGGTGGGCGACGTTGCTCGTGACCATGGCACCCGGCTGCACGGAGTGGATGTGCTCGTGGATGCCGTTGTGTGCCTGTGCGATTCGGTCGACCATGCTCGGTGCGTCGGCGGGGGCGAGCCCGCCGTGACGTAGTTCGTTGGCCAGATACACCATCGGCTCGTTGAACGTCACCCACAGCGGGTCCGTGTGGGCGAAGCGGTCGACGATGCTTCGCGCGTTGGTCAGCCAGTCGGCCACGATGCGCGGATCGCGCCAGCCGCCGCGATCCGCTACCCAGCCGGGATAGACCCAGTGATCGAGGGTGAGCATCGGTCGCATGCCCGCCGCGACGATCGCGCCGACGACCTCGTCGTAGAACCGGAGACCTGCCTCGTCCCAGACGCCGGGTCGAGGCTGCACCCGCGCCCACTCGATGCCGATGCGGTACACGCGCACGCCGAGGTCGGCCGCGAGGGCGATATCCGATCGGAACCGCTGGCGGAAGTCGACCGAGTTCAGGTACGGATGCTCGGTGCTGCCGGACTCCGCGTAGCGGCGCCAGTTGCTGTCCGGTGCGTCGCCTTCGGCCTGGAACCCGGAAGCGGCTACACCCCAGAGGAAGTCGGGGCTCATCGGTGCCAACTGGGTGGATGCCGGTGGTCGGGCGGTAGTGGGGGAGGTGCTTCCCGCGAGCGCGGCGAAGACAACGGCGATCGTGGCGAGGATCCTGCGGCGACTGGGGGAGGGCATGGCACTCCTGGCGGCTGGAATGGGCGGGGAGGAGAGTCCAGTGTGCGGCATCGACGAGCGGTAGTCCGGGAATTGCGGCAGTAAGGCGAACGTCCATTTATTACATTCGGTTACGCCGATATGCGCATCTAACTATGTAAGCCCAGTCTTTCCAACCCACAACTCACCTCCGATACATGTGCCCACGAACAAACCACTAGCAAGGACGGGGGAGTGAAATGCCTCTCAAGCACACCCCTTGGGTTCGTTAATCCAGCGCGCTCGAGCCAGGATTCGGGGATGGTGTGGAATCCCTTGCCCCGTGTGGCGCGCGTGTTCGGAGCACAAGCCTGGGTGATGCGGGGGGCGAGTGTCGTGTTGCCCGCCGAGCGGTTGCTTCGCCGGTTCTCCGGTGGGCGTTGGGGTGTCCTGGATCTGGCCGGTCTGCCGTCGATCGAGGTGACGGTGGTCGGCCGCAAGTCGGGTGTACCGCGTACGACCTCGCTGCTGTGTGTGCCCGACGGCGACGGCTTCTTCCTCGTCGGTTCCAATTGGGGCAAGCCCGAGCATCCGGCTTGGTCGGCGAACCTGCGTGCCGCGCGCACGGCGTCGGTGCGGTTCAACGGCAGTGCGGCGTTTCCGGTGTCGGTCGCGGAGATCACCGGGGTGGAGCGTAAGCGGGTGTGGGATCAGGTCGTGGAGTTCTGGCCTGGTTACGAGATGGAGTATGAGCTCGCCGGCGGGCGCGAGTTCCGGATCTTCCGGCTCGACCGGATCGTCTGACGACTGTGCCCCGGCGACAGTCGTTGTCGCCGGGGCACAGCCACGGGTTCAGACCTGCGCGGGTTTGCGGCTCAGGCCGTACATGACGGCCGCACCGAGTGCCGCGCCGACCGGCCACGACAGCGCGGTGACCGAGGCGGAATCGGGAACAAGGGCAACGACGACGCTGACCGCACCCGCGATGAGCAGCGCGACGAGCGCTCGCGGGTTGAAGCCCCGGGTGTAGAAGTAGGTGCCGTCGGTCGCGCCGGAATAGAGCTCGGGCACCTCGGTGCGCTGTTTGCGAACCAGGTAGTAGTCGACGACCAGGATGCCGAACACGGGGCCCATGAGGGCGCCGACGCCGCCGAGGAAGTAGACGATGAAGTCCTGGTTGGCCCACAGCTTCCAGGGCAGCACGACGATCGACAGGACGGCGGTGATGATGCCGCCGGTGCGGAACGAGATGTACTTCGGTGCGGCGTTGGAGATGTCGTAGGCGGGGGAGACGAAGTTCAGCACCACGTTGATGCCGACGGTCGCGATGGCGAACAGCACGGCCGAGATGATGACGATCGCGTCGTTGTCGATGTGGGCGACGAGTTCCACCGGGTCCGACAGCACTTCCCCGTACACCTTCAGGGTGGCGAGGGAGATGATGATCGAGATGACGACGAACGCGGTCTCGTTGAAGGGGATGCCCCAGGCGTTGCCGCGCCGGATGGCCTTCTGACTGGGTGAGAACCGGGCGAAGTCGGCGTAGTTCACGAGCGGTCCGGCCATGAACGCGACCATCAGGAACGCGACCCCGATGAACGCCGACACCGTCTGTCCACTCGAGAGTGCCTCACCCGCACGGGCATTGAGGTCGATACTCCAGTCGGCCTCGCTCATGATCCACACGGCGAGGGCGATCATGCCGATCCACACGACCGGTCCGGCGAAGTCGGAGGCCTTGCGCACGATCTCCATGCCGTAGCTGATGATCATGAGCTGCACCGTCCACAGCACCAGGAACGCGATCCAGCCGAGCGCGGACAGTCCGAGGAAGCTGGGTTTCGTCCACGACTCGAGACCTGGCGACACCCGCAGGATCAACACGATCACCGCGGTGGAGGCCAGGTAGGTCTGGATGCCGTACCAGAAGATCGCGACGAGCGCGCGGAGCAGGGCGGGAATGTTGGCGCCGAACACGCCGAAGGTGGCGCGGGCGAAGACCGGGAACGGAACCCCGACCTTCTGACCCGCGACACCGACGAGGTTGCTCCCGAGCCACAGCATCAGCACACCGGCGAACAGGGCGAGCATGGTCTGCCAGCCGGTCATGCCGAGGGCGAGCATGCCGACGGCGAAGCCGTAGCTGGCGATGCTGTGGGCCGAGGTCATCCAGAGACAGAACAGGTCCCAGGTGCGCCAGGTCGCCGTCTCCTTGGTAGTGGGCGCCAAGTCGTCGTTGACCAGCTGCGAGTGTCGTCCCGCGCCCTCGGGCGCGTGGACCTGTGTTTCTGTCATCGCATTATCTCTCTACTACTACTGCTAACTGTGCTGGGGGAACCCGAGGTTGATGCCGCCGTGGCTCGGGTCGAGCCAGCGCGACGTGATCGCCTTCTCCTGGGTGAAAAACGAGAAGCCCTGCGGTCCGTAGGCTTTCGCGTCGCCGAAGATCGACGCTTTGTGGCCGCCGAAGCTGTGGTAGGCGACGGGCACCGGGATGGGGACGTTGATGCCGATCATGCCGACGGTGACGCGGCGCTGGAATTGCCGTGCGGCCCCACCGTCGTTGGTGAAGATCGCGACCCCGTTGCCGTAGGGGGAGCTGTTGATGAGTTCGATGCCTTCCTCGAAGCCGCTCACCCGGACGACGGAGAGGACCGGGCCGAAGATCTCGTCCTGGTACACGGCGGAGCTGGTCGGGACGTTGTCGATGAGGGTCGGGCCGAGCCAGAACCCTTCGGCCGCACCGTCGATGCTGGTTTCGCGGCCGTCGACGACGATGGTGGCGCCGTCGGCGGCGGCCACGTCGAGGTAGCCGGCCACCTTGTCGCGGTGTTCGCGGGTGATGAGCGGTCCCATGTCGCAACCTCGGCGACCGTCGCCGGTGCGCAGTTCGCCCATGCGTTCGGCGATCTTGGCGACGAGTTCGTCGGCGATGCTGTCGACGGCGAGCAGTGCGCTCACCGCCATGCAGCGTTCGCCCGCCGAGCCGAAGCCGGCGTTGACGGCGGCGTCGGCGGCGAGGTCGAGGTCGGCGTCGGGCAGCACGAGCATGTGGTTCTTGGCCCCGCCGAGTGCCTGTACTCGTTTGTCGTTGGCGGCGGCGGTCTGATAGACGTAGCGCGCGATCGGGGTGGAGCCGACGAAGGAGATCGCGGCGACGTCCGGGTGGACGAGTAGGGCGTCGACGGCTTCCTTGTCGCCGTGGACCACATTGAGGACACCGGCGGGCAGGCCCGCTTCGGCGGCGAGTTCGGCGAGCCAGTTGGCGGCCGAGGGGTCCTTCTCGCTCGGCTTGAGGACGACGGTGTTGCCCGCGGCGATGGCGATCGGGAAGAACCAGAGCGGAACCATGGCGGGGAAGTTGAACGGGCTGATGATCCCGACCACCCCGACCGGTTCGCGCACCGAGTACACGTCGACGTCGGTGGAGACGTTCTGGCTGAACTCGCCTTTGAGCAGTTGTGGCATGGCGAGGGCGAATTCGACGACCTCGAGTCCCCGGGCGATCTCGCCGCCCGCGTCGCTGAGGACTTTGCCGTGTTCGGCGGTGAGGATCTGGGCGAGGTCGTCTTTGCGGGCGTTGAGCAGTTCCCGGAAGGTGAGCAGGAACCTGCTGCGGGTGGCGATCGAGCTGTCGCGCCATTGGGGCAGGGCGGCGGCGGCCGCGGCGACGGCGGTGCCGACGTCGGTGGCGGTCGCCATGCGCACCTCACGTTGGGGTGTGCCGAGGGCGGGGTCGAAAACCGGTGCGGTGCGGGTGGATTCGCCCGGCCAGGCCTTGCCGTCGATCCAGTGCTCGAGAATCTGTGTCATGGTCGTTTCCTTGTCTTCAGAGTCCGGCGAGTACGTCACGAATCGCGGCGACGCCCGCGGTGGCCTCGGCGTCGGTGATGACGCAGGGCGGCACCACGTGCAGGCGGTTGTCGGCGATGAACGGGAGCACGCCGCGTTCGAGCAGACCGGTTTTGAGCTTGCCCATGGTCGCGGCGGGGACGGGGGTTCGGGTGTGTGGGTCGGTGACGAGTTCGAGTGCCCAGAACACGCCTTCGCCGCGTACCTCGCCGATGACGGGGAAGTCGTCGGCGAGGGCTCGTAGTGCGGGGCCGAGGGTTTCGCGGCCGACGCGCTCGGCGTTGGCGACGATGCCTTCGGATTCCATGGCGTCGAGTGCGGCGACGATGGAGGCGGCGGCCAGGGGGTGGCCGCTGTAGGTGAGGCCGCCGGGGAACACGGTGTCGTCGAAGGTGTGTGCCACGGGGTCGGAGATGATGACGCCGCCGACCGGGACGTAACCGGAGTTCACGCCCTTGGCGAAGGTGATCAGGTCGGGGACGACATCGTGGCGGGAGAACGCGAACCAGGCGCCGGTGCGGCCGAAGCCCGCCATCACTTCGTCGAGGATGAGCAGGATGCCGTAGCGGTCGGCGATCTCACGCACACCGGCGAGGTAGCCCGGCGGTGGGACGAGCACACCGGCGGTTCCTGGCACGCTTTCGAGCAGGATGGCCGCGATGGAGGCGGGGCCTTCGCACTGGATCACCCTTTCCAGGTGGTGCAGGGCGCGTTCGCATTCCTGTTCGGCTGTCTCGGACCAGAATTCGCTGCGGTACAGGTAGGGGCCGAAGAAGTGGACGTGCCCGCGGGCGAATTCGTTGGGTACGCGCCGCCAGTCACCGGTGGCGACCACGGCGGCGCCGGTGTTGCCGTGGTAGGAGCGGTAGGTGGAGAGCACCTTGTCGCGGCCGGTGTGCAGGCGGGCCATCCGAATGGCGTTCTCGATGGCGTCGGCGCCGCCGTTGGTGAAGAACACCTTGTCGAAGCCGTCCGGGGCCAGCGCTGAGATGCGCTGTGCCGCTTGTCCTCTGGCGAGGTTGGCGGTGGCGGGGGAGATGGTGGTGAGCTGGGCGGCCTGCTCGGCGATGGCCCGGGTGACCGCCGGGTGCTGGTGGCCGATATTGACGTTGACGAGTTGGCTGGACAGGTCGAGGTATTCGCGGCCGGAATGGTCCCACACGGTGCAGCCACGACCGCCCGCGATGACGAGTGGTTGCAGTGCGGCCTGGGCGGACCAGGAGTGGAAGACGTGGTCGCGGTCGAGCCGGTAGGCCAGGGCGTCGAGGTCGGTCGCGGTGTCGGCGGCGGTCATGATGCCGCCTTCATCGCGGTGATGTGTTTGGTCATGCCGGGAATGACGGTCTCGCCGTAGACGCGCATGGTCTCCTCCTTGTTGTCGTGTTGGAGATAGCCCGCGAACTGGTCGACACCGAGTTCGGCGAGGCGCTGCAGCTTCTTCAGATGTTCTTCGGCGGTGCCCAGGACACAGAACCTGTCGACGATGTCGTCGGTGACGAAGGCGGCGTGGGTGTTGCCCGCGCGGCCGTGCTGGTTGTAGTCGTAGCCTTCGCGACCGGCGATGTAGTCGGTCAATGCCGGTGGGACGGAACCGGATTCGCCGTAGCGGGCGACGATGTCGGCGACGTGGTTGCCGACCATGCCGCCGAACCAGCGGCACTGGTCACGCATGTGGGACCGATCGGTGCCGATGTACATGGGTGCGGCCACACAGATCTTGACCGCGTCGGGGTCGCGCCCCGCGGCGGCGGCCGCGTCCTTGACGGTGCGGATCATCCATTCGGCGATGTCGAGGTCGGCGAGCTGGAGGATGAACCCGTCGGCTACCTCACCGGTGAGCTGGAGGGCTTTGGGCCCGTAGGCGGCGACCCACACATCGAGGGTCGAGCCGGTGCTCCACGGGAATTGCAGCACGCGTCCGTCGACCTCGACGGGGCGGGAGTTGGCGAGTTCCTTGATGACGCGGATGGATTCACGCAGGGTCGCCAGGGTGGTCGGTTTGCCGCCACCCACCCGGACCGCGGAGTCGCCGCGGCCGATGCCGCAGATGGTGCGGTTGCCGTAGGCCTCGTTGAGGGTGGCGTAGGTGGAGGCGGTGACCGTCCAGTCGCGGGTGGCGGGGTTGGTGACCATGGGGCCGACGGTGATGCGTTTGGTCTCGTTGAGGATCTGGCTGTAGAGCACGTACGGTTCCTGCCACAGGATGTGGGAGTCGAACGTCCACAGGTGGCTGAAGCCGTGCGCTTCGGCGAGTTTGGCCAGGTGCACCGTGCGCGCCGCAGGCGGGTCGCACTGCAGGACCGCTCCGAATTGCATGGTGGCTCCCTAGATGAGGTATTGACAGGGGTTGCGGCGGACGAAGCGTCCGTCGCCTTTGCGGCCGAGGTAGGTGTTATCGTCGACGACGACCTTGCCTCGCGAGAGCACGGTGTCGACGTGACCGTCGATCTCGTAGCCCTCCCAGGCGGAGTGGTCCATGTTCATGTGGTGGGTCGCGTCGACGCCGATGGAGGTGTGGCCGTCGGGGTCGTAGATCACCACGTCGGCGTCGGCGCCGGGGGCAAGGACGCCCTTGCGGCCGTAGAGCCCGAACATGCGCGCGGGGGTGGTCGCGGTGATCTCCACCCAGCGTTCGAGGCTGATCTTGCCGTCGACCACACCCTGGTACATGAGGTCCATGCGGTGTTCGACGGAGCCGATGCCGTTGGGGATCTTGGAGAAGTCGCCGATGCCCATGTCCTTCTGCCCCTTCATGCAGAACGGGCAGTGATCGGTGGACACCATCTGCAGGTCGTTGGTACGCAACGCCTGCCACGCTTCGTCCTGGTGGTGGTCGTGCTTGGAACGCAGCGGCGTGGAGCACACCCATTTGGCGCCCTCGAAACCCGGCGCGCCCAGCTGGTCCTCGAGCGACAGGTACAGGTACTGCGGGCAGGTTTCGCCGAAGACGTTCTGGCCGCGGTCGCGGGCCGCGGCGAGCTGGGCGACGGCCTGCTTTGCCGACACGTGCACCACATACAGCGGCGCGCCGGTGAGTTTGGCGAGCATGATCGCCCGGTGGGTGGCCTCTTCCTCGAGTTCCCAGGCGCGCGCGATGCCGTGGTAGTAGGGGTCGGTCTTGCCCTGGGCGAGCAACTGGCCGACGAGCACGTCGATCGCGGGCCCGTTCTCGGCGTGCATCATGGTGAGCAGGCCGGTGTCGGCGCCGGTCTGCATGGCGCGCAGGATCTGGGCGTCGTCGCTGTAGAACACGCCGGGGTAGGCCATGAACAGTTTGAAGCTGCTGATGCCTTCGCCGGGCAGTTCGCGCATGGCGCGCAGGGATTCGTCGTTGACGTCGCCGATGATCTGGTGGAACGAGTAGTCGATCGCGCATTCGCCCGCGGCCATGTCGTGCCAGGTCTGCAGGCTGTCCTGGACTCGCTCACCGAATTTCTGGACGGCGAAGTCGATGATGGTGGTCGTCCCGCCCCAGGCGGCGGCGCGGGTGCCGGTTTCGAAGGTGTCGGCGGCGGTGGTGCCGCCGAAGGGCATCGACATGTGGGTGTGAGCGTCGATGCCGCCGGGGATGACGTATTTGCCGGTCGCGTCGATCACGCGGTCGACCGTTTCCGTCAGATTCGCACCGAGGACGGTGCTGCCGGGTTCGAGGAGGGCGACGATGCGTTCACCGTCGATGAGCACATCGGCCGCGCCGCGCCCGGTCGCCGAGACGACGGTGCCGCCGGTGATCAATGTTGTTGCCACGGTGATCCTTTCCGGCTCAGGGCGCCACGATCGAGGAGTAGGAGTCGGGGCGGCGGTCGCGGTAGAACTGCCAGTCGCCACGCACCTCGCGCACCACGTCGAGGTCGATCTCGCGGATCACCAGTTCCTCGGTGCCGGTGGATGCGACCTCGCCGACGAAATTGCCGCGCGGGTCGACGAAGTAGGAGCTGCCGTAGAAGGTCACCGCGTCGTCGCCGAATTCGTCGCTCTCGGTGCCGATCCGGTTGTTGGCGGCGATGAAGTACTGATTGGCGGCCGCCGCGGCCGGCTGTTCGAGTTCCCAGAGCCGGTTGGACAGGCCGGGTTTGGTGGCCGAGGGGTTGAAGACGAGTTCGGCGCCTGCCAGGCCGAGGGCGCGCCAGCCTTCGGGGAAGTGGCGGTCGTAGCAGATGTAGACGCCGATCTTGCCGACGGCGGTGTCGAACACCGGGTAGCCGAGGTTACCGGGGCGGAAGTAGAACTTCTCCCAGAAGCTGGGCAGGTGGGGGATGTGGTGCTTGCGGTATTTGCCCAAGTAGGTGCCGTCGGCGTCGATCACGGCGGCGGTGTTGTAGAGGACTCCGGGCTGGTCTTCCTCGTACACCGGCAGCACGATCACGATGTTGTGTTCGCGTGCCAGGGCGGCGAACCGTTCGGTGGTGGGGCCCGGCACCGATTCGGCGTATTCGTAGTACTTCTTGTCCTGCACGTTGCCGAAATACGGCCCGTAGAACAGTTCCTGGAAGCAGATCACCTGAACGCCTTCGGCGGCTGCCTGCTCGACGAACTTCTCATGTTTGGCGAGCATCGATTCTTTGTCGCCGGTCCAGGTGGTCTGTGTGATGGCTGCTTTGATGATCGTCACCGGTCGATCTCCTGCCTAGGATTTGGGTTATGTTATCGTCAGTACTAAACATTTCTTGAATGTTTCACCCAATGCCGGGAAGTGTAAATCTCGAGGGGCCGACGGCGAGGGAAAAGTGGACAAGAAGATCCGGATCGATGATCCGACGCCCGCCGGGATCGCCGGGGCGATCGCCCGGCTCATCACCAGTGGCGAACTGCGCCCGGGTGATCGGCTCCCCACGGTGCGCGAACTGTCCGCGCAGCTGGGAGTGAGTCCGGCGACCGTGAGCCACGGGTGGCGGGCGCTGGCCCAGGCCGGGCTGGTTGTTTCCAAGGGGCGCAGCGGAACCTTCGTCACCGGGGTGCCTCGCGCGGCCCCGACGCGTGCGGGTGGGATGACCGGTGGGGCCGAGTCCGCGCGCCTGGATCTGTCGCTCGGCACGCCCGATCCCGCCCTGCTCCCCGAGGTCGGATCGCTTCTCGCGCAGGTGGCTTCGCGTGCGGAGAGCACCGACTATCACCAGCCACCGGTGGTTCCCGAGCTCGGTCGGCTGCTGCAGGCCGACTGGCCGACGGGGTCGGGTGGGTTGACCGTCGTCGACGGGGCGATGGACGCGGTGGCGCGCAGCCTGGCCGCAGTGGTGCGCTTCGGTGATCGGGTGATCGTCGAGAACCCGACCTTCCCGCATTTCCTCGACTACCTCGACACCATCGGTGTACAGGCCGTCCCGGTGGCGATGGATGAAAACGGTGTGCTGCCGGACGAATTGGCGCGCGCCCTCACGCTCGCACCCGCCGCCGCCGTCCTACAACCGCGCGCCCAGAATCCGACCGGTGCGTCCATGACCGCCGAGCGCGCCGAGACGCTCGCCAGGATCCTCGGTCGCAGCGAGCATCGGTGCATGGTCGTCGAGGACGACCATTCCGGTGCGATCGTCGCCGCCCCCGACATCAGCCTCGGCCGCTGGCTACCCGACCAGGTGCTGCACGTGCGGAGTTTCTCCAAATCCCACGGCCCCGACCTGCGCATCGCCGCCCTCTCGGGCCCCGAGGAGGTGATCGACCGTATCGTCGCCACCCGCATGCTTGGCCCCGGCTGGACGCCGCGCATCCTGCAACGTCTGCTGTACGAACTCCTGCGTGACGACACCGCGAACGGCACTGTCTCGCAAGCACGTACGGAGTACGCCGATCGGCGACGCGCACTCACCGGTGCTTTGAGCCGGCACGGTGTGGCGGTCGCCGACGGGGATGGACTCAATGCCTGGGTACCGGTGACGGATGAACGCTCGGCGCTGGTTCATCTGGCGGCCAACGGCATTCGGGTGGCTCCGGGCGGTCCTTTCCTGGTGGGTGAGGAGGCGGGTCAGTCGCAGGCGGTGCGTGTGACCGTCGCGCCGTTGCGGGACGGCATCGACGATGTGGCACGCATCTTGGCCACCGCCGCCCAGCCGCCGCGGCAGTCGGAGTACTTCTCGTTGCAGACGGGGCGTTGACGGGCTTTCCCACCCCTCTGGTGAGTTGTCCAACTAACTCTGGACAAAACCTCAGGGTGCTCGCTAATGTCTAGAGTCAGTTGGGCAACTAACTAACACGGGAGTGATTCCGCCCGACTCTGTCGATCGGGATCGCCGCCTGTCTCCACCTGAAAGGACCACCATGCCTGTCACCCGTGTACTCGACTCGACCATCTACCACCGTGAAACCGGCACCGGCGCACCGATCGTGTTCCTGCACGGCAACCCGACCTCGTCGTACCTGTGGCGCAATGTTCTGCCCGGCGTCGGCGCCGGTCGGCTGATCGCTCCTGACCTGATCGGCATGGGCGAGTCGGGGAAGCCTGCGATCGACTACAGCTTCGACGACCATGCGCGCTACCTGGATGCCTGGATCGAGGCGATGGGGTTGGACAGTGTGGTGCTCGTCGGACACGACTGGGGTGGCGCGCTCGCTTTCGACTGGGCGGCACGGCATCCGGATCGGGTGCGCGGGGTCGCGTTCACCGAAACCATCATCAAACCCATGAGCTGGGAGGAGTTCCCCGCGGGCGGTCGGGATCTGTGGCGTGCGATCCGGACCGACGGTGTGGGCGAGTCCATCTTCCTCGAGGATTCGTTCGTCCGAGACGGGCTCGCCACCATCTCGGGTCGGCTCGAGCCCGCCGACCTGGCGGTGTACCAGCGCCCGTTCCCGACGCGGGAGAGCAGAATTCCCGTGCTGCGCTTCGCCCGATCGATGCCGCTGGACGGAACTCCGACCGATGTCGTCGCGCGCGCCGAAGCGTACGACGAATGGCTCGCGTCCAGCCCGGGCGTGCCGAAGCTGATGGTGAACTTCACGCCCGCCTACGGTGCGATGACCGAACCCGCCGTCATCGACTGGTGCGCGAAAACCATTTCCGCCCTGCATATTCAGCAGTACGACGAGGTCGCCGGCCACCACACTCCCGAGGACCAGCCGGATCTGCTGGCGGCCGCCATCTCCGAGTGGCTCGACCGCAATGATCTGCGGCAGGTACACCATGCCGAGGCGCTGGTCTGACCTGCGCGCTGCGGCGCCTGTCAGCCACCTCGACTATCCGCAGTAGGGGTGCGCGCCCCTCGGCCATCGGATCGAATGCGCCGCCCACGACAGCCGACTACCCGTTCGGTGCCGCTTCGAAGGTGATGGACTCACCCACATCGGCCAGTCGAAGGCGAGCGCACCACCCTTGAATCGCACTCGAGGTTCCCGGGTGGGGGGCTGGTGGCATTGCCATACTTCGACCATGCAGTCTTCGCACCGCGCGGTCGGTGGCCCAGCGTGTCGGGCCGCTCCTGGGCAGAACACATGACCGGCGCGACCGGATGGACCGGGACGATGCTGTTGCGGCCCGGGTTGATGGTGCTGACGGGTGAGGTCGGAACCACGGCGCTGCATGCGCACCACACAGTGCAGATCATGCAGAGCGAGTCCGCGTTCCGTATCGGAGACGCACACGGATCGACCGCGAGCTGCCGGGCCGCGGTGATTCCGCCGAACACCAGCCACCGAGTCGTCGAGGGCACCGCCACGGCGACATTGATCCACTTGGCGCCCGAAGCGGCGGTGGCGACCGTGCTGTGTCCCGATCCCGCGGATGCGGTCGATGTCTGGGTGCGTCACGGGGCGATGTTCAGCTGCGGCCCGATCGGAATGACTGCCCTTGTCACCGGCGCCGGCGAGCCCGACCGTAGCGCCTGGCATCCGGCGGTGCGCCGTTCCCTGGCCGATTTGCCCGGGCTCCTCGCCGACGGCCCGGTGCGGCTCGGCGAACTCGCCCAGCGGGCGGGGCTGTCGGAGAGCCGACTGGCGCACCTGTTCTCGGCCGAAGTGGGGCTTCCGTTCCGTGCGTACGTGCGTTGGCTGCGGATGCAGCACGCAATCCGGCTGTTCGCCGCAGGTCGGACCCTCACCGAGGCCGCTCACGGTGCCGGATTCGCCGACAGCGCCCATCTGAACCGCGTCTGCCACAGCATGTTCGGCGCAGCCCCGTCGCACTTCGGGCAGCTGCGGTTGGTGGACGAACTCGGCGGCCCGTAGCAGGTTTGTTCAAGCAGGCGCCGAGGTGGACAGCAACGCTGTTGGCAGGCAATCCAACTCAGGAGGTCCCCATGTCCCGCATGCCTGCCGGCGTCCGATCCGCGTTCGAAGCCGAACTGAACCGCGCTCGCCTGAGCACCGATATCGACGAGATGTGGCACGCCCTCGAACGGGCCCACATCCTGTCGCAGGAGTGGGCGTGGCCGCACACTCGCGCCCACTGGGAGATGCTGCGGCTCGCGATGCGATCCCGCGACCGCCGCGAAGTCGTCGGCCAGGTCCTTCGACTCGCCTTCGGCGGCATCGCATCCGCGACCGGTCGCGCACCACTGGGCAACAACGGTCGATCCGATGTCGGCCCGTTCACGCCGATGCCGATCCCGGAAGATCTCATGGCCATACTCTCCGCGGGTACGACCACAGCCCGATGAAGAAGGTACGGCCGTTCGGGTGAGCGGCTCCGCGGGGCACCCGGTGCGCGCCGGTCAGCGCGTCAGAGGCCGAGTTTGGTGACGGCGTTGTCTTCGAGGGGGTTGGCGGTGCGGATGTAGCCGTGGACGGTTCGCGGGTTGGACCAGCGGCCCTGGCGCATGATTTCGCGGTCGCTGGCGCCGCCGAGGGCCGCTTGGGTGGCGAAACCGGCGCGTAGGGAGTGGCCGGAGAACAGGTCGGGGTCGAGGCCTGCGCGGGCGGCGTAGCGTTTGACCAGTTCGGCGACGGCACGGCCGGACAGGGCGGTGGGGGCGATGGTGCCGTGCCGGTTGACGGTGGGGAACAAGGGGCGGTGGGGGTCGCTGCTCAGGGTGGTTCCGGTGAAGCCGTGGCAGCGGTGGATGGTGGTGTCGGTGATCGGGTTCGCGGTGACCCAAGCACGCAGATCAGCTGTGCTGGAATGGTTTTCGAGGAGCTGCACCCAGTCGGCGAAGGCGCAGACGGGGCAGGTGTGCGGGTGTTTGCCGCGTGGCAGGGCGACGCGCTGTTCGCTCGCACCGGTCGGGTCGGTTTTGGTGGTCGGCAGGTGCACGATCAGCAGTGGTTCACCGGTGTGGTGATCGGTGCGTACCTGGACATCGCCGATGCGCAGGGCGGCCAGTTCGCTGCGTCGCAGCGCACCGGCGAAACCCACCAGCAGGGCGAGGGCGTCGCGGCGGCGGGCCGGTTCGGTCGGCCAGCCGGGGGCGGGGAGTTCGGCGAGGAGCTGTTCGAGGGTGTGCAGCAGGACCGGGCGTTTGCGGGTCGGTGGGGTGCGGCGGGTGCGGCGGATGCCACGCAGGGTGAGACGCACGACGTCGGACCTGGTCGGGGACGGCAAACCGTTGGCCGCGTGCACGGCGGCGATAGCGGCGGATTTGCGGTCGAGGGTGGCGGGGCTGAATGCCCACGTGCCGTTCTCGCGGCGGGCGTCGGCGGCCGCGGCCAGATACACCGCCACGTCCAGGGGGTCGGCGGGCAGCGCCTGGCGGTGTTCGCCCGCGCACCAGCCCGCCCACGCGATCCAGTCGGTGCGGTAGGCGCGCAAGGTGTTGGCCGACTGTGACGCCTCGAGATAGCGGCGTAGCGCACCTGCTTGGTCGTCGTCGAAGCGTTCACCGACGAGCCGCAGTGCGGCGGTGTCGATCAGGACGCTGCGCACCCCGCGGCGTAGTTCGGTGCGGACCCGTTCGGGTAGCACGACCGCCTCGCTCACCGCAGCCCTCCTCGCCCGCGTCGTCGCCGCTGATCTACGGCGCGCCCAGCTTAATCCGGGTCAGGGCAGTTCCTCGAGTTCGGCGAGCTTGGTGTGGATGAACGCGGCGAGGCGGTGCTTGGCCGCGCCGGTGAGGAAGCTGGTGTCGCCGAGGCGAGGGAACCCGTCGTCCGCCGATGCCGCGGGTTCGGGGGTGTCGGTATCGCCGACTAGTTCGAGACGTGCCGGATGCTGCTGGGGGAGAGGAACATTCGGTTCGTCCGGTTCTGTCTGCTCTGCTCCGGTACGTACCATGACTCGAACAATAACGTTGTGGTCACGGCCGTTGCCAACACGATAGGCCACGGAGTGATAACAGACACGTTTTGTTCGGATTTGCGTAATAAGTCCGGTTTCAGGAGGCTCGGGCCTGCTGGGCGGTCGCGCGCACGTACCCGGCGACCGGGCTCAACCGCAGCACATCCGGCATCCGGCGGGTTACCGCGTGCGGGCCGATGAACCGCACCCGTCCGGTGTGCTGGGCGTGCGTCAGCGGCAACCGGCCGAGCCACACCTCGTACAAACCCGCCACGTCGGCGCTGATCGTCACATCGACCGGATATCCCGGATCCGTCTCGCACACCGACGCCGCGCCGGCCTCGACCACGATCCAGAACCGGCGCGGATCGTCGGTGAACCGGACCGCGAGCACCTGACGGCGACCCGGCAGTTGCGTGGTGTCGAGGCGGTTGTGCATCCACCACACGAGCAGGGCCGCGTCGCGTTCATCGAGGCGTGGTTCGCCGAAGGTCCAGCGTGCACCCCACTCGCCGAGGCCGAACAGGATCGGTTCCAGGTCACGGCCCGCCTCGGTGAGCACGTACTCGGTGCCGAGCTTGTCGACCAGGCCCGCGCGTTCGAACTGGCGCAGCCGTTTGGCCAGCAGGCTGCGCGACAGGCCGGGCAGGCCGCGGGCGAGATCGTTGAATCGGGTGGTGCCCAGGAACAGGTCGCGGGCGATGAGCAGCGACCAGCGTTCACCGAGCACGTCGAGGGCACGCGAAATGGGGCAGTACTGGGCGTAGCTGGGGGTTGTGCTCGTCATCATCACCTCGCCGACGGGGTCCAGATACTGGACCGGGGGAGTCCACTTTCTGGACTATCCGGTTATCGCGCCCGTCCCTACCTTTCGAAACATGACTTCCACGATTACTTCCGCAACCGACCGGGTCGCCCTGGCCCGCACGATCGGTGAAACCCTGCGCACCGAGGTCGCCGAGCGCGACCTCACCGGCGAGATCTCCGTCGCCGCCTTCGACCTGCTGCGCTCCTCCGGGCTCTCGGCCGCGCTCGTTCCGGCCGAATTCGGGGGCGGCGGGGCCACGCATTCCGAAATGGGGGCCGTGCTGCGTGAGCTCGGCGCCCACGATCCGTCGACGGCGGTGGCGTTCGCGATGCATTCGCATCTGGTCGCCGCGCAGGTGTGGCGGCACAAGCACGGTATCGACGCCTCCGGCGTGTTCGCGAAGGTTATCGGTGGGGCGATTCTCGTCAGCACCGGCGCCTCGGACTGGGTGGATTCCAACGGAATGGCCGTGCCGGTGGACGGCGGGTACCGGGTGAGTGCGCGCAAAGCGCCCGCGAGCGGATGCGAGGTGGGTGACGTGCTCGTCACCAGCGTCCGCCTCGAAGGGAACCAGGTGCTGCACTGTGCGATCCCGATGTCGGCGGCTGGTGTTCGGATCGAGAAGACCTGGGACACACTGGGTTTGCGGGCCAGCGGATCGCACACCGTGGTGCTCGACGACGTGTTCGTGCCCGAGGTGGCGGTGTCGCTGATCCGGCCCGCCGGTGCGTGGCCCACTGTGCTGAATGTCGTGATGGGGGCGGCGCTTCCCCTGATCCTGGCCGCCTACCTCGGTATCGCCGACGCGGCGGTCGCCCTCACCGCCCACCTGCTGCGCGGGCGCGCCGACGACCACACCCTGCAGACCGCGGGCGAGATGCTCAACGCCCACTCCACCGCCGACGACCTCGTCACCGCCATGTTCACCGACGCCGCCGACCTCACCTTCCCCAACACCGACGCCTACGCCGCCCGCGCCCTCAGCCGCAAAACCGTCGCCGCCGAAGCCCTCGTCGACACCGTGCGCCTGGCCATCGAAACCACCGGCGGCGCCGGTTACTCCCGCACCTGCGACCTCGAACGCTTATACCGCGATGTCCTCGGCTGCCAGTTCCATCCCCTGCCCCGCCCCAAACAGACCCGCTTCACGGGGCGAGTCCTGCTGGGGCACAACCCGATCGGGTAATGCGATCCCGCTTGCGGCGCAGCGAGCGGGGCAGTTCCTCGGTGCCTGCTCCGCGTCGGCCTGTTCGCGTCAGTGAAATTGCAGCCGCGGGCGCGATGCCGGCTCATCCGGATCCGCAATGACCCCGCCCTGCGGTGCGCTCCTCCACCTTCCCGTGGGTAGCCCGCCCCAATGAGCGGGCTCCGGGTGCTGGGAGTGGTCGCGTGGGCGGGGACGGCGGAATGTGGTTGCGGCCGGAGGGAGCGGCTGGTGTACTCGGGCCGTGATGATGTTTGCGCAGCAGTGGTGGCCGGTCCGGTAGCGGTCGGCGTTGTTGTTGCGTGGCCGCCTCGCGGGCGGTCGGGTGCTTGTCGTGACGACATCTGGACGGGTCCGGGCGGCGGTCCTGGATAGAGAGGTCGACAGATGGGCGACAGCACTTCAGCTTCGGGAACCGGTGGGTTCGGGGAAATCCTGGTCAGTTCTCGTTCGCTGGACGAGTATCGGGCGATGTTCGCGCTCAGCGAGGAGGATTTGCGGCGCCGGATCCTCGATTGTCCCGGTGGTGCTGCGGGTTTCACCGCTGAGGTGTGTGCTCGGGGTGGGGACGTGACCGCATGCGATGTCGCCTATTTCGGTGACGGGTTGGCGAAGGTGGCGGCGACCGCTGTTGCCGAGGCCGAACGCGGCAACGACTTCGTTCGCGCACACGCACAGGATTATCGGTGGGAGTTCTTCGCCGATCCCGACGCGCATCGCCGGGCACGCTCCGAGTCGGCCCGGCAGTTCGCCGCCCACAGCGGTTCGTATCCGCAACGCTACGTTCCGGGACGGTTGCCGCAGCTGCCGTTCGCGGACAACAGTGTCGATCTCGTGCTGAGTTCGCACCTTCTCTTCTGCTACGCCGACGATCTCGACCCCGAATTCCATCGTCGAGCCATCATCGAACTGCTGCGGATCGGTGCCGAGCTCAGGGTGTTCCCGCTTGTTCCGATCGGTTCGCGCAGCCCGTACCCCCACCTGCGTGCGTTGGTTTCCGAACTGGCCGACGACGGTGTCGACTGCCGGGTGGTCGATGTCGACTACGAATTCCAGGTCGGTGCCGGTCAGATGCTGATGTGCCGTCGGGTGAGAGATGGCGCGACCCGCAGCCGGCAAATTCCACGACGCTAACTGGGCGATCGTCCATGTTGTTCTATTGTTCATCGAAACGCGCTGGGTGCGGTGCGGTAGCGGCCGGGGTGTTGTGCTTCGATCGAGCGGTCGACGGGTGAACTCGGAAAGGTGAGCATGGACGAGCAGCTCAACGTGCGGTCGAACGGTCTGGGCAGGCGCGAGGTTCTCGCGGGCGCGGCCGGTGTCGTCGCGGGTCTGACGTTGGTCGGGCTCACCCCGGCCGGTGCGGTGCCCGCCGCGGTAGCGAAATTCCCGCCGACGGCGGGGCGCAGCGTGCGGGTGCTGGTCACCGGTGATGCCGGGACCGGGACGCGCACGCAGTGGGCGGTGGCGGACGCGGCGCGGGAATTCCATGCGCGCGAACCGTTTTCGCTTGCCGTCGGCCTCGGCGACAATATCTACGATTCCGGTCCGAACGGGCCCGACGATATCCAGTTCGCGACGAAATTCGAGGACCCCAACACCGGCCTGGACTTCCCCTGGGCGATGGTGCTCGGCAATCACGACACCAGTTCGGTGTTTCCCGGCGACGGCGGCTGGTTGCCGCGCGGCAACCACGAAGTGGCCTATCACGCCCATTCGCCGCGCTGGTGGATGCCGAGCCGTTACTACTCGCTGCGCATACCCGAGCAGAACCCCGTCGTGGAGTTCTTCGTTCTCGACGTGAACCCGCTGGCCGCCTACATTCCGCCCGTGTTCGACCCGTACTGGGCGGTCGACGGTCCCTACATGAACGAACAGCGCGCCTGGCTCGACCGGGCCCTGGCCGAGTCGACCGCGCAGTGGAAGATCGCCTGCACCCACCACCCCTACCTGAGCAACGGCTCCCACGGCGACGCGGGCAACTACGAGGGCCTGCCGATCGAGCCGCTCAACGGCATCCACGCCAAACGCTTCTTCGAAGACCACGTCCTGGGCAAGGTCTCGCTGCTGCTGTCCGGCCACGACCACACCATGCAGATCCTCGAACCCACCCCGGCCACCAAGGGCACCCGCCAGATCATCTCCGGCGCCTCGGCCAAAACCTCCACCGGCCAGCCCGGCGAACCCGCCGGCCGCCACAACGCCCTCTACCAAACCCACCACGAACTGGGCTTCATGGTTCTGGACCTGCACCCCGACTCGATGCGCGCCCGCGTCGTCACGGTCGACCCGGCCACCGGCTCGAGCACCCAGGTCTTCGACCGTCGCCTCGCCTGAACCGACTCTGACTGAGCTTCGCCGGTCGTGCGGCTGACGCTTATCGGGTCTTTTCTGGTGGCTGGTCGGCGAGGATGATCGGAGAATGGGCTTCTATACCGATCGGGTTCTTCCGCATCTCACCGACAAGGTGTGTGGGGCGCGGGTGAACGACTCGTTGCGGCGGCGGGTGTGTTCCGGGTTGCGGGGGAATGTGGTGGAGGTGGGGTTCGGGTCCGGGAACAATGTGGGGTTCTATCCCGAGACGGTGGAGCGGGTCAGCGGGGTCGAGCCCGCTGAGGTGGGGTGGAAGATCGCGGCGAAAAAGGTTGCGGCCAGCCGGGTTCCGATCGAGCGGGCCGGATTGGACGGGCAGGCGCTGCCGTTCGGGGACGGCAGTTTCGACACCGCACTGTCGACGTTCACGTTGTGCACGATTCCCGATGTCGCGGCGGCACTCGCCGAGATCCGGCGGGTGCTCAAGCCCGGTGGGACCTTGCATTTCGTCGAGCACGGGTTGGCGCCGGACGAATCGGTTCGGGTGTGGCAGCACCGGCTCGATCCGATCCAGCAGCGGATCGCCGGTGGATGTCATCTGACGCGCGACATCCCCGCGCTGATCGCCGACGCCGGATTCGAAACCGTGGAACTCGACCGGTTCTATCAACCCGGAACCCCGAAGACCTTCGCCGCATTGTCGCTGGGTGTCGCCCGTTGAGCAGGGGTTGAAATCACCCGGAAATCATCGGTTGGCCAGGGATCTCCGCGTCGATAGCGTGCGGGCATGACCAGTCAGCTCGCGGCCTTGAACAGCATTTCCGAAGCGACAGCGAAAGCGGTGGCCCTCGATACGACCAATGCGCACGTTGTGTTCCGTGCGGCGGCGACGCCCGAGGGCACGGTGGGCAGCGTGGTCACCGCGCGCACCCACACAGTGCGCGTCGACGAACCGCCCGCGCTCGGCGGCGCCGACACCGCTGCCAATCCGGTGGAGGTGTATCTGGCGGCACTCGTTTCCTGCCAGGTGGTGACCTACCGATTCTGGGCGGAGCGACTCGGGATCAGCGTCGACGATCTCGAGATCACCGCCGAAGGCGACCTGGATGTGCGCGGGTTCTTCGGCATCGATGACACGGTGCGTGCGGGGTTCCAGGCGGTGCGGGTCACCGTGCGGATCAACGGTCCCGAGACTCCGCAGCGCTACGCCGAACTGCAGGAAGCCGTCGACGCACACTGCCCCGTGCTCGATTCGACGACCGGCGCCACACCGGTGAACACCACCCTCGAGGTCGGCTGACTCACCGTTCCGTCGGGCGGACCGTTGTGCTGGTGAGGAACTCGGTGACAGCGGCGGCGACCGCGTTCGGCTGGTCGAGCATCGACAACACATAGGCGTCGTCGATCTCGACCAGGCGGGCGCGGGGGATCAGGTCGGCGAGGCGACGGCCGTGCTCGCGGGGCATCACCTTGCCCGCCGACGACCACAGGATCAAGGCCTCACCCCGGAAGTGTCGCAGTGCTTCGGTTGCGGCGATCAGTTCGGCCTTGTCGAAACCGGAGCGGGTGTAGGCGAGCAGGTCGCGGCGGATACCGGCATCGCGCAGACCGGGGTCGGTCCAGGCGCGCACGAGCTCGTCCGACAGCGGGAACCTCGCCATCCAGCCGAACAGCGGTGGAGTCTCGCGCAACCAGCGCACGCGCAACTGGCGCAGGGCCAAGGTGATACCGCCCGGCAGGTAGGAGGCGAGGATCGCGGACTTGCCGGGCAGCCCGGGCGGGAAGTTGTCGAACGCCTCGCTGGGGAACACGATCAGCCGACCCACCCGCTCGTCGAGACCGTAGGCGGTGAGGAACAGGCCACCACCCCAGTCCGAGTGGACGAGGGTGACATCGTGCAGGTCGAGAGCGGCGAGGAAGTCCGCGATCAGCTGATTGAGCCCGCGCAGACTCAGGTCGGTGCCCGGTCGCAGCGGCTCGGGGTGCGCGCCCAACGGCAGATCCGGCAGCACATAGCGGAACCCGGAGGGCAGCAGATCGATGACCGAATCCCAGACCCGGTGGTTCATCAACAAGCCGTGCAGCAGCACGACCGGCGGTCCCTCCCCGCGCTCTGTGTAGTGGACGCGGCCGGCGGGCAGTTCGACGGACGGCATGAGAACCTCCAGTTAGAGCGAACACTCTAGTGCGTTTGCTCTAGTCTGGAGCTGTGAGGGAGAAGATGTCAACGCCTACCCGGGAACGCCTGGTCACCGCCGTCGCCGAACTGATGCGCACGCACGGGTACAGCGCGATCACGGTCAAGCAGATCACCGCCGCCGCCGACGCGCCGATGGGCTCGCTCTACCACCACTTCCCGCAGGGCAAACCGCAGATCGCCGCGGTGGCGCTGCGTGATTCCGGTGCCGCCTACATCCAGTTGCTGCCGCTGCTGATGGACCCGCACGAGGACCTCGCCGTCGCGGTGTCGTCCGCGTTCGCCGACGCCGCCCGCACGCTCGAGGAATCCGGGTGGATCAATATGTGTCCCGTGGGGACCGTGGCGGGCGAGATCGCCGACTCCGAACCGGAACTGCGGGAGGTGGTGGCCGAGGTCGTCGCGGACTGGATCGACCAGGGCACCACGTATTTCGTGCGTCGTGGACTGGTCGAGGACGAAGCCCGCGATCTTGTGCTGGCGATTCTGTCCGCACTGGAAGGGGCGTTCGTGCTCGGCCGGACAGTGCGCTCGGCCGAACCGCTGCTGGCGGCCGGGAATGCGATGCGGGCACGGGTCGAGGCGGTGCTGACACGGGCCGAGCCGTAGTTCTTACCGAGCGGGAAAGACGATGCGCGTTACCAGGGCTCGATGGTCGGCGCCGGGTAGATCGACGGTTTCCACGTTCGTGGCGTGCGCGTCGGCGAGCAGGAAATGGTCGATGCCGACCAACGGGGGTATCGATTTGTCTGTCGGGTAGGTGACCAGATGACCCGCGCCCGCCTGGGCGGCCGCGTCGGCGTAGCGACCAGAGGCGATAGCGCGGAACCGGGCATGGTCGTGGGTGGCATTGAAATCGCCGCCGACGAGCACCGGACGATCGGCGGGCGCGCCGTCCAGCACCTGCCGGAGCCGGGACAGTTCATCGGCCCAGACACGTGTGTCGTAGATCGGGGGCACCGGGTGGAAGGCATACACCGAGACCGGACCGACTTCGGGAACGGTGGCAGTCGCCGAGATCTGGTTGAGGACGTACCCGTCGTATTCGACGGTGTCGGACAACGGGTATCGGCTCCAGATCCCGGTCCCGCTCGCGGTCTGACCGGGGGCCAGGTAGCGGTACGGGAGCAGGGCATCCAGACCCGCACGACCCAGGTCCTCGACCGCCGGGCGGGTGAGCTCGTTGACGGTGAGCACAGCGATATCCCGCGCACGCGCCTCGTTCACGAGCACCATCGGATCGGCGCCGTCGAACAGCAGATTGGCCTGCATCGCCATGATCGCCGGCCCCTCGCCACCACCATCGGCGAAGTACAGCGGTACCTGGGTCGCCAGACCGGCGGCGACCACGATGCCCGCCACCCCGGCGGCCACCCACTGCTTGATGCCCACGAAACCAGCGGCCCCCACCACCGCACCGCACATCAGATACGGTGCCGCCGACGCCGCCAACACGACCGGCTCCACATCCCACCGCGAAAAATGCAACGCCACACCGGCGATTCCGGCCAGCGTCGCCACCCCGGCAACCACCCCGACCCCGATCCGAACAATCCGCGCGCTCACCACGCCAGCCAAACACGTGCAGCGAGACTTTCCGAACTCAGGGGCTCGGTGGGACCTCACATTTGTTCCCGCTGTCTCGTCGGACTACCGAAAAGGTCCGAAGGTTGCGGAAGGAGACGCGGGGTGTCAGGTGAGACCGAGATCAGGGAGTTCTTGGAAAGTCGTACCCGGGCGCACGAGTCGAAGGATCTCGACGCGGCGATGTCGTTCTATGCGGAGGACATCGTCTACTACGACGCTGTCGCGCCGCTGCGGTTTACGGGAACCGAGGAGGTGCGGGCGAACTTTCTGCGGTGGTTCGACGGGTACGACGGCCCGATCGATCTGGAAACGCACGAGCTGACGATCGCCGTCGACGGAGACGTGGCCTTCGCCAACATGCTCCATCTGGATTCCGGCAAGCACAAGGGCGGCATCGAATTGTCGATCTGGGTGCGCGAGACCGTCTGCCTTCGGCGGGTGGACGGCCGATGGGTGATCACGCACGAGCACATCTCGATTCCGATGAGCCCCAGGACCTTTCAAGTCTGGTGCGCGCCGAGCAAAGACGCGCCCGCCGATGCGGGCAGGACGATCTTCGGTCTCGCGGCGCGGGCGCTGCTTGCGCGGTTCGGTGTGCGCAGGACAGCCGGCAGGTCGGTGTGATCGAGACGACCACACCGACCTGCTCCAGTTTCGGCTAGGTGCGCGCGGGGCGTTCCGTGAGCAGCAGTGCAGCCGTCAGCACGACGAACAGCATTGCCGAAATATGCACGGTCAGCGCTGTCGTCACCGTTCCGCCGTGCGTCACCACGGCCAGCGCGTCGCCGAACGGGATCACCGCATTGATCAGCACGATCCAGCCGAGGACGCGACGGTGGCCGAGGGCGAGCACGAGGAACGCCACCGCGGCCGTCGAGATGTCGCGCACGCCCTTGACGACGAAATAGCCGTCGGCATTGCCGGTAGGCCACGGCGTGATACCGAAACCGGCGGGCGAACTCTCGGGAGCGAGCAGGAAACTCAGCCCGAAATACAACGGTGCCGCCGCGCAGAGCACGGCCATCACGGTGGTGACCCGATACCTTGTGACCACCTTTCGTCCCACTGTGCCGATCCGCGTGCCCTGTGTGCTGATGCTCATACTGTCCTGCCTTTCAACGGGTTTCGATGTGAACGAGACTGCTCGCCGAGCTTTGGAAGGCAGTTGGAGCCGACTTGGAACCGTGCGGGCAGGCGCGCGTACGATATGGCCGGTCATGGTCTTGATCCGGGTGTTGGGCTCGTTCGCGGCCGAGGTCGGCGGCGAACCGCTTCCCCTCGGTGGCCCGCGTCAACGCGGTGTGCTCGCGCTACTGGTGGCCGCGCGCGGGCAAGTGGTGCCGGTGGACCGGCTGGTCGAAGACCTCTGGCGTGGGGAAGCACCGTCGCGGGCGTTGGCGTCGTTGCAGGCGTATGTGTCGAACCTGCGCCGCCTGCTGGAACCGGACCGACCACCACGGGCACCGGCCCGTCTGCTGGTGAGCGCCGCACCCGGTTACGCGCTGCACCTGCCCGAGCACGCGGTGGACGCCTGGCGTTTCGAGGAACTACTCGAACAAGCCCGCACACGCACCGATCCCGAGGACACGCGCTCCCGGCTGGACGAGGCATTGGCGCTGTGGCGCGGTCCCGCGTTCGCCGAGGTCGCCGACGAGCCGTGGGTGGCCGCCGAAACAGCACGGCTGCACGAGTTGCGTCTGGTCGCGCGCGAACTGCACATCGGGGCAGGTCTGCGCCTGGGTCGGGCCGCGACGGTCGTTCCCGACACCGAGACCTTGACTCGCGACGAGCCCCTGCGCGAGGAAGGATGGCGGCTGCACGCGCTGGCGCTGTGGGGTAGTGGGCGTCAGGCCGATGCGCTGAGCGCGCTGCGGCGCGCACGGACCCTGTTCGCCGACGAACTCGGCCTCGACCCGGGCCCGGACCTGGTGGAACTGGAAGAGGCGATACTGGCTCAGCGCACGGACTTCCTGCGTGCGGTGGTTCCGGTGGCGTCATCGCAGCGGACAGTGCAGCCCGGGAGCCGGAATGCGCGCGAAGATCCTGCGGGCGGCGGCCGTGAGGTAGAGGTGGGCAAAGTCGGCCGCGGCGCGGTTGACTCCGGCGAAGTCCGCCCCGGCGCGGCCGGACCCGGCGCGGCTGGACCAGGTGCGGCTGGACCCGGTGCGGCTGGACCCGGTGCGGCTGGACCCGGTGCGGTCGGATCAGGTGTGGTCGACCCGGGTAAGAACTACTCCGGGAGCGTCGGATCACACTCAGCGGCAACGACATTCGACAACGGCCGGTCGCCCACCCCGTTTGTCGGACGCGACAACGAACTCGCAGCCCTGAGCAGAGCCGCCGAGCAAGCGATCACCGACGGCGCGAGAACCGCCCTGGTCACCGGCGAAGCGGGACAGGGCAAGTCGACCCTGCTCGAGCACCTCGCCACGACACTCACCCTCGACGGCTGGCTCGTAGCCGTCGGGCGCTGCCCCGACGTCGACAGCGCACCACCGGCCTGGGCCTGGGTGGAAGTGCTGCGATCGATCGCCGAAAGCGCTGCGCCCCAACCGCTCTCTGACGATCTGGCACCGCTGTTGGGCGACTTCGCGCCCGCACACGGCGACGCGGCAGCCGGACGATTCCGGCTCCGGCGAGCCGTGTGGACCTGGCTCGCCGCGGCCGCCACCGACCGCCCGGTCGCCGTCGTCCTGGACGACCTGCACTGGGCCGACGCCGCCACCCTGGAACTGCTCACCGGCGGCATCGACACCAAGGCCCCGATCCTGATCGTGGCCGCCTACCGTTCGGACGAAAGCGAGCGCCTCACCGAAACACTCGCCACCCTGGCCCGCACCGCCCCGCTTCGGCTCGACCTGCCCGGACTCGACCGCGACGCCGTCGCCGAACTCGTGCGGGCCGAGTGCGACACCGACGACTCGACCGTGGCCGGAATCGCCGAAAGAACCGGCGGCAATCCCTTCTAC
Source organism: Nocardia sp. JW2 (assembly GCF_051843015.1). Taxonomy (NCBI): domain Bacteria; kingdom Bacillati; phylum Actinomycetota; class Actinomycetes; order Mycobacteriales; family Nocardiaceae; genus Nocardia; species Nocardia sp. JW2. The sequence goes on from NZ_JBPXLK010000006.1 coordinate 126,512, forward strand.
GTGCGCGAGACCGCCCGCCTGCTCAACGGCGAAGGCGCTTTGGTCGCGCTCTCGGAGGTTCCCGAGGGTGTCCGCGACGTGCTGCGGCGACGGCTCGCACGGTTGCCCGACAGCGGTGTGTCGGTGCTGCGGTTGGCGGCGGTGGCCGGTCGGGAATGCTCGGTCGACGTGCTCGTGCGCGCCGCCGACACCGACGAGGACGGCGTGCTCGACGCCGTCGACGCGGGCGTCATCGCCGGGCTGCTCGACGAACCGGGGCCCGGTCGGGTCCGGTTCGTGCACGCCCTGGTCAGAGACACCCTGGTCACCGGTGTCAGCCGGGCGCGCACGACGAGGATGCACGCGCGGATCGCCGCGGCGCTCGAAGGCTCCGGCGACATCGTCGCCCTGGCACACCACTGGGCGCGGGCCGGATCGCCGAAAGCCGTCGGGTACTGCGTGCAAGCCGCGGAACTGGCCGAGGCGCGCTACGCCCACGATGTGGCGGTCGCGCTCCTCACCGATGCCGTCGCCGCTGCCCGCGAACCGGACGAACGGGTGGATCTGCTCGGCAGACTGCTGCGAGCACAGGTCAGGGCCGGGTCCATCGCAGGCGCCAGGCGCACGCGCGAGGAGGCGGTGGAATTCGCCGAGTCGCTGGGGCGTGAGGATCTGATGATCGCCGCGTTCACCGCCTGGACCGAACCGACACCGTGGCAGTCCCGGATGTACGGGACGGTCGACCGCCCGATCGTCGAACGGCTCGCCCGGTTGCTCACCCGCACCGATCTCGACCGCGAGGTGCGCGCTCACCTGCTCATCGCCTACACCCACGAACTGGTCGGCGAAGACGATCCGACGGTCATGCCCGCGGCCATGGAAGCACTCGAGTCGGCGACCTCCCCGGGTCTGCGCGCCGCCGCCCTACTGATCCTGGCGCGCGCCTCCGGTCGGCAGGAGTACTCGCGGGAACTCCTGGCGATCGGCACCGAACACGACCTGCCCGTGTACCGCATCACCGCCCTGCTCAACCTGGCTGCCGGTGCCGCCGCCGCCAACGATCCGACGACCATGCGTCACGTCAGTGAACAAGCGCGCGACCTGGCCCGCGCCTACCGGATGCCCGAAGCGGTCGGCGCAGCCGAGATCGCCCTGGCGACACTGGTACTGATCGAGGGACGGTTCGCCGACGCCGAACGCCGCTACATCACAGCCACCCAGCGCATGGAACGCGCCGGATCGGTGCACGCCGCCGGATTCCTCCGCATCGCCCGCGCGGCGATCTGGATCAACGACGGCACCCTCGGCGCCCACCTGGACGAGGTCCGCGCCTTCCACGCCGCGCTCGGCTCGATGGTCGCCGACCTGCTGACACTGGCCTTGCACGCCGCGGGTCGCGGCAACGAAGTAGTGCCCACACCACCGGCTCCGATCCGAGCCGATTTCTTCTTCACCTTCCTGACGAGCCTGCGCGCGCTGGCCCTGATCGCCGTGAACGACCGCGACGGTGCCGAACGGGTTTACACGGACCTGCTGCCACACCGCGACGGTCCTCCCGCGGGCGCGGAGAGCGTGTCGCTCGCCGTGCGCCCGGTCGCGCACGTACTGGGCGAACTCGCGGTGTTCCTCGGTCGTGGCGACGAGGCGGCCGCGCATTTCGCGCAGGCAGCCGACATCGCCGAACGGTGGAACGCACCACACTGGTCCACCGAAGCCAGGGCACGCGCCGCCGCCGCGCTCCGCACCTGACAGAGCAAGGCACGGCGACGTCCGATTCGGCTCCAACTCCCTTCCAAGTCGCCCGAGCAGGCTGGAATCCACCAGCACTGATGGAGGAGCGAATCATGAACACAGCCAGAACTTTCCGGGCCGCCGTCGTCCGCACACCGGCCGGACCAGACTCGATCGAGATCATCGACGTGCCCGTCGCCGAGCCCGGACCCGGTGAGGTTCGGGTGGGAGTCGCGGCCGCACCCGTCAACCCCACCGACCTCGGTGTGGTCAGCGGCTTCTTCCACGAGCTCGGGATGATCGACCAACCCGAACACACCGGACTGGGCTGGGACTTCGCCGGCACCGTCCTGGCCACCGGACCCGGCGTCGAGCTGGCCGTCGGGACCCGAGTCGCCGGTGTCGTGCTCGGCTTCGATCGCGACTTCGGCACCTACGCCGAACAACTCGTCGTGCCCGCCACCGACCTCGCAGTGGTGCCGGACGGGCTCGACCTGGTCCCGGCAGCCACGGTGCCACTCAGTGGTCTGAGCGCCGCACAGATCCTCGACATGCTCGGCGAGGCACCCACCGACGGTGACCGGCTGCTGGTGATCGGAGCCGCCGGTGCCATCGGGGCCGGTGTCGCCGCCCTCGCACCCGACCGCGGCTGGCGGGTCACCGGTCTGGCCAGGGCGGCCGACGAACAGTTCGTGCGTGGACTCGGCGCCGACTTCGTGACCGCGGTCGAGCCCGGGTGGGACGCGGTCGTCGACGCCACCCCGCAGCAGACGTGGGGCCTGAAACCGGTCCGTGACGGTGGAATATTCGTCGGTGTCCGGCCCAATATCGTGCCCGCGGTGGAGCGGGGGATCACCGTGAACGTGCTGATGGTGCGATCGGACGGACCGCGCTTGGGGCGCCTGCTCGCCCTCGCCGCGGCAGGCCGATTGCCCACGCGGGTGCACGCGGTCCTGTCGCTGGACCGGGCCGCCGACGCCCACCGGGCCATGGCCGAGGGTGGGGCGCGCGGTCGTTACGTGCTCGAACCCTGAGCCCGGCCGGGCGCGGACAGGCCGAGGCTGGTTTCGAGGTGGTGCGCCCACCACTGTGCGTGCGCGTCGAAGGTCGCGGCGGCGTCGGTGAGCCCGGCGCTACGCCGGAAAGCGTTGCCGTAGCGGACATCCATCGCCACGGCCTGATGCAGAGCCGCGACAGCGTGGCGTGTGTCGTCGAAGCAACTGCCCGGTGGGCGGGCACGGTGCAGGGCCTCGACGACGGGGTCGAGCATGCCGCTGCCCCGGTCACGCCAACCCGCGGCGTGCAGGGCGGCGGCCAGATCGGCGTAGCCGCCGCGGTAGAAGTCGTGGAGTGCGGTGATGAGTGCGGGCAGGTCGGCGTTGTCGTCCAGCCACGCCGCGACGATGTTCGCGAGGCCCGCTCGGAGCCGGCGGCCGCCGTGCCGCAGGAGTTCGGTGAGCAGGGTCTGCCGGTTCCGGAAGTGATGGGTGACGCCCGCGTCGGTCATGCCGACGCGGGCGGCGACCGCACGGACCTGCACGGCCGAGGGGCCGCCCTCGGCCAGAAGCGTCGCGGCGGCGTCGAGGATCGCCTGACGCGCCTCCTCCGGACGCCTCCGCACTCTCGGCATGCTCACATCGTCACACTACCTTGACCAGCCAAGGCAGCAAGGCCTACCGTTACCTGGACACGTCAAGGTTTGGGGTAGCGCGATGATCCATACCGATATCGTCCTCGGCGACGCCACACTGCGCGCCACGGTCCGCGGCCACGGACCCACGGTCCTGCTGCTGCACGCCGGGGGAGAGCGTCGCGGCGTGTGGTCGCCCATCGCGGCACGGCTCGGGGTGCGTGGCTACCGCACCGTTGCGGTCGACCTGCGCGGCCACGGCGAGAGTTCCGGGCAGGTCACCACGCTTCGGCCGCTCGCCGACGACGTGGCCGCGCTGATCGGCCGTGAGTCCGGACCCGTGGTGGTCGCCGGAGCCTCCCTCGGCGGCTTCGCCGCCATGGCGGCGCTGGCCGAACCTGCCGTCCGGTCCAAGGTCGCCGGGCTGATCCTCGTGGACGTCGTTCCCGATCCGGACCCGGAGCCGACACGAGCCTGGTTGCGCGACCAGGGCTTCGGCGCGAGCCTCGAGGACCTCACCGACGACATCCTCGGATCCGGGCCCGCATTGCTCAGCACCATCGGCACAGTGGACCTGCCCATCCTGCTCGTGCGCGGCGGCCGCTCCTTCCTCGCCGACGACGATGTGCACCGTCTGCACCGGGCGAACCGGCGCGTCACCACCGCCGTGATCGCCGAGGCAGGCCACCTGGTGGCCCGCGACGCACCGGAACAACTCGCGGATCTCATCGCGGTGCACGCCGATACCTGTCTCGACGAGGACACCATGCGCGCGGCACTCGAATTCCAGCGAGCACTCGGCGCCGAACGCGTCGAGCACCCGGGCGGGAACCTGCTCGATCACCTGCGTCGCGTGCACACCATCACCACCGAGTGGAACGCCCCACGACGCACCCGGCTCGCCGCGATCTGCCACGCCACCTACGGCACGGACGGGTTCGCCACGGCACTCTTACCGACCACGCGGCGACACCGATTGGCCGAGGTGATCGGTTCTGCTGCCGAGGAATTGGTCTACCTCTACGGCGCCTGCGCCCGCACACCGACCTACCGTGAACTCGGGAAACCGTCACTGCGGGTCACCGACCGCTTCGCCGGCGGATCGGTCACGATCACCGGGGCCGACCTGCACGCCTTCGCCGTCCTCACCATCGCCAACGAGCTCGATGTGGCACGCCACGCCCGCCTCGCACCGGGCATGCGGCAAGGAATCCGCGATCTCGTCACCGCCCTCGCCCACCACGCACCGCGAGAGGCGGCGAAAGCGCTCGCAGACGAGGCGTTGGCCGCGGCTGTACGAGGCTCCTGACGGCCTTGCCTCTGCTCGTCGCTACTCGGCGCTGGTGTAGAAGCCGGCCACGCTGTCGGCGGCCGTGCGGGCAGTCGCCGGATCGGCCCCGGCGGTGGTGTGCGCGTCGCCCCAGGCGCTCGCGGCGCGCCGGATGTACTCGGCGCCTTCCGGTGTGGACAGCAGCTTTTCCAGCTCCGCCGGGGTAGCCCTGTCGTCACCGGACAGGAAGAAACCCACTGCCAGGAACGAGGTTTCCCAGCCGACGCCGGTGGCGCCGGGGCCGTAGGTTAGCCAGTGTTCGTTGTCCGGCACGGTGTGGGTGAGTTCGAGGGTTGCCCCATCCTCGGTGCCGGTGATCGTCACCTCGACCACGCTCGTGTCGTCGCCGTACTCCCAGGTGATGCGCAGCCGTGTCGGCGCGACGCACTCTTCGATGGTGCCGGTCGTTCCGCTGCCGTCGAGCCGGTAGCGGCCGCCCTCCCGCAGCTCACCACTGACCGGCTCGAACCACCGTGACAGCCGCTGCGGGTCGGTGCACGCGTCCCACAGGTCCTCGGTGGTCGTGTCGTAAGTCCGTGCGAGCCGCACCTGTTTCGACGGCCCGAGGTCTGTCATGGTGCGGTTGATCTGATCGATGAGGTCGAGCATTGCTGTCTCCTTCAGCTGCGTCGCTCGCGTTTGCCGCGGGCGATCTCGGTGTCGAGGGCGTCGAGCCGGGTCTGCCACAGGTGGCGGAACCGGTCGAGCCATTCGTCGGCCTGACGCATACCGGCGCTGTCGACCGCGTAGAGGCGCCGGGTGCCTTCCGCGCGAACGGTCGCGAACCCGTTCTCCCGCAGTACCCGCAGGTGATGTGACACCGCGGGGTGGGAGATCGGGTATTCCTGTCGCACAGCGTCACTGATCGCGCCCGCACCGCATTCACCGGCGGCGAGCAGTTCCAGAATCCGGCGACGAACCGGATCCCCGAGGATGTCCAAAGCGTGCACCCCCTTATTTAAGCACAGATTTAATTAAGTCAGCATCTAAACACGGGGGTGATGCCCACGCGGGGCGCGTCGAGACGACCAACAGTGGTAGGAAAGGGGCGTGGTGGCATCTGGCGAAAGTTCTGGAGTCGATCGACGGTCTCGCGCGGAAGACGAGGTGGTGGAGCTGGTCAGTACGCTGATCCGGTTCGACACCTCCAATACCGGTGAGCTCGCGACCACCAAGGGCGAACGAGAGTGTGCCGAGTGGGTCGCAGCACAACTGCAGGAAGTGGGGTACGAGACCGAGTACGTCGAATCGGGAGCGCCGGGGCGCGGCAATGTGTTCGCCCGCCTGCGCGGGGCAGACCCGAGCCGGGGTGCGCTGATGATCCACGGGCATCTCGACGTGGTTCCCGCCGAAGCGGCCGACTGGAGCGTGCACCCGTTCTCGGGCGCCGTGCAGGACGGATACGTGTGGGGGCGCGGCGCGATCGACATGAAGGACATGGTCGGGATGACCCTGGCGCTGGCGCGCCAGTTCAAGGCCGAAGGCACCGTGCCGCCGCGAGACCTGGTCTTCGCGTTCCTCGCCGACGAGGAGAACGGCGGCAAATGGGGCTCACAGTGGCTGGTCGACAACCGGCCCGACCTGTTCGACGGCGTCACCGAGGCCGTCGGTGAGGTCGGCGGGTTCTCGCTGACCGTGCCGCGCCCGGACGGCACCGAACGCAGGCTGTACCTGGTGGAGACCGCCGAGAAGGGCCTGGGCTGGATGCGGTTGCGGGCCAAGGCTCGCGCGGGTCACGGGTCGTTCCTGCACGAGGACAACGCGGTCACCATCCTGGCCGACGCGGTGGCCCGGCTCGGGAAACACACCTTCCCCGTGGTGCTCTCGGACTCGGTGGCCGAATTCCTCGCTGCCGTCACCGAGGAAACCGGCCTGCAGTTCGACCCGAACAGTCCCGACATCGAAGGTCAGCTCGCCAAGCTGGGCACCATCTCCCGCATCATCGGTGCCACGCTGCGCGACACCGCCAACCCGACGATGCTCTCGGCCGGGTACAAGGCCAACGTGATTCCGCAGACCGCCGAGGCCGTGGTCGACTGCCGGGTGGTGCCGGGGCGTCAGGCCGCGTTCGAACGCGAGGTCGACGAACTGATCGGCCCCGACGTGGAACGCGAGTGGATCACCAAACTCGACTCCTACGAAACCACCTTCGACGGCCACCTCGTCGACGCCATGAACGACGCGGTGCTGGCCAACGACCCCAACGGGCGAACCGTGCCCTACATGCTCTCCGGCGGCACCGACGCGAAAGCGTTCGCCCGGTTGGGAATTCGCTGCTTCGGTTTCGCGCCGCTGCAGCTGCCGCCGGACCTCGACTTCACCGCCCTGTTCCACGGCGTCGACGAACGGGTACCGGTGCAGTCCCTGGAATTCGGCACCCGGGTGCTGGAACACTTCCTGCTGAACAGCTGAACCCGCGGGCCCAGCCGCCAACAACACAGAGAGGCCGCTATGACCTACAACCCGTACGACGCGCTGCCGAAGGTGCCGTCGTTCACCCTCACCTCCACCGACATCACCGACGGTCAGCCACTGGCCAACGATCAGGTCTCCGGGGTGTTCGGCGCGGGTGGCAAGGACATCTCCCCGCAGCTGAGCTGGTCCGGATTCCCCGAGGGCGCACAGAGTTTCGCGGTCACCGTGTACGACCCGGACGCCCCGACCGCGTCGGGGTTCTGGCACTGGGCGGTCGCCAACATCCCCGCCTCGGTGACCTCGCTCGACACCGGTGCGGGCAGCGAGGGCGGCACCCTGCCGACCGGTGCGGTGTCGTTGCGCAACGACGGCGGGTTCCCCGGGTTCGTCGGCGCGGGTCCGCCGAAAGGTCATGGGCCGCACCGGTATTTCGTGGTCGTGCACGCCGTCGACGTGCCCGAGCTCGAAGTCGGCCCCGATGCGACCCCGGCCTACCTCGGGTTCAACCTGTTCTTCCACACCCTGGGTCGTGCCACCCTCGTCGGCACCTACGAACAGCACTGAAAACACCGGTGGCCCCGCACGGATGCGGGGCCACCGGTTCTTTCGGACCTACTTCACGTTCACGACGCCCGCGGGCGGTTCGGCCGCGTAGAGCTCGGCGATCCGGTCGGCGTATTTGTTCGCGATGGGGGTGCGCTTGAGCGACATCTTCGGGGTCAGCTCGTCACCACCGGGCTCCCACAGCGTCTCGACGATGTGGAACCGCTTCACCTGCTCCACCCGCGACAGCTTGCGGTTGCCCGCGAGCACCGCCTCCTTGACCTCCTCGATGATCTCGGGGCGACGCGACAGTTCGGCCAGGGTGGCGTCGGTGGCACCGAATTCTTTGGCGCGCAGGGCGGCGACGTCGGGATCGAGCATGACCAGGGCGGTGATGTAGGGGCGGGCGTCGCCGATCGCGACGGCCTGACCGATCATCGACGAAGCCGCCTTCATGGCGTTCTCGATATTGGAGGGGGCGATGTTCTTGCCCGCCTCGCTGATGATGAGCTCCTTCTTGCGGTCGACGATGCGCAGGTAGCCGTCGGCGTCGAGCGTGCCCACATCGCCGGTGTGCAGCCAGCCCGCGTCGTCGATGGCTTCGGCGGTCTTGTCGGGCATGTTGCGGTAACCGCGGGTGATGATCGGGCCACGGATGAGGACCTCGCCGTCGGCGTCCAACCGCAACTCGACCCCGTCCATCACGCGACCGACCGAACCGGGGCGCGGTTTGTCGATCTCGGTGAACGTGCCGACACCCGAGGTCTCCGACATGCCCCACACCTCGCTCACCGAGAAGCCGAGGCCGAGGAAGTACTCGAGAGTTTCCGGCGGCACCGGGGCGGCACCGGAGGCGGCGACCTTCAGTTCGGCGAAACCGAGCGCGTCACGCAACTTCGACAGCACCAGCGCGTCGGCGATCTTGTGCTGCACACCGAGCAGCAGCGACGAGCCCTCGCCCGCCAGCTTGGCGCGCGCGTCGGCGACGCCGACCCCGATCGCCCAGTTGGCCAGCGCCTTCTTCACCGGGCTCGGTTCCACGGCGAGCTTGTTCTCGATACCCGTCTTGATCTTCTGCCACACCCGTGGCACGCCGAAGAACACCGTCGGGCGGGCGTCGGGCAGGGCGGCGGCGATCTCACGCGGGTCGGGCACGGTGGTGATCTGCACACCGGTGAGCAGACTGATCGCGTGCGCGGAAATGCGGTCGGCGACATGCGCGGCGGGCAGATACGACACCGCACGGTCGTCGAAACCGACCGGCAGCGGGCCGGAAACCAGGCCGACCACCTGCGCGATCACATTGCTGTGGGTGAGCTCCACGCCCTTGGGCGGGCCGGTGGTGCCCGAGGTGTAGATGAGGGTGGCCAGGTCACCGGGCTCCACGGCCTGCCAGGCGGCGTCGAAATCGAAGTCCGGCAGCGGGTCCGATTCGAGCTGGGTAAGTGACACGGTGTTCTCGGCGGTGCCGTCGACGAGGACCGTGTGCGCGATCTCGGCGCCGGATTCCCGGATCGCATCGAGGAAGGCCTGCTCGGTGATGACGACCTGGTTGCCCGCGTTGGCGAACACGTGCGCGATCTGCTCCGGCGAGCTGGTGTTGTACACCGAGAACGGGGTGGCGCCCAGGTGCAGGGCGGCGGTGTCGACCAGGTTGAACTCGGGCCGGTTGGTGAGCATGATGCCCACCGAATCGCCGTGTCCGACACCGAGTTTCGCCAGGCCGGCGGCCAGAGCGCGCACCCGGGTGGCGTATTCGGACCAGGTGATCTCCTGGGTGCCGCCGACGGTGCGCAGCGCGATCTGGCCGGGCCGCAAGGCGGCGGTCTGCTGGAAGGCGGCGGGTACGGTGTGCACCGTGACCCCGGAAGCGTGCGCGAAACCGATCTCTGTCATATCCCTGTTCCCATAGGCCGAGCTGAAGTGCCGAACCAATGAGACGACTTTCCTCACATCATCTCGAGGCGAAGACGTCAAAAGTGGCACGGCTCACATATCGTAGCCGGATATCGGGAATCCCGGGGCGTTTACCTGCGGCGACCGGGCCACCACCACATCCGGCGGCGGGTGCCGGCGACCAGATCGTCGACGGGGATGGTGTGGTGACGGTGCACGCGTTTGGCCTGCAGATACCGTCTGCCGCGGGCCGAGGAAAGGGTGATCGTCAGCGGTACCGGGTCCACATCGATGCCCGCATCGGTCAGCGCCCGGCACTTGTCGGGGTTGTTGGTCAGCAGGCGTACCCGGCGCAAGCCCAGCTCGGCGAGCGCGTCGGCGGCGGGTGCGAAACGGCGGGTGTCGGCGGGCAGGCCGAGGCGCTCATAAGCCTGGAATGTGTCGGCGCCCGACAATTCGCTTTCCCGGTACCCCCTGGCCTTCCAGATCAGGCCGGCGCCGCGCCCCTCCTGCTCCAGATAGACCAGCACCCCACAACCCTCGGCTTGGATGCGGTCCATCGCGGTGCGCAGTTCGGCGCCGCAGTCGCAGTCGTCGGAGCCCAGGCTTTCGCCGTAGAGGCAGCGTGAATGCAGCCGCACCAGGCACCCGTCGCCGGGATCGCCGAAAACCAGCAGATGTCCGCCGTCGTCGGGGTCGGCGATCTCGACGACCCGAACCGGAAGCTGCCCGCCCGCGCGGCCCAATCGGTGGGCGGTGTCGGACCCGGCGCGTGTGCTCGCGGCACTGCCGAACGACAGGATGGTCAACGATCCTCCGAGGTGGGACGGGGTGCGGTGCGACGCCGCGACTTTACCCCCGGATCAGGCTCGCGGCGCGTACAGGCGCACGATGCGATCGATGTCGTCGACACCGGGCATGGTCACCGCGACCGCGCCCAGCTTCTGGGTCGGAATCATCGCGGCGGTCGCCCAGGTGAAATCGGCTGCGGTGAGCGCGGTTCGGCTGTTCACCAGCCGATGCGCCAGCGCCCCGGTGAACGCCGCCGCCGCACCGACGGAGGCTTTGAGTACCTGCGGGAAGTGATCGATGACGGTGTTCACCGTGTCGGAGGCGACCACGCAGTGGAAGTTCTCGACCGTGCACACGGTGCCGACGCCGAGCCCGCGCAGTAACCGGGCGATGTCGTCGCCGGACTCGGCGGGCACGTCGGGCAGCAGCGCGGCGAGTTCGGCGGCCGTGCCGACCAGGTAGTCGACGGCGCCGAAATGCTGATACAGCCCTTGGGGAACCGGCATCGACGGGGTGGGACACACGATCACGGGCGGTTTGGGTTGCAACTGCGACACCGTGGCCAGCACCTGTTCGATCACCGCCGGGGGCTGCTCGAAACTCAGGATCACCACATCCGAGGACTCGAGGGCGGCCCGTAGTTCGGGGCGGTGCAGATCCTCGTCCTGCAACTGCACGCGGGTGTCGCGGCAGCCGATCATCCGCGATTCGCCGTTGGGAGCCAGCACGACGGCGGTCACCAGCGACGGCGCGAACAGGACCACCTTCACCAGATCCAGGTGCACGCGCTCGGTTTCGAGGAACTCACGGATGCGGCGGCCGTACTCGTCGTCGCCGACCGCGCACACCAGGTGCACGTCGATGCCGAGCCGGGCCGCCGCCACCGCCCGGTTGAGGCCTTTGCCGCCGGGATGGCCGGTGAAGCTGCCGCTGGCCGCGCTGGTGGCGGTGGGAAAGTCGTCCACCCGGTACAGGTGATCGATCACCGCGTCACCGAACACCGTCACCACCCCGCGCTGGGCGGGCGGCGGCGCGGTCGGCGCGGGCGCGGCGGGCTGAGCCATCGGATAGCCCGAGTCGGCGGCGAGCAGCCCGGCCAAGGCAGTGAACGCGGCGTGTTCGGCGACGGTGCGCAGACGTTTGACGGTGGGAGTCTCGGGGATCGGGTCGACATCGAGCAGGGTGTGCAACGCGACCCACTGTTCGGTCAAGGCCTCTCGACGTTCGCCGAGGTTGTCCGCATACAGGCGATCGACATCGACACCGACGCCCGGCCGGTCCCGCCACAACCCCAGACACAGGGCGGCATCGACGATGAGCCGATCGGTAGGGGCGAGCCACTGGGCGACCTCGCGCACCACCGGCAGGATCGCGGCTTCGACACTGTCACCGGTGCGCCTGGCGTGCCTGCGCACCGACAGCAGCTCGAGCAGCGGCGCGGCATCGATTTCGGTGTGGCGCAAGCGTTCCGCGCTCAGGCCGGAGTACTTGCCGAGGCGCATGAGGATGCTGCGGATAGCGGCGACTCGGGCGTCCTGGGGAACCATCGACATGTCTGCCTCCCATCACCTGACGACCCGCGACCACGCGGTCGCCGGACTGCGATCGCCACAATGCCGGGTTTGCCACGCCCGGTTTGCGGCAATTACCTCTCTACAATGGCAATTGACCCGGACAAAAGGCAAATGCCACACTGGGTTACGGGGGAGCGCCCGCCCCGCCGGACACCGGACAGGTGAAGCGCCCGCCGGGGAAGGCAGGTCCGCGATGATTTTCCGCACCGACGACACCATGCGCAGCGACCGCACACCGGAATACGCCGAACGCGTCGGCCCCGATTCCTGGACCCTGAGCTGGTTGCCCGGCTATCTGCTCACCACGGAACAGGCTCGCGCGGGCATGGAACTGGACGAACTCGTCAGCGATCTCGGCATGGCCTACGACCGCATCGCCCACGCCGAGATCAGCGCCCGCGCCGACATCCTCGGCATGATGTGGCAGCAGGCGCTGATCAAACTGGCCAAACGACTCGACGCACGCGCCGGTCGCGAACCCGCGGGCGAATCGTTCCACGATCCGCCCGACCGCCGGGTCGGGTGGGGGCCGCCGAAACTGCCGCACGGCGACCGTGCGCGGAATGTGTACTACGGGTGAGGTTCAGGCCTTCGCGGTGCGGTGTTCGGCGCCGACGGCTTGGGCCAGCGAGGTGAAACCGCCCGCGCGCAGGTTGGCGGCGATGCCGCGATGGATGCGGGTGGTCCAGAAGGGGCCGCCGTAGATGAAACCGGTGTAGCCCTGCAGCAGGGTGGCACCGGCGAGGATGCGCTCCCAGGCCTGCTCGGGGGTTTCGATACCGCCCACCGAGATCAGGACGAGCTTGTCGCCCACGCGGGCGTAGAGGCGGCGCAGGACCTGCAGGGAACGCTCGGCCACCGGGGCACCGGACAGCCCGCCCGCGCCCATCGCCTCGACCTCGGCGGCGGGAGTCTTCAGGCCGTCGCGGCGGATGGTGGTGTTGGTGGCGACGATGCCGGCCAGACCCAGCTCGACGGCGAGGTCGGCGACGGCGTCGATGTCGTCGTCGGACAGGTCGGGGGCGATCTTCACCAGCACCGGCACCGACACCACCTCGAGCACGGCCGCCAGGATCGGGCGCAACGATTCGACCGCCTGCAGATCGCGCAGGCCGGGGGTGTTGGGGGAGGACACGTTGACCACGACGAAGTCGGCCAGCGGACCGAGCAGGCGCGCGCTGGTGGCGTAATCGGCCGCGGCCGCATCGGGTTCGACGACCTTGGTCTTACCGATGTTCGCGCCGATCGGCACCGTGGGGTGCGCGCCGTGCAGGCGGGCGGCCGCGGCGGCCGCGCCGTGATTGTTGAAACCCATGCGGTTGATGAGGCCGCGATCGGCCGACACCCGGAACAGGCGCGGCGCCGGATTACCGGGCTGGGCCCGGGCGGTGACGGTGCCGATCTCGGCGAACCCGAAACCGAGCGAGCCCCACGTGTTCGCGCCGTCGGCGTTCTTGTCGAAACCGGCGGCCAGCCCGAGCGGGGCGGGGAAATCGACACCGAACGCGGTAGTCGCCAGGATCGGGTCCTCGACGACAGTGAGCTTGCGCGCCAGCCAGCGCGTGGGCGGGAACCAGGTCGCGAACCGCAAGGCCGCGAACACCAGGTGGTGCACCCGCTCCGGCGGGATCAGGAACATCAAACGTAATAGCAGGGCGTACATGGGTCGGCTCACAATCCGGGTTCGGGCACAGGGAGGACGGCGGTCTTGCGGCGGCGCAACAACACCCGGCGGCTGCCGTCGGTGTAGGCGCGCACCCGCGACAGTTCCCAGCCACCGAATTCGGCCTGGATGGCCAACCGCATGGAGGCGGAGACCCGGGTGACCTCCGGTGGCAGGCGAAGCGGCACGTATTCGTAGTCGTCGTTGCTGGTTTCCCAGCTCGGGGGAGTCGCCATCACAGCCCTCTCTTCCGCTGTCCGGCCCCGATCCGCTGCAGACCCTCGCCCGCGGCCGAGGCGACGAACAGGTCGCCGGTGCGTTCGTCGACGGTGATCGCGTCGGGCTGACGCACGGTGGTCAAGCGGTCGACCTCGACACCGATGCCGGTCGACAGGTCGTACCCGACGACCTCGTTGCTCTCTGTGCACGACACCCAGACCGTGTCCGAGCGCGGATCGTAGGCCAGGGCGTAAGGCGCCGATGCTACCGGGAACCGCTGGCGCAGCACGAGCGGACCGGCCGAGTAGACGAGCAGTTCACCGCCGTCGGTGTCGGCGACGAGGATGCGGCCGTGCGGGTCGGCCAGGGCATTGGTCGCACCGTCGCCCGCGCGCAGCATCAGGCCGAGCGCGTCGGTGCCGACGCCGACGACGGCGGTCTGTTTGCGGTCGAGGACGGTGATGTCGTCGCCGGTGACCGCGAGCGCGTCGGCCGAGACCAGACCGGTGACGGTGCGGGTGACCACGCCGGTGGGGTCGAGGACGCGGACGGTGCCGTCGGCGGTGCCGACGACCAGGCTCGCATCGGGCCGGATCTGCACACTGCGCACGTCACCCTCGACGGGCAGTTCGGTGATCGCGCCCGAATCGGCACGAACCCGCAGCACCCGGCGGTCGGCGGCGACGAGCACCTCTCCGGCCGTCCCCTGCGCCAGTGCGGTGCCCGCGAGGGGCAGGGTGACCCGCTGGGTACCCGCCGAGTCGATCAGGGCGAGCGTCGTGCCCGCGGTGTCGAGCGCGGCGAGCCGACCGGTCGCCCGTTCGGCCAGTAGCGCTTTCGTTGCCGACAGCGGCGTGACACTCCCGGCCGGGACACCCGCCACGACGGGCGAGACCGCGGCGGTCGCCGGTTCCCGGGTCGGCACAGAGGGACCGCTGTCCTCACCCGCGCAACCGGTGGCCACCACAAGTGCCGCCAGCAACGTCGAGGCGACCGAGCCACGAAGGCGCATGCACCGAACTCCTTCAATTCCGCACGAGATGACCGCAGATCACCATCTGACCATGATGACTCACCAGTAGCTCCGACCGGGTGGCCCGCGCCGCGCCGTCGGTGACGCGCGTTACTGTTGACGTGTCGACAACTGATCGCCCCTCGCAGCGGCAGGAGAACACACGATGACCGAGCCCACCTCGTCGGGTTTCGGTATCGATGACCTCTCACTCGGCCCGTTCGCCCACGGTTTCGGCACCACCGACGACGGGCGGCCCTTCGCCTTCCGCACCCGGCGCGCCACCCTCACCGTCCAGATATACCGTCCCGACCTGGGCGAAACCGTGCCCGGCTCGGCCGATGTGGTGGCCCAGGCGGGCGCGCAGGTCACCGATATCGACCTCGACGACGAGCGAAGCGTCGTCGCGTTCGTGCGCGACCTGATCGAGCACGCGCAACCTGTGCATCGACCCGAAACCAGTGTTCGCGGCATCCTCGGCCGGATCGGTGCCGTCATTGATGGTATGTAGATGGTGATGTCTTCCACACTTTTCGCCAGGGCCGCTGCGGCCACCGCCTGCCTCACGGCCCTCGCCGTCCTCACCGCCTGCGGTGGGACCGACGAGGCCTCGGTCGACGCCGCACGGTCCTCGGCCAACGCCTCCCTGTCCTCCTCGGTCGCGATCTCGTCGAGCAAGGCCAATGTGCCGCTGCCGACCGCCGCCGAACTCGACGCGCAGATCAAACGCGCGCTCGACCCCAACCTGCCCGACGACGAACGCACCGCTCTCATCGAGGACGGTGCCGCGTTCAAGGACGCGATCCCCGACATGTACAAGGCGCTGCGCGACAACCCGCACGCCGTGTACGGGGTCGTGGACCCGGTGTTCGACAACCGCGACGGCACGCTCACCGCGACCATGCGCCTGGACAAGGACGGGTCGGGCACCAATGTCCGCACCACCATCGTGCATTTCGTGCTGATCGACGGGAAGTGGAAGATCTCGCGCACCGACCTGTGCGGCATCCTGCGCTCGGCCGACTACCGCACCGCCGCCTGCGGCTGAGATGCGGGAATCGCGGTCGATGCGGTGGGGGCGTTTCGTCCACCGGCATCGTTTTCTCGTGCTCGGGTTGTTCGTCCTCGCGGTGGCGATCTCCGGGTGGTACGGCCGTGACCTGACCGGCCGCTACACCCAGGAGGGCTGGTTCGACGAGGACAGCCAGTCGGTCGCCGCGTCGAAACTGGCCGACGACACCTTCGGGCGCGACACCGACGGCGACCTCATCGTCATCTACACCGCCCCGGCAGGCGCCACCGTCGACGATCCGGCGGTGCGCGGCCCGGTCCTGGCCGCCCTCAACGGTTTACGTGCCGAGCACGGCGAGCGTATCCACAAGATCGACAGCTACTGGGACAGCCCGTTCTCGGCGAACGCCTCCGACCCGACCAAACAGCACGCCTTCGCCAGCATCGGGCTGGCCGGTGGCGGCGGCACGGCAACGGTCAACAACTACCTGGCACTCAAACCGCACCTGAACGCCGGAGTGCCCGGCGGCGGGCCCGGTGGGACGACGGTGCAGTTGGCCGGGTTGCAGCCGGTGGTCGAGGGCATCAACATCGGAATGCAGCACGACATCCGGCGCGCGGAGATCATCGCGCTGCCGATCGTGGCGATCCTGCTGTACTTCGTGTTCGGCGGGGTGATCGGTGCGTTGCTTCCGGTGCTGATCGGTGGGCTCACCATCCTCGGCACCTCGGGGATCCTGCGGGTACTCACCGACCACATCGAGGTCAACGTGTTCGCCAGTGCCGTGATGACGCTGGTCAGTCTCGGATTGGCGATCGACTACGGGCTGTTCACGGTGACCAGGTTCCGGGAGGAGTTGGCTGCCGGGCGCAGCGTGGAGGAAGCGACCGCGCGAACGGTGGCGACCGCCGGGCGCACGGTGCAGTTCTCGGCGGGCATCATCGCGCTCAGTCTCGGCGCCTTGTTCATCTTCCCCAACGGGGTGTTGCGCTCGGTGCCCTACGGTGGCATCTCGGCGGTCATGCTGGCGGCGGTGCTGTCGGTGACCGCGCTTCCCGCCGCGTTGAGTATCGCCGGGCGGCGCATCGACTGGCTGGGCTGGAAACGGTTCTCCCGCACCAAGACCGAAACCCAGATCGACGCCGGGTTCTTCTCACGGCTGGCGATCTGGGCGATGCGCAGGCCGTGGGCGGTGGTGATCCCGATCGTGCTGGGGTTGCTGGCGTTGAGTATTCCCTTGCGCCACATCGAGTTCGGCGGGATCAGCGAGAAGTACCTGGCCGCCGACAACCCCGCCCGGGTGGCGCAGGAGGATTTCGACCGGCTGTTCCCGGGGTTCCGCACCGAACCGCTGAAACTGGTGGTGGTCGGCGCCTCCCCGCAGCAACTGAGCGACATCCGGTTCGAGGCCAACCAGGTCCCGGGTCTGACCGGGCGGTTCGAACCGGCCGCGCCGACGAAGAACGATGTGAACGTGCTCTCGGCCGGGCTCGGGGACAAACGCGACGCCGACCGGGTGATCGACACCTTGCGCGCACTGCCCGCACCACCGGGCGTCGAGATCATGGTCGCCGGCATTCCGGCACTGGAACGCGACAGCATCAACGGGTTGATCGACGGGCTGCCACTACTGCTGGCGATTCTCGTCGCCGCCGCCCTGGCCTTGATGATCGTGGCGTTCCGGTCGGTGATCCTCGCCGTGAAGGCCGTGGCGATGAGCGCACTCAGTCTGGTGTCCACATTGGGTGTGCTGACCTGGATCTTCGTGGAAGGGCACGGGGCCGGGGTCTTCCAGTTCACGCCCGGTCCGTTGATGTTCGCGGTGGTCGCGTTGATCGTGACGGTCATCTTCGGGTTGTCCACCGACTACGAGGTGTTCCTGCTCTCACGCATCGCGGAGAAACGCGCCTCCGGTGCCGACGCCACCGAATCGATCCGCTACGGCGTCGCCCACACCGGTGGGGTCATCACCTCCGCCGCCGCCATCCTCATCGTGGTGACCGGTGCGTTCGGGTTCTCCGATCTGGTGCTGATGAAGTACATCGCCTACGGGATGATCGTGGCGCTGATCATCGACGCCACGATCATCCGCATGGTGCTCACCCCCGCGCTGCTGAAGATCATCTGGCGGTGAGGGAGAACCCGGCGGTGGGCCCCGGCGCGGAGGGTGCGGTCGACCACGGGGTCATCATGTGGATCGGCCCGTGTGAAAGGCCGTGTCGGCCAACGTAGTTCTGTCACAATGAGGTATGGGCCGCACGGTACACGTGAGCACACTGGCGAACCTGGTCGAGAACCGGCGCCTCGATGTGATCGGCCGACTGATCCGAGACCATGACTATCTCGCGTGCGTGAGCGATCCAGGTTTCCGATCGGATGCGTACCCGGACGCCGCGGTCTCCGAGAGCGACTACGACCGGTGGCGTTCGGCGACCGATGACCTGCTCGGTGCGATCCGCGAATTACAGGCCCGCGCACGGGAAGTGGGTGCGCACCTCGAGCTGCCACTCAGTGGTACCCTGTTGTGGTCGCTGCGGTACGCGAGAAGAAACCGGCGGCTGCGCGCGAACTACGACACGCACGCGGCCGAACTGCGCGCCGAGTTCCACCGGGTGATCGCGGAGTACCAGCAACGTACCGGCGACCTGACCGAATTCCTGGAGGAAGAGCACCGACGCAAACGGCAACGCATCGAAGAGGAACAGCGGCGGCGCGAGGAAGAACGAGAGCGCGAGCGAGAGCGCATCCGTTCGCGTCGTGCCGCGGCGCTGGACGCGGCCACCGGGGCACAGTGGGCCTACGAGATCACCGACTACTCCAATGCGCGCACCTTCTGGATCTACCTGTCCACTCTGGACGCCATTCTCGGGGCGGAGGGCGAACTGACCGTGACCGAAGTTCAGGAAGCCTTGCGTGCCGAGCGCGAACACCACCCGTACACGCGGGTGGCGTGGGGTAACGAAACCGGACGGGCACTGACGGACAGGTATTCGAGTGAGGCCGAAGGCTGGCAGGCGCTGACCGGCGAGCTGATCGATCCGCACCCACACGATCCAACCAGGCCACGACGGTCCGGGAAGTATTACGGCCCCTCCAGCAACTATGGGGGCGACGGAGGTGGTGGGTACTCCGGCTGCTCCGGTGGTGGCTACTCCGGTGGATTCGGCGGCGGTTTCCGGTAGGACCAGCCCCCGCCGGTTACACCTGTCGGCTGCGGTAGCGGGTGCGGACCGCTGCGGAGCTCGGTTACGGCAGGCGCCTTCGTCGCAGGATGGTGCGTGGGTGGTTCAGGGGCGGGTGCGGTCGGGGAGGACCAGTTGCAGGCCGGTGACGGGGTGGTCGAAGACGTCGACCGGGTGTCGGTAGATCTTGGTCAGCAGGTCGCGGGTGAGGACTTCGCGGGGTGGGCCGTCGGCGGCGACCCGGCCCTCGTCGAGGACGGTGACGCGGTCGGCGTAGGCGGCGGCTACCCCGAGGTCGTGCACGACGACGACCACTGCCGCGCCCTCGGCGGCGCGGTCGGCGGCGAGCCGCAGTACCGCTTCCTGGTGGCCGATGTCGAGGGCGGCGGTGGGTTCGTCCAGGAGCAGGGTTGCGGTGTCCTGGGCGAGGACCCGGGCCAGGGCGACGCGGGCGCGTTCACCGCCGGACAGGGCGGGAAAGGTGCGGGCGGCGAGGTGGGTGACGTCGGTGGCGGCCAGGGCGGCGGCGATCAGTTCGTCGTCGCGGTCGGCGGCGGGGGTGTGCAGCCACGGTGCGCGACCCATGGCGACGACCTCGCGGGCCGTGAACGGGAAGCCGACGGTGTGCGATTGCGGCAGTACCGCGCGGCGGCGGGCCATGTCGGCGTGGGTCCAGTGCGAGAGGGCGTGGCCTTCGAGTTTCACCGTGCCGGAGGTGGGCTCCAGCTCACCGGCCAGGGCGGCGAGCAGGCTCGACTTGCCCGCGCCGTTGGGTCCGACCAGCGCGACGATCTCACCGGCCGCCACCTGGAAGTCGACGTCCTCCAAAACGGTGCGCTCACCACGGCGCACGGTGAGATCCGTCGCCCGCAGCGTGACGGTGCCCGGTTCCGGGCGCGCGGGGACATCGGGAGTGCGGGCGAACAGCGACCGCCACGACGTCGCCTTCCGCCGCTGAACCGGGGTACTCGCGGCCGTTCGGTCGAGTACCGGGCGGGAAGAGGACCGGCTCGGTGTGCTCATCCCCAACCTCCGGCCTTGGCCCTGGTGCGGCGCAGCAGCCAGAAGAAGAACGGGCCGCCGATCAGTGAGGTCAGCATGCCGAGGGGCAGGTCGGCATTGCGGACCAGGGTGCGGGCGGCGACGTCGGCACCGAGCAACACCACCGCCCCGACGACGGCGCTGAGCGGCACGAGCACCCGGTGCCCCGGGCCGACGAGCATTCGCACCACATGCGGCACGATCAAGCCGACGAACAGGATGATGCCGCTGAACGCCACACCCGCGGCGGTGAGCACGGCGACCACCACGATCACCTGCCTGCGCAGCCGCTCCACGTCGACACCGAGGTGACGGGCCGCGGAATCACCCAACGCCAGCAGATCCAGGCGCGGCGCGATGAGCACGGCGGCCAGGATCCCGCTCGCGGCGAGGGTGGCGACAACGGCGACCGACGGCCAGGTGGCGCCGTTGAGACTGCCCAGCTGCCAGAACACGATCTGATCGCGGGCGGCGGGGGTGGCGATGAACAGCAGCAGCGCGATGAGACCACCGGCGAACGCGTTGATCGCCACACCGGTGAGGATCAACGTCACCACCTCGGTGCGCCCACCCGAACGCGACAGCACATAGACCAGCGCCGTCGTGACGAGCCCGGCGACGAACGCGGCCGCCGCGATCGACCAGGCGGCGACGAACGCGCCACCGATCACGATCACCGTGCCCGCACCGACCGCCGCACCGGCGGACACCCCGATCACGCCCGGTTCGGCCAGGGGGTTGGCGAACACGCCCTGCAACAATGCACCCGCTGTCGCGAGGACCGCCCCGACCAGGATGGCCAGCACCACGCGGGGGAAACGCACCTCCCACAGCGTCACCTCGCCGGCCGGGTGCGCGGGCATCGGCCCGAAATCCAGTCCGATCCGGTGCGCGACGCTGCCGACCACCTCCGCGGCGGTGGTCGGCACCTGTCCGAGCACCGCCGATACGACTGCCAGGATCACCAGCGCGGCCAGTGCGACCACGAACACCGCCGTCACCCGGGTAGCGCGGTGCCGTGGACGCGGCAGCGGGTCAGGCGTCGCATCGGTGATCTGCGCCGGATCGGCGGACTTGATCAGCTCCGGGGCATCACTCATGCGACGTCTCGGTGCTCGGCGGGGGAAGGCTCAGTCGTCATCGGGCGACGACGCCGACCCGGCTGTCGAGTGCGAGAGCTATCGCTACCGCCCGGCGCTTCGCGGGTAACCGGCGCCAGACGTTCGAACTCCGGGCATCGCCGGCTGCTCCGAACGACCGGGTCGACCGGCTGGAAGACACGCGCCCGGCAGGTCACTGCTGCTGCTCGCGGGGTCATGACGTCTTCCCGTAGATGGCGTCGGACAATGCCGAGATCACCCGGCCGGTGTTGGGGCCGAAGCTCAGCACCACCGCGTCGGACATGTCGACCACGCGCCGATCACGCCCGGCAGGCGTCTGGGCGATGCCGGGGACCTTCACCAATCCGTCGACACCGCCCACCGACTTCAGACCGTCCGTCATCACCAGCAGCACATCGGGCGACGCGGCGATCATCGCCTCACTGGTGATCGCGGTGAACGGTTCGCTCAGCCCGGCCGAGGTCCCCGCGTCGACTCCGCCCACCGCGGTGATCAGCGAATCGGCACCGGAACCCGGGCCGGCCATCATCGTGATCGCGGCGCTGCGCAGGTACAGGAACGCGATCTTGGGTTTCGGGTCGGCGGAGGGCACGCGGGCGGTGGCGGCGGCGATCTCGTCGCTGGTGCGCTGACCGAGCGCGCGCCCCGCGTCGGGAACCCCGAGCGCGGTCGCGACGGCCTCGATCTGCGGGACGACACCGTCCATGCTGCGGTCGGGGTCGAAGTACACGACCGTCACACCGGCGGCGCGCAGCTGGTCGCGCACGGCGGGCGCGGCGCTGGTGGTGTCGGTGAGGAACACCGACGGGCGAAGGGCGAGCACCGCTTCGACGCTGAGGCTGCCGTTGCCGCCCGCCACATTCGGCACGTCGGCGACGGCGGGGAACGAGGCGGAGGTGCTTCGCCCGACGAGGTTGTCACCGAGACCGAGCGCCCACACAGTCTGGGCGAGCGTGCCGTACCGGTCGACGGCGATGATGCGCGAGGCGTCGGTGACCGTCACCTCGGTGCCGTCGAACGACCGCGCGGTCGCGGGCATCTTCGGCGTAGGTGCGGGCCCGATCGGGACAGGATCGAGATCGGCGAACTGGGCGGTCACCGGCCCACGGGTTTGTGCGGTCGATGCAGGATTGCTTCCGGTGCAGGCGACGGCGCCGGTCAGGACCGTCGCCGCCAGCATCGCCGTCAGCACACCACGCAGTTTCATGCAGGTAAGGCTAGCCATCATTCCGAACGGGCGCTCACATCGTCGAGGGCGGCCGCGATCGCCCGCGGCAATTCCAGGGTCTCGGCGGCCAGCACCCCCGTGAGCTGACCGATATCGCGCGCACCGACGATCATGCTCGCGATACCCGGCCGGTCCCGGATCCAGGCCAGCGCCACCGCCAGCGGCGAAGTCCCGAGCCCGTCGGCGGCGGTGACCAGCGCATCGACCACCCGGGTCGCGCGGTCGTCGTCGAGGCGGCGGCGGATCTCGGCGGCCGTCGACTCGTCGGCGCCGCGCGAATCGGCGGGCACACCGTCGCTGTATTTGCCGGTGAGGATGCCACCGGCCAGCGGCGCCGAGGCGATGATCCCCACCCCGTGATGGCGTGCGGCCGGAATCACATCGTTCTCGGGGGCGCGCGCCAGCAGCGAATACGGTGTCTGCGCGGCCGTGACCGGGCCGATCGCGGCCAAGCTCGCGAGCTGCCAGGCGCTGAGGCCACGTACACCCGCGTACCTGGCCCGTCCGGTGGCGATCACCGTCTCGAGGGTGGCCGCGACCTCCTCGAGAGGTGTGTAGGGATCCCAGACCGCGATGCTGAAGATGTCGAGATGGTCGGTGCCGAGGTCGGCGAGTGTGCGGTCGAGCTGACGGAGCAGGGTGCGCCGGGAGGCGTCGACGACCGGGCCGACCGCGGCAGGCGCGGGAACCGTGTCGCCCACTCCCGCGCCCGGCTTGTGGGTCACCACACCCGCGCACCCGCTGAGCACCACGTCCTCACGCGAGACCACTTCACCGAGCAACCCGGCCAGGATCTGATGTGCGGCGCCGTCACCGTAGACGGGGGAGAGGTCGATCAGTGTCCCCCCGGCATCGGCGAAAGCCGCCAGCTGCACCGAGGCCTCCTCGGCATCGGTATGGGTGCCCCAGGTGTGGGTCGCCAACCCGATCCGCGACACCCGCAGTCCGCTTCGTCCCACCGTTCGCTGTTCCATCACCGCGCCCGTGCTTTCGTCACGGCGCCCAGCCTAATGCGCGGCGTGGCCGTCACCGCCGCGCCGACCCGGTGCGAGTCGGGTTCACCGGTGGGCCGACGACACCGATCCGGCCCGACGGGTAGGGTCGCTGCGGGATCGCGGGCCCGCACGGCCGGGCGAGCAAGCAAAAGCCCAGGAGGACGCGATCTTTCGGGCGCGAGAAGTGGTAGGAGGATGTGGTGGGCGAGTCGATGACCTGGTTCCAGGCATTGGTACTCGGACTGGTGCAGGGGCTCACGGAGTTCCTGCCGATCTCCTCCTCCGGACACCTGCGCATCGTCTCGGGTGTGTTCTTCGGCGACGACGCGGGCGCGTCGTTCACCGCCGTCACCCAGCTCGGCACCGAGGCCGCGGTCCTGGTGTACTTCGCCAAGGACATCTGGCGCATCCTCATCGCCTGGTTCACCACCCTCGGCATGCGATGGCGCGAACGCTCGCAGCGTGAGGTGGCCGTCGGTGACCGGGTGACGACCAAACTGCCGGTGATGGACCGCAGCGCCCGCGAAGCCCACGAACGCGACACCCAGCGCGAGCTGGACTACCGCATCGGCTGGTACGTCATCATCGCGACCATCCCGATCGGTGTACTCGGCTACCTGTTCAAGGACGAGATCCGCACCGGGGCACGCAACCTGTGGCTGGTGTCGTTCATGCTGGTGGCGTTCGCGCTGGTGATCGCCGCCGGTGAGTACTACGGCAAGAAGGCCCGCCCGATCGAACAGCTCACCACCCGCGACGGCATCATCATGGGCCTGGCCCAGTGCCTTGCCCTGATCCCGGGTGTGTCGCGTTCCGGCGCCACCTCGACCGCGGGCCTGTTCCTCGGCCTGAAACGGGAAGCGGCGGTGCGGTTCTCTTTCCTGCTCGCCATTCCCGCCGTCACCGCCTCGGGCCTGTTCAGCCTGCCCGACGCCTTCGAACCGGCCGGTGAGGGACTCAACGCCAGCGGCCCACAACTGCTGGTCGCGACCGTCCTCGCCTTCGTCGTCGGCTATGCCTCGGTGGCGTGGCTGCTCAAGTTCGTCGGCAAGCATTCCTTCTACTGGTTCGTCGGCTACCGGATCATCCTCGGCCTCACGGTGATGGGCCTGCTCGCCGCGGGTGTCGTCTCCGCCACCTGAGCCCGCGGCCCGCTGATGGTTAGGCTGGTCCCATGACGGTGATCCTGCTCCGGCACGGAGTGTCCACCTCCAACACCGCGCGCACCCTCGCTGGGCGCGCACCCGGTGTGGAGCTCACCGAGCGTGGTACCGAACAGGCCGCCGCGGTCGCCGACCGGCTCGCCACCCTGCCGATCGAACACATCGCCAGCTCACCGCTGCTGCGCTGTCAGCGCACCGTCGCCCCGCTGGCCGACAAACTGGGTCTCGAACCCGAGCACGACGAACGGCTCATCGAGGTCGACTACGGCGAGTGGACCGGCCGCCCGATCGCCGAGCTGCTCACCGAACCGCTGTGGAAAGTGGTGCAGGGGCACGCTTCCGGTGCCGTGTTCCCCGGTGGCGAAGGTCTGGCCCAGGTGCAGCAGCGGGCGGTGGCCGCGATCCGCGACACCGAACGCCGCCTCGCCGACAAGGCCGGTCGCGATGTGCTGTGGGTGGCGTGCGCGCACGGTGATGTCATCAAGTCGATCCTGGCCGACGCGCTCGGCCTGCATCTGGACAGTTTCCAGCGGATCGCGGTGGAACCGGCCTCGATCAGCGTCGTCCGGTACAGCCCGCACGGGCCGTCGGTGTGGAAGTTCAACGACACCGGCGCCGACCTGTCGGCCCTGTCCGCGGGTACACCACCGCCACCGCTGCCCGGCGGAGAAGTACCCGGGACAGCGAGTGCGGATAATGGGAATGTGAGACACCGCGATTCTCCTTGAACCAGGAGGTTGTTCGTGAGTGTCGTTGAGGGTCACGTATCAGGAGGTGCATGTGTCACGCGCAATCCATGTATTCCGCACCCCCGATCGTTTCGTCGCCGGGACCGTGGGCGAGCCGGGCGATCGTTCGTTCTACCTGCAGGCCGTGCAGGAACCGCGCGTGGTCAGCGTGCTGCTGGAGAAGCAGCAGGTGAAGGTGCTCGCCGACCGGATGGGGTTGCTGCTCGACGAGGTGGCGCGCCGGTTCGGGGCCGAGGTGCCGCCCGAAGGTGAGGACGTCACCGATGTGGCGCCGCTGATGACTCCCATCGACACCGAATTCCGGGTCGGCACCATGGGTCTGGGCTGGGACGCCGACGCGAACGCCGTGGTGGTGGAACTGCTGGCGATCACCGAGACCGAGGTCGACGAATCGGTGGTGCTCGACGACACCGACGAAGGCCCCGACGCGGTGCGCGTGTTCCTCACCCCGATGCAGGCTCGTGAGTTCGCGTTGCGTTCCACCCGGGTGATCGCGGCCGGGCGCCCACCGTGCCCGCTGTGCGGGGAACCGCTGTCGGCGCGCGGGCACATGTGTGTGCGCACCAACGGGTACAAGCGCGGCGAGATCTTCGGTGCGGCCGAACTCGACGAGGAGTGAGACGTGTCCGGCATCACCGACGGTGAGCTCGAGATCATCGGACGGGTCGGCGTCGCCAGCAACCTGACGCTGGTGTGCGAGATCGCCGCACCCGAGCCCGATGGTGCGCCGCTGCGGGTGGTGTACAAGCCAGTGCGCGGTGAACGACCGCTGTGGGACTTTCCCGACGGCACCCTCGCCGGGCGCGAGGTGGCCTCGTACCTGATCTCCGAACAGCTGGGATGGGGTGTCATCCCGGAAACGGTGTTGCGCGACGGCCCGTTCGGGCCGGGCATGGTGCAGCGGTGGGTGACCTCGGTCGACAACCGCACCGACGCACGCCAACGCCTCGACCTGGTCGATCTGTGTTCACCGGGCACGGTGCCCGACGGGTTCTGCGAGGTGCTGCGCGCCCTCGACGACACCGGCAACGAGATCTCACTCGTGCACGCCGACGATCCACGCCTGCAACGCATGGCGGTGCTCGACCTGCTGCTCAACAACGCCGACCGCAAGGGTGGGCACGCGCTGGAAGGTGTCGACGGGCAGGTCTACGGCGTCGATCACGGCATCTGCCTGCACAGCGAACCGAAACTGCGCACGGTGCTGTGGGGGTGGGCCGGTCAGCCCATCGACGAGGCGCTGATCGCCGATGTCACCGCGTTCGCCACGAATCTGACCGGTCAGATAGCGGATTCGCTCGCCGAGCACATCACCGACGCCGAGATCACCGCACTGACCGAACGCACCAAAGCCCTGCTGGAACGCCCGGTCATGCCCCTACCGAATTCGGCCCGCCCGATCCCTTGGCCCGCGTTCTGAGGGCGCGAACCCGGCCGCGAGCATGACGAGCAGCCCGCAACAGCCGACGAGAACCCAGCCCGGCCGCGCGGCCTGAACCAGTTCCGTCTGTGCGGCGCCGCCGATGAACCCGCCCGCGACCGCGACGCCGAGGGCGGCACCGAATTGGCGTGCGGTGGAGGTGATTCCGCCTGCCACGCCGGCCCGGTCGGCGGGCAACCCGCTCACGGCGGTGGTGGTGATGGGCGGGTTGGCGAAGCCGAACCCGATTCCGACCAGCAGCAACGCCGTCAACAGCAGGGGCAGCGGGCGGTGCTCGCCGACCGCGACGAACAGCAGCGCACCACCGAGCGCGGTGAATGCGCCCGCGAGCTGTAGCGGTCGCCGCGCACCGTGGCGGCTCACGAGCACACCCGAGAGCGGGGCGGACACGATCGCGGGCACCGCAAGTGGCAGCATCACCGCACCGGCCGCCGCCGGTGACATCCCGCGCGCGTCCTGCAGATACAGCGTCGTCAGCAGCAAGGTGGCGCCGAGGGCGACGAACACCGCGACCGCGCTGAGGACAGCGGCGGTGAACGGTGCGCGACAGAACAGATCGGGGTCGATCAACGGTTCGGGCCTGCGGCCTTCGAGCCGGACGAACGCGATGAGCGCCGCGCACACCACCGTCGATCCGATGATCGTCGCGGGCGAAGCCCAGCCGAGACGCGGGCCCTCGAGAAGCACACCGACCGACCCGCCGACCACGATCACCAGCAGCGCCTGCCCGAGGCCGTCGAGCCGCCGCACCCGCACAGCTCTCGACTCGGGAACCACCAGCGCGGTCAGTACGAGCACCACCGCGATGACCGGCAGGTTCACCCAGAACACCCCACGCCACCCCAGACTCTGCACCAGCGCACCGCCGACGACCGGGCCCGCCGCCATCGCCATCCCGAAGACCGCCGCCCACACCCCGATCGCGCGTGCCCGCTGCCCCGGGTCGGTGAACACCCCGACGACGATCGCCAGCGCCACCGGGCTCAACATCGCCGCGCCCGCACCCTGCGCGATCCGCGCGGCGAGCAGCACACCGACCGTCGGCGCCACCGCGCACAGCACCGACGACGCACCGAACAGCACCAGCCCCACCCGGAACACCCGCCGCCGCCCGACCCGGTCGGCGACGGCGCCCGCGGAGATGAGCAGGCTCGCCATCACCAACGTGTAGGCGTCGACGATCCAGGCGATGCCACGGACTCCGGTGTGCAGGTCGCGGGCGATGGAGGGCAGGGCGGCGTTGACGATGGTCGTGTCCAGCCCCACCAGGAACAGGCCCGTGCTGCACACGGCCAGCACCGCCCATCGCCGTCGCGCGCCGAGGGCCTGGTCTTTCGCTGTGTCGATCATGGCGAGAATCGTCGAGGCGCGGCCGGGCGAACAGGTAGAGATTTTGCGAAGACCGCAAAATGGGGGTGTGGACGACGCACAGATCATCGACGAGATCGGTCCGCGCCTGCTGGCCTTGCGCCGCGGCCGTGGCCTGACCCTGCACGAGTTGTCGGGCGAGACCGGTATCTCGGTGAGCGCGCTGTCGCGGCTCGAATCCGGCAAACGGCGCCCCACCCTCGATCTGCTGTTGCCGTTGGCGCGGGCGCACCGGGTCTCGCTCGACCAGTTGATCGCCGCGCCTGCCACCGGTGACCCACGCGTGCACCTCATTCCACGCCGCAGCCGCAACGGCAGCATGGTGGTGCCGCTCACCGACTATCCGGGACGCATGCAGGTCTTCAAACAGGTCCTCGGTCCGAACACTCCGAGACTGGTCACCCACGCCGGCTACGAGTGGCTGTATGTGCTGGCCGGGGACCTGCGGCTGATCCTCGGCGAACAGGAACTGCTGTTGCGCCCCGGCGAGGTCGCCGAGTTCGACACCGACCAGCCCCACTGGTTCGGTCCCGCGGGCGATCGAAGCGTCGAGATCCTGCACATGTTCGGCCCGCAGGGTGGGAAAGCGCGGGTGCGCACACCCTCCTGACCGGCACGGATTTTCCTGGGTGTACGACGATGCCGGTGCTAGTGTGCTCCAAGCACTTTCGCTGTCCCCGCATCATCAGAGGAACACCATGTCGACTCGTTCGATCGTCACCGGATCCGCCGCCGCCCTGCTGCTCGGCGCCGTCGTCGCCGCTCCCGCCCAGGCCTTCCCC
This sequence comes from Nocardia sp. JW2, assembly GCF_051843015.1. Taxonomy (NCBI): domain Bacteria; kingdom Bacillati; phylum Actinomycetota; class Actinomycetes; order Mycobacteriales; family Nocardiaceae; genus Nocardia; species Nocardia sp. JW2. Next base: position 155,378 of record NZ_JBPXLK010000006.1, read on the forward strand.
GCCGGCTGGTTCGACGACCAGACCTACGTCTGCACCGCCACCGACCGCACCACCGGCGCCTGGCTGCCCGAGGTCGTCGTCGAGGCTCCCGACCAGGTGGGTGCCGGTTTCTACGCGCTGCCCCTGCTCGGTCCCAACGCCGACAACCTCAACCTGCACTGCCGCCCGGCCTGACCGACCCCCTGAGTTGCCGCGAGTCGGGGCGCGGCGACACAGGGTCAGTGGGCGAGCAGGAAGTGCCGTACGGCTTCGCTTTGCCCCAGCACGGCATGTCCGACACCGGGCAGGAGACGCACCTGCGCATCGGCCAATGCCCGAGCGCGTCGAGCCGTGCCCGCCGAATCGAACAGTGCGTCACGCTCGCCGACGATCACAAGTACCGGAATACCCACCGACTGCAACTGGGTGTCGGAGAACCTCGGTAGATTTCCCGAGCGGGCCGAGAAATGGGTGAAGACCAGTTCCACGTCGTCGAGGATTTCCTCCGCCGCCGGACCTGTGAGCCCGAGACCGGTGCGTGCCATCTCGCGCACACTGTGTCGGCCGAGTAGCCGTCGTCCGAGAGCCTGCACCAGCCACCCGTACCGGTGCCTGCCCAGACCACCCGGGCACAGCAGCGCCAGCGCGTCGACTCGCCCCGGTCTGCGCGTCACGTAATCCAGCGCGGTCCAGCCGCCGAGCGACATTCCAATCATCGACACCGTGTCCAGTTCGAGCCCGTCGAGGACCTCGTCGAGCCAGTTTGCGCACGCATCGGTGTTCAGCGGCAGCCGGGTGGGAGCGCTGAAACCGGGCTCGCCGGGCAGATCCACCGCGTACACCCGGAACCGGGCAGCCCAGTCGGCGATGTCGCCTCGCCAGGCGCTCGCATTGGAGCCCGAACCGTGCAGCAACACCAGTGGTGGCGCGTCGACCGGGCCACAGACCAGCACGAACGTCTCACCCGCGGCGGTCGGGACGAGCCGCTGCTCCCATGGAACGGGCCAAGCCGCCAGATGTTCGCGGTAGCGCGCGCTGATGCGTTCGCGGCCCTGCTCTGAGGTGTAGATGATGCTCATGGGGCGAGGACTCCGTCCAGGTAGTCGAGCAGGCGTGCGGTGTCGGCGAGTCCGCCGAGCAGGATCACTTTCAGGCGTCCGCGTGCCGGGTCGTAGCTGGTTTCGACCCGCAATGCCCGCCCGCCGGGACCCCGCGTGGCGGCGGTGGCGGTGAGCAGGGTCGCGACACGGTCGACGGTGGCGCGGTCGATGTCGTCGATCTCGACGATGCAGGAGGCCTCCGCGTGCCCGGCGGTCGCGGGTTTCGGTGCGCTGATCGGGAGGCCGGTGAAGGTCTCGAGGTCGTCGTGGGTGATGCGGTACTGCTTGCCGATGCGGGCGGCGGGCAGTTTGCCGTCGCGGACATATCCGCGCACGGTGCGGACATGCAGTCCGAGCAATTCCGCGACCTGTTCCACCGAATAAAAACCTTCTGGCATGAAACGACCGTATAGGAACGTTCATATAGGCGCAAATAGGTAATGATAGGGAGCAGGCGCGCGGCGTGCCGGCGACGGCAGCTACCGTTCGCGGATTCGGCGACCGAGACCGCGCCACAACGGCCCACCACACAGGCGCACCCCCTGCGGCCTGGGAATCCTCGTGAGCGCAACCCTTGACAGCGCCGGTCGAACACGTTTGTGTGCAGGTTGCGGGCCGCGCCGAATCCGGCCGGGCAACCGGCTGGACCGGGCCGCGAGGCGAGCACTCCGGCCGGGGCTCTACCCTCGAATCATGCAGTCCTGGTCCGATAACGCCCTTCCGACCGTCCCCGGAGCAGGGCCGCCGTTGCGGTTGTACGACACCGCTGACCGCCAGGTCCGCCCGGTCACCCCTGGCGAGACCGCGAAGATGTACGTCTGCGGAATCACCCCCTACGACGCCACCCACCTCGGCCACGCCGCGACCTACCTGACATTCGACCTGGTCAACCGGGTGTGGCGCGACGCCGGACACGACGTGCACTACGTGCAGAACGTCACCGACGTCGACGACCCGCTGTTCGAACGCGCCGCCCGCGACGGCGTCGACTGGCGCGACCTCGGCAGCTCCGAGATCGACCTGTTCCGCGAGGACATGTCCGCCCTTCGGGTGCTGCCGCCGCGTCAGTACATCGGCGCCATCGAATCGGTCGAAGAGGTGGTCGAGGTGGTGCAGAAGTTGCTGGCCTCCGGCGCCGCCTACATCGTCGACGACGCCGAATACCCCGACATCTATTTCCGCACCGACGCCACCGAACAGTTCGGCTACGAGTCGGGCTACGACCGCGCCACCATGGAGAAGTTCTTCGCCGAACGCGGCGGCGACCCCGACCGGCCAGGCAAGCGCGACACCATCGACGCCCTGCTGTGGCGCGCCGAACGCCCCGGCGAACCGTCGTGGCAGGCACCGTTCGGCGCCGGGCGCCCCGGCTGGCACATCGAGTGTGCCGCGATCGCGCTCAACCGTATCGGCACCGAGTTCGACGTCCAGGGCGGCGGCTCGGACCTGATCTACCCCCACCACGAGTACTCCGCCGCGCACGCCGAAGCCATCACCGGCACCCGCCGCTTCGCCCGCCACTACGTGCACGCCGGGCTGATCGGGCTCGACGGCGAGAAGATGTCGAAGTCCAAGGGCAACCTGGTGCTCGTCTCGAAACTGCGCCGCTCCGGAGTCGACCCCGCCGCGATCCGCCTCGGCCTGTTCGCCGGGCACTACCGGCAGGACCGCATGTGGACCGACGCGGTCCTCGACCAGGCCCAGGCGCGGCTGGCCCGCTGGCGTGAAGCGGTGTCGCTCGCCTCGGGACCGTCGGCGACCGACACCGTCGCCCGCCTGCGTCAGCACCTGGCCGACGACCTCGACACCCCCAAAGCCCTTGTCGCGGTGGACAACTGGGCCGAGCAGGCGATCGCCTACGGCGGCACCGACACCGCCGCCCCGGCCCTGGTGCGCAACGCCGTCGACGGACTCCTCGGTATCGCCCTCTGACCCGGCGCGGGCATTTGCGGCAGGATTGCCGGAGCGTGCGGTGTTTATACTGTGGCGAACCGCCGTCGTCGGATCGGAGAGGGTCCCATGGACCGCTACCAGCGCATCGTGGTGGGAACCGACGGGTCGGAGGCCGCGCAACTGGCGGTCACCGTCGCCGGTGAGGTCGCGCTCCGGCTCGGGGTCCCGATCACCGCGCTGACCGTCTGGAAGGAAAAGGCGCGCAAGTCCGCCCTCGATCCCGAATCGGCCGTGCGGATCAGCGCCGCCGCCGTCGCCGCGCTCGTCGAGGCGGGCCTGTCGCAGGTGACGGCCCTCGACATGCCGGGGACACCGAGCGCGGCGCTGCTCGAAGTCGGTGCGCAGGACCCGGGCACGCTGCTGGTGATCGGGGCGCGTGGGCTCGGCCGCTCCAAGGACCGGCTCACCAGTTCCACCGCCAACCACGTGTCTCACCACAGCCCCACCGACGTCCTGTTCACCCACAAGGTGCCCAAACGCTGGACCACCGTCGGCCTGGCCACCGACGGCTCACCCAGTTCGATGCTCGCGGTGCGCCGCGGCTACGACCTGGCCCTGGAACTCGGTGCGCGCCCGTTCCTGGTGACCGCGACGAAAACCGACGCCGACGGCGCGGAAACGCTGGCCCAGGTACACGCGGCCCTGAACCTCGACGATCCCGAACTGCTCGGCCACGACGTGCTCACCGGCGTGCCGCCCGCCGAAGCGCTGTGCAACGCCGCCTGGAAATACGACCTCGTGGTCATCGGCAACCGGGGGATGAGTGGACCCGCGCGGCTGCTCGGATCGGTCGCCAACAAGGTCACCCACGACATCGACACCAACCTGCTGCTGGTCGCCACCACCCATGGGTCCGACGATCCCGACCCGGAGCCGGACCCACCGCGTTAGCCTGGAAGACGTACCTGCGCAGGGTCGAACGCACGCCGGGTCCGGACATGATCGCAGGTTTGCTCCGATATTGCGGGTAAGTGCCGAACTTGCCCGGAACCTCCCGATCTGTCCCCTAAGATGACCGAAACGCGCGATGTTCGGAACACGACGGAGTGGACGCCGGATGAATGCTGAGATCGAGGCGGCGGGCTTCTTCGGCCTGCTGAACTGGGAAGAGATGACCGGACTCAGCAAGTTCTGGGTCGACATGATCAGCATTCCGATCTTCAGCGCCATCGCGGGTCTGATCACCAACTGGACCGGCGTCATCATGCTGTTCGCACCGGTGCGATTCACCGGCTTCTATGTGCCGGGCCTCAAAACGCTGTTCCCGTTGCTGCCGCGCAAAGTTCAGATCCTGCCGACGTTCGCACCGGGCGGAATCCTCGGGTTCCAGGGGTTCATCCCGGCACGCGCGGAGAAGATGGCCAGCCTGATGGTCGACAACGCCGTCGCCAAGATCGGCACGGCCAAGGACTTCTTCGACCAGATGGACCCGCGCAAGATCTCCGCCCAGGTCGCGCACGTGGCGTTACCGAATGTGCGCTCGATGGTGGATTCGATCATGACCACCGAACACCCGCAGCTGTGGGCGGACATGCCGCCGCGCGCGCGTGAGGCGATCTACGCGCGCGTCGAAGCCGAACTGCCCGCGATCACCGACCGCGCCTTCGACTTCATCGGCGCCAATATCGACCAGCTGCTCGATGTGAAGCTGATGGTCGTCGGATATCTGCGGCGCCGCCCGGAGTTGCTCAAGGACGTGATCTACGGGCTCGGCGCTCCCGAACTGCGGTTCATGACGCGCAGTGGGGTACTGGGTTTCCCCTTCGGTGTGGTCGTGGCGTTGTGGTTGTCGCTGCTGCACTACAGCTCCCCGCACGGTGACACGCCCGCGATGATCGAACTGCCCGGCTGGCTGCACACCCTGGTACATCTGATGCCCGCGTGGCTGGTCGTGGTGCTCGGCGGCGCCGTGGTGGGTGTGCTGGTCAACATCATCGCCATCAAAGTGGTGTTCGAACCGGCGAACCCGCAGCCGAGATACAAATACCCGTGGGGTGTCGCGAAATTCGCCAAACGCCAATACCAGGCGGCGGCCGATCTGGGGCACGCGATCGGGTATCAGATCGTCACCCTGGACGTGGTCACCGAACAACTGCTCGACGGGCCGAGCGGTGACAAGACCCGCGCGGTGATCGCGCACTTCCTGCAGCTCGAGATCGACCGCATCCTCGGTCCGCTGCGGTCGGTGACCCGATTGGCCGTCGGCCCACGGCATTTCGACGCCATCCAGGCCACCGCGGGCGCGAGCCTGGCCACCGAGATGAAGCCCTGGCTGGTCGAGGACGTGGAGTTCTCCCAGTCGACAGCGGCCAGCGTCGACGAGCTCGCCACCGAGAAACTGCGCGAACTACCGCCCGAGGAATTCGTCGAAATGCTCTACACCGCCATCGAACAGGACGCGTGGCTGCTGTATCTGCACGGCGGCATCCTGGGCGCCCTCGTCGGCGGCGTACACCTACTGGTCTTCGGAGCGTGACCATGAACGACGACCGCGATTCCGGTATCCCCACCGACCTGGCGGGTCTGGCCCGCATCGCCGGGCTCACGATGCGGCAATTCGTCGGTGCCGTCACCAAGGGTGCTGTGCACACGGCCACCGAACTGGTCGACGACATCCGGGCGGGCGAACCGATGTCGCGCATCATCGACGAACGCGTCGACGTACTGCGCCGGGCGGCACTGAGCGCGCTCGGCTTGGCGCCCACCGCTTCCGGTGCCCTGCGCGCCATCGATTCCGATGTCGACGCCGAAGATCTCAAGACCATCGGCGACGCCATGATCAACGAGGGCTGGGACTCGGCGCAGCAACCCCGCGACGTGCACCCCTCGTTCGTGCCGATCCTGCACGACCTGACCCCCGACGAGGCCAGGATCCTGCGGTTCCTCGCCGTCGCCGGACCACAGCCCGCCATCGACATCCGCACCAAGACACCCTTCGGGATCGGGTCCCAGCGCCTCGCCGACGGGATCAACATGATCGCCAATATGGCCGGGTGCGCGATGCCCGAACGCGACCAGCACTACCTGGGTAACCTCAACCGGCTCGGGCTGGTCCGGTTCTCGAGCGAACCGGTCGCCGACTTCCGCCGCTACGCCTTCCTCGAGGCCCAGCCCGCCGCCCAGGCCGCCTACAAGTCGGTGAAGATGCGGGCGATCAGTCAGTACCGCAGCATCTACCTGTCGGTGTTCGGGAAACAGTTCTGCGACGCCTGTTTCGTCCTCGACGGGTATACCGGTGGCGGCTGGGCCACCGACGACCGCGGCGATGTGTATCTGGGCAAGGGCCCGCGGCTGCCGTGATCAGTTCTTGCCGCGCAAGGCGGTGAGCACACCCTCGAACATCACCGATTTGATGGCCGTCATCGTCGGCTGATCCTTGCCGCCCAGTGGGGCGACCGAGGCGAGGGCGGCGTCGAGGACCTCGGCGGCGGTGGTGTCGACCAGGTCGAAGGCGGCGGCCTCGGTGCCGTCGAAGCGGCGGGCGGTGGTCATGGCCGCGATCGCCGTCTTCGGGGGCACTTTCGCCTGGATGAGGGCGGCCATTCCGTTGGTGAACGGGATCCGCAGCTCGGCCTCGGGGAAACAGAAGAACCCGCGATCGGCGCGCATCACGCGATAGTCGTGGGCCAGCGCCAGCATCGCGCCGGCCCCGAACGCGTCTCCGTCGATCGCGGCGGCCGTGGGCATCGGCAGGGTGAGCACCCGGGCGAGCAGGGTGTGCACTGCGGCCACATAGCCGGCGGCCTGGTCGCCGTTGGCGGCCAACCACTCGAGGTCGAGGCCGTGGGAGTAGACCTGGCCGGTCGCGGTCGTCACCATGGCCCGCGCCCCGGTGGTGACGACGGTGTCGAGGTGGGTGTTCATCTCGGCGAGGAAGTCGGGGGAGAAGCGGTTCTCGCCGTCGCCGAGATCGAGGACGGCGACGGTGCCGTGATGGCGCAGGGTGGGCATGCGGTTCCTTTCGGTGCGTAACCAGATGTGCGCCAGCACTTCCCGGCATGCGCCGAGGCGGTGCCTACCGTTCACCCGCAAACGACGGTTCCGTGAAGGTGGCGGAACCTGTTCGGGCAACAGGGTTTCGATGGCGTCGAGCACGGTCCGGGGGGCCATGAAACAGGGGTCGCTACTGAACAATACTTTACAGAGCTATTGCTCCGTTATTCCATCCGGGACCTCCCTCCGCTGCATGGAGCACCGATTATGTTCCAGCCCTTGGCATTTCGGGAGACGCGACGGCGTTCGGGCCACAGAATAGATTTCGTTACGGTGCTCTGGGCCCTCGATACGATGGGGTACTGTTCGCATTCTTCGGCCCTGCCCGCACGAACAGAACGGCATCGCGATGTCCCGAGTGGTTACCAAGGAGCAGTACTTCGACACCGCTGTGGCGGTGCTCGCCGAGTTCGGCTTCAAAGGTCTCAACATCGGCGTGCTGTGCCGTCGTCTCGGGGTCACCAGCGGATCGTTCTACCACCACTTCGGCTCCTGGCAGGGTTTCGTCGACGCGCTGCTCGAACACTGGGAGAACCGGCAGATGGTCGAGCTACGCGCCCTCGACGTCGGCCACGGCGACCCCGACGCCGACGTACGCGCCATGTCCGAACTCACCGGTGGTCTCGAACACGGCGCCGAAGCGGCCCTGCGCGCCTGGGCCGCCAACGACGAATCTGTCCACGTCACGGTCAAACGGATCGACGAATCGCGCAGGCGCACCGTGCACCGGGTGATCGACAGCGTCATCGGCGACGACGACACCGCGGCCGTGGTCACCGAGGTCGGCATGGCCATGCTCATCGGCTACCAGCAGCTCGCCGCCACCGGCGAACCGACCGAACTCGACCGCCTCCTGTCGCAGTACGCGCGCCTGATCTACTCGCACCGCCGCTAACCGAGCAGTTCGTCGAGATAGCACCAGCGCCACTGCTCGCCTGGTTCGACGCTGCGCATCACCGGGTGCGCGGTGGCATGGAAGTGTTCGGTCGCGTGGTTGCCGACCGAGGACTCGCAGCAGCCGATGTGCCCGCATTCCAGGCACATCCGCAGATGCACCCACCGCATCCCGGCGTCGCGGCACGCACGGCACACCGGTTCGCCCGCGGGGGGCGCGGTGTCGGGTGCCTGTTCCAGATGCGCGCAGCCGGCGGTGGCGTTGCCGAGGGGTTCGGTCGAGGTGTCGTCGTCGTCCTCGTCGAAGCGGTCGATCATCGACTCCTCGAGATCGAGGCGGGCCAGCACATGCTGGAGCACTTCGTAATCCACCGCACCCACGTCACGCACGGCGAGCACGGCGTCGCGTTCGGCGGCCAGCATCGCCAGCCGTAGCCGCCGGTACTCCGCGGTCGGTGTCACCCATTCGGCCTCCGGACGACCGAGCCGCTCCCACGCGGCATTGCTGCGCCAGGTGAGGCGTTGGCGCAGTGATTCGATCACCGGTTCCGGCGTGTGCGGGCCGATCCGGCGGTCCAGCTCGGCGAGCCCGGCCACCGAAGCCTGGTGCAGCAGATCGGCTTTGGTGAGCGCGTCCTCGGCGCGGCTTGGGCCACGCAACCGCAGCAACCGCACCAGCCACGGCAACGAGGTGCCCTGCACCAGCAGCGTGCCACCGACCACCACCAGCGCCAGCAATTCGAGCACCGGCAGCTGCGGCGTCGAATCCGGCAGCAACAGCACCGCGGCCAACGTCACCACCCCGCGCATCCCCGCCCACGACACCACCGCCGCATGACTCAACGGTTCGGTTTCGCGCCCGAACAGCCGGGCGACCAGCACCGGGGTGAACACCCACACCGGACGCGCCAGCATCACCGCCGCCAGCACCGCCACCGCCGCGAGCACCAACGTGGTGTGGTCGAGACCGGAATGCCAGGCGCCCTCCACGATCCAGCGCACCTGCAACCCGATGACCAGGAACACCGCGCTCTCCAGAATGAACTGCACCGTGCGCCAATTGGTTGTCTCGGCGACCCGCGAGGCCGCACCCTGCCAGCGGTGCGCGCCGTGGCCGAGGATCATCCCGCACGTCACCACCGCGATCACCCCGGAAGCGTGCACGTGCTCGGCGGGCAGGTACGCCACGAACGGCGCGAGCAGCGACACCGTCGTGTCCAGCACCGGGTCCTGAATCCGCCTGCGCAACACCACCAGCACCGAGGCGACCAGCGCACCGATCACCGCGCCACCGACCGAGGCGAGCAGGAAGTCGCCACCGATCTGCCACACCGTCACCGCACCGGCCATCGCCGCGATCGCCCCACGCAACGACACCAGCGCCGTCGCGTCGTTGAACAGCGACTCGTCCTCGAGCACCGTCACGATGCTGCGCGGCATCCCGGTACGGCGCGCGATCGCGGTGGCCGCCACGGCATCCGGGGGAGCCACCACCGCACCGAGCGCGACCGCCGCCGCGAACGGCACCGGCAACAACCACCACACCACCAGCGCGACAGCGAACGTGGAGAACAACACCAACCCCACCGACAGCGACGCGATGGTGCGCAAATTCTTCCGGAAATCGACCAGTGAGGTCTTCAGTGCCGCCGTGTACAGCAGCGGCGGCAGCAGACCGAGCAGCACCATTTCCGGTTCCAGATGCACCTGCGGAACCATCGGGACATACGAGGCGAGCACACCGGCCACCGTCAGCACGAGCGGTTCGGACACCCCGAAACGCCGTGCGGTCGCGGCAAGGGCCGCCGCGGACCCGATGAGCACCACCAAACCGATCGCGATATCCACCCCGGCATTGTTCCACCCCCGCTACCGCGCGGTGCCCGCCCAACCGCGCCGCGCCACCACCGACCACAGGTAAACCCCGAGACTGGCCCCGACGCCCAACGCCACACACACCGCCCCCGCCTGCACGAAATATTCGACCCCCGACACCTGATAGCACCCGGCCCATCCCCGTCACCGTCAGCCGCGACAAGCCCCACGCCGCCGCGCACGCCCGCACCATGTACTCGGCGGCGGCGGTGGCGTAACCGCACCCGAGCGCGTCGGTTCCCAGCCTGGTCAGGAACTCGGGGGCCGCATCGAGGTGGGCAGTGCCGGTGCGGCCGGTGTCCTGGTTCGGCATAGCGCCGATCTAGGGGTGGGGCGACCGTCTTCCACGCCGAGACGCATGGACTCAGCCGTCCCGCTCACCCACGGTCAGGTGGTCGACGGAACCCCACACCCGCAACGCCAACCGGTCGCCCTCGCGCCGCCACTGCGACACCGAGGCGTTGGGCACCGGTTCCAGCGAATCCGGGACGGGCGCACCGAGGCCGTCGAGGATGTAGCGCAACGATACGACCACCGCGTCGTGGGTGACCAGCAGGACCTGTTCGCCGGCGGCGACGGCGTCGAGTTCGTCGAGGAAACCGCGCACCCGCACCGCCACGTCGGCCAGCGATTCACCGCCGGGTGGGCGGTACACCCAGTTGCCGACCTGCTCGCGGCGCGACGCCTCCTCGGGGGCGCGTCGCCGGATCGCCCGGTAGGGGTGCAGTTCGAACACACCCATCTCCCGGTCGCGCAGCCGTTCGTCGACGAGGGTGCGGATCGGGGGGAAGCGGCGTTCGAGCACGGCCGCGTCGGCCATCAACGCCCACGTCAGCCGCGTGCGCAGGTAGGGGGAACACACCACGAGGCCGGGGCGCTGCGAGCTCGACAACCCGGCCAGCCACCCACCCAACCGCTGACACTGGGTGCGGCCGTATTCGGTGAGGTCCATCCCGGCGTCGGTGCCGCGCATCGGCCGGGTCTGCGTAGCGGGATCGGCGTACCAGACATTGGCTTCGCTCTGGGCATGGCGGATGGCCCACAGTCCGCCGAGTGCCCGTGGCCGTGGCAGACCGTCGGGCACCTGCACCCACCCCCTGTCGCCGCGCTCGACCGCCATCATGTTCCTCCCCGTTCCGCCGGAATAGCGGCAGTGTCGCTCGCGTTGCACCGAACGAACTTGTACGCCTGTCCAGAATCTTCCGTCGGGCCGGCGCACCCATCCACGATGTGGCGCAGGAGGCCCGCTTGACCACAAGAGTAGAGATCTGGACCGACATCAACTGCCCGTTCTGCTACCTGGGCAAAGCCCGCTTCGAGCAGGCCCTGCACAGCTTCGAGCACCGTGACGACGTCGAAGTCGTGCACCGTTCCTACGAACTCGACCCCACCCTGCCCGCTGACGAGAGCGGTCCGGTGATCCCACGCATCGCCGCCAAATACGGCATCACCGTCGACCAGGCCGCCGCCAACGAACGCGCCATCGCCGCGCAGGCCGCCGAGCTCGGCCTGCCCTACCAGAGCAGCGGTCGCGACTACGGCAGCAGCTTCGACATGCACCGGCTGCTGCACTTCGCCCTCGGACAGGGCCGCCAGGAGGCACTGCTCGACGCCCTGTACGCGGGCAACTTCGCCGAAACCGAACCGGTCTTCGCCGACACCGAACGCCTCGTCGACCTCGCCGTACGCGCCGGCTTCGACGAAAACGAGGTCCGCGCCGTCCTCGCCGACCCCACCGCCTACGCCGACGCCGTCCGCCAGGACGAACGCACCGCCGCCCAGCTCGGCGTCACCGGCGTGCCGTTCTTCGTGTTCGACAACAAATACGCCGTGTCCGGCGCCCAGCCCACCGAGGTGTTCACCCAGGCACTCACCACCGCCTACAACGACCGTCCGGCACCGCTGGTCACCGTTGCCGAGGGCGAGTCCTGCGGGCCGGACGGCTGCGCGGTCTAACTCGCGCCGAGGTCGATGACGACCTTGATGTCGGAATGATCGCCCGGATCGAACGCCTCGAGGGCCCGCTCCAACGGCAACCGCCGGGTGATCAACCGGCCCAGCCACGCCGGGTCGGCCTTGGCCAGGGCCTGGGCCGCCAGCTCGTAGTGGTGGCGGTTGGCGTTGACCGACCCGAACACCACCGCGTTGTCGAGCACCATATTGCGGTTGACCGCGCCGACGTCGACCTCGGTGTCCTTGCCGGGCGAGGAGACACCGGTCAAGCAGATGATCACGCCCGGATTGTTCAGCTGGAGCAACTGCTGGGCGATCGCGGTGGCCGCCGTCGCCTCGATCACGATGTCGGCGTCGATCTTCTCACCGACATCGAGCGCCGAACCGGTGTGGAACGTGGCGCCGAGGTCTTCGACCAGTTTCGGTTTGGGGCCCTCGGTGGAGCGGTCGAGCACATGCACGTCCAGGCCGCGTTGCACGCCGAGCAGCGCTGCGAGCAGACCGATCGGGCCCGCACCGGTGACCAGCACCGACTTCGGTTCGAACCAGGCCCTGGTGTTGATCTTCTCGATCTGATCCCACGCCTTGGCCAGCACCGTCGTCGGTTCCATCAGCACACCCACCTCGGTGAGCGCGGGGTCCAGCTTCACCGTGTAGTCGGCGTCCACCACCCACGACGTCGACCCGTACCCGTCGATCTGCTTGATCCCGCGCTCGACGTACTCGCCGTTGCGGCACATGTCGAACTCACCGTGCGCACACGCTCCGCACGGCACCGGATCGGGCCTGCGCACGATCCCGACGACGAGGTCACCGGGGGCGAAACCGCTGCCGTCGGGCGCGGTGCGCACCCGCCCCAGCGATTCGTGCCCGAGGACGAGGCGTTCACGTCCCGGCGGTGCCCACCCGTAGATGCCCGAGGCGATCTCGCGGTCGGTGCCGCAGATGCCGAGCGAAATCCCGTCCACGAGAAGCTCGTTGGGGCCGGGCACCGGATCCGGGACATCGTCTATCCGCAACGATCCGGGTTGGTTCGGCACTACGGTCAAAGCGCGCATGTCGTTTCCCTTCCGACGAACTGCCCTGGCTATCCATTCGCGAACCTGGTGAAACACGCACTACCTGGGACAACGGTACGGGACACGGGAGCCGAGGCGAAGAACCGTTCAGGTCGCGAATTGTTTGCAATCCGGGGCGCCGCCCCTGTCGGCTACCGTGGGTACCGCTCACCTCGACCGACCATGCCCACCGGAGGCGTCTTGCGCACCATTGTCCAGGTTCTGTGCCTGCTCGTCGCGCTCGTCTGCCTCGCCCCACCGGCCCAGGCCACACCGCCGGTCGTTCTCGACGACGCCACCGCCCGCAAGGTCGACGAACTGCTCGACGCCCGCACCCGCGCGGGCACCACCGACCGCGCCGTGCAGATCGAACGGATCTCCGCGCGCCTGCTCGGCACCCCCTACGGGGCGAACATGCTGCTCGGGTCCGCGAACACCCCCGAGCAACTCGTCGTCGACCTGCGCCGCGTCGACTGCTTCACCTACCTCGACTACGTCGACGCCGCATCACGCTCGAGCACCACCGAGCAGTTCTTCGACAACCTGATCGCCGCTCGCTACGTCGACAGCCGGGTCGAATTCACCCAGCGCAAACACTTCTTCACCGACTGGGTGAGCACACCACGGATCTCGGCCACCGACATCACCGCCGACCTGAGCCCGGCCGCGGTCACCACCACCAAACACCTGAACGCCAAAGCCGACGGCACCACCTTCCTGCCCGGCGTCCCCGTCGTCGACCGAGCCGTCACCCACATCCCGTCCGACGCCGTCGACGGGGGAGTGGTCGCCGGACTGCGCACCGGTGACTTCATCGGCGCCTACACCCCGACCGAGGGCCTGGACGTCACCCATGTCGGCATCCTCGTCCACACCACCGACGGCCCGGTGTTCCGCAACGCCTCCTCCCTCGCCGAGCACAACCAGGTCGTCGACACCCCGCTGCTCGAGTACGTGCGCACCGTCCCCGGAATACTGGTCCTGCGCCCGCGCTGAACACCCTTGACTTCAGGTCGACCTGAACACCGACAGTGGTGCCATGACCACCTTCGGACACCGCCAGAGCCTGGACTACGACCGCCGCGCCACCCGCTTGCTCACCGGCCTCTACCGCCGCATCAGCACCGACGTCGACACCCTGGCCACCGCAGGCGCCACCGTTGTAGACCTCGGCACCGGCCCCGGAAAACTCCTGGCGCACATCGCGACCCGGCGCCCCGACCTCACCCTGCACGGTCTCGACCTGTCCCCGCACATGATCGACATCGCCCGCCGCAACCTCGCCGGTCACCGGGCGGATCTCACCGTCGGCGACGTCACCGACCTGCCCTACCCCGACGCGAGCGTCGACCTGATCGTGTCCAGCCTCAGCATGCACGAATGGCCCGACCTGCCCGCCGCATTCCGCGAGATCCGCCGTGTCCTGCGCCCCGGCGCCACCGCCGCTCTCTACGACTTCCGCTTCACCCGTGCCCGCGAGATCCGCCACGCCGCGGGCGACATCGATCGCGAAAACATCCGCCTGCCATGGCATCCCGTCGCAGTCGTCACCCGTTACCACCTGCACACCGCCTAGAGTTCGACCATGGCGACCATCGGTGAGGTCGCGGCCCGCTTCGGACTCGCGACCCACGTACTGCGGCACTGGGAAGACCAAGGCCTGCTCACCCCAGAACGTGACTCGGCGGGCAGACGGATCTACCGCGACACCGACATCGACACGGTCGCCATGGTCGTCCTCGGCAAGAAGGCCGGACTGTCCCTCGAGGACCTGGCCACCCTGTTCACCCGCGACCCCGACCGCGCCACCCGCCGCCGCGTCCTGGAAACACAACGCGCACGGCTCACCGAACAACTCGCCCGCACCCGCAGCGCCCTCGACGCGGTCACCCACGTCCTCGACTGCGACGCCGAGGACTTCCGCACCTGCCCACACTTCCGCACACACCTGGCAACCGTGCTGGACAAGCCATAGCCCGCACGTGCGACGATCGTTTCCATGACCGGTCCACGCCCCCAGCAACTGAGCGACCTCGCCCGGCTGCGCCGCGTGCGCGACCGCATCGACCGCGAATACGCCCAACCCCTCGACGTGGAAGCCCTGGCCCGAGGCGTGCACATGTCCGCCGGGCACCTGAGCCGCCAATTCCGCCTCGCCTACGGCGAATCGCCCTACTCGTACCTGATGACCCGGCGCATCGAACGTGCCATGGCGTTACTGAGACTGGGTCAGATGAGTGTCACCGAGGTGTGCTTCGCCGTCGGCTCCTCCTCCCTCGGCACCTTCAGCACGCGATTCACCGAACTCGTCGGCGTCCCACCGAGCGTGTACCGCCAGCAGTACGCGCCGACCGAGGGCATCCCGTCGTGCGTGGCCAAGGCGGTGACCAGACCGATCAGGAATCGAGAAGCAACCGGTTCCGGCGACCGTTAGCGTCGATCCTATGAACATCACCATTCACCAGAGCTACCTGCCCCAGGACGACCCCGACGCCGCGCTGGCCTTCTACCGCGACGCCCTCGGCTTCGAGGTCCGCAACGACGTCGGCTACAACGGCATGCGCTGGATCACCGTCGGACCGAAGGGCCAGCCCGACACCTCGATCGTGCTGCACCCGCCGGCCGCCGACCCCGGCATCACCGACGAGGAGCAGCGCGTCATCACCGAGATGATGGCCAAGGGCACCTATGCCGGCATCAATCTGGCCACCGACGACCTCGACGGCCTGTTCGAGAAACTGCAGGCAGGAGACGTGGAAGTGGTGCAGGAACCCACCGACCAGCCCTACGGCATCCGTGACTGCGCCTTCCGCGACCCGGCGGGCAACATGATTCGCATCCAGCAGACGAAATAGTCGGACCCGACCGCTAGATTCGGTGGACGCCGAACGACCGAGGAGACCCATGAGCAAGACCGCAGCGCCTGCGCCGGCCGACAGCCACGACCTGATCCGGGTCACCGGTGCCCGGGTGAACAACCTGCGCGATGTCAGCGTCGAAATCCCCAAGCGCCGACTGACCGTGTTCACCGGCGTCTCCGGCTCCGGCAAGAGCTCTTTGGTCTTCGGCACCATCGCCGCCGAATCCCAGCGTCTCATCAACGAGACCTACAGCGCGTTCGTCCAGGGCTTCATGCCCACACAGGCCCGCCCCGACGTCGACGTCCTCGACGGACTCACCACCGCCATCCTCGTCGACCAGTCGCGTCTGGGCGCCGACCCACGCTCCACGGTCGGCACTGTCACCGACGCCAACGCCATGCTGCGCATCCTGTTCAGCCGCCTCGGCGACCCGCACATCGGTTCCTCGCAGGCGTTCTCGTTCAACGTGGCCTCGATCAGCGGTTCCGGCGCCGTCGCGGTGGAGAAGAACGGGGTCACCGTCAAGGAGCGCCGCAGCTTCAACATCACCGGCGGCATGTGTCCCACCTGCGAGGGCAAGGGCAAGGTCAACGACATCGACCTCACCCAGCTCTACGACGAGAACAAATCCCTCGACGAAGGCCCGTTCACCATCCCCGGCTACAGCATGGACGGCTGGATGGGCCGCATCTACAAGGGCAGCGGCTTCTTCGACCCCGCCAAGCCGATCAAGAAGTACACCAAGAAGCAGCTCGCCGACCTGCTGTACAAGGAACCGACCAAGATCAAGGTCGACGGCATCAACCTCACCTACGAGGGTCTGATCCCCAAGATCCGCAAGTCGATGCTGTCCAAGGACGTCGAATCACTGCAGCCGCACGTCCGCGCGTTCGTCGAGCGCGCCGTCACCTTCGGCACCTGTCCCGACTGCGACGGCACCCGCCTCTCGGCCGAAGCCCGCTCGTCGAAGATCAAGGGAAAGAGCATCGCCGACGCCTGCGCCATGCAGATCACCGACCTCGCCGAATGGGTCAAGACCATCGACGACCCGTCCGTGGCACCGCTGCTGGAATCACTGCGCGGCACCCTCGACTCGTTCGTCGAGATCGGCCTCGGCTACCTGTCGCTGTCACGCCCGTCGGGCACCCTGTCCGGTGGTGAGGCACAGCGCGTCAAGATGATCCGCCACCTCGGGTCCTCGCTCACCGACGTCACCTACGTCTTCGACGAACCGACCGCCGGCCTGCACCCGCACGACATCCAGCGCATGAACGACCTGCTGCTTCGGCTGCGCGACAAGGGCAACACGGTGCTCGTCGTCGAACACAAGCCCGAGACGATCGTCATCGCCGACCACATCGTCGACCTCGGTCCCGCCGCGGGCTCCAAGGGCGGAACGATCTGCTTCGAAGGCACCGTCGACGGGTTGCGCACCAGCGACACCGTCACCGGCCGCCACTTCGACGACCGCGCCAAGGTCAAGGACACGGTGCGAAAGTCGAACGGCGCCTTGCAGATCCGTGGCGCCACCGCCAACAACCTGCGCAAGGTCGACGTCGACATCCCGCTCGGTGTGCTCGTCGCCGTCACCGGTGTGGCCGGGTCGGGTAAGAGCTCGCTCGTGCACGGCTCCATCCCGGTCGACGAAGGTGTCATCTCCATCGACCAGGCCCCGATCAAGGGTTCGCGCCGCAGCAATCCCGCCACCTACACCGGCCTGCTCGACCACATCCGCAAGGCCTTCGCCAAGGCCACCGGCGCCAAACCCGCCCTGTTCAGCGCCAATTCCGAAGGGGCGTGCCCGAACTGCAACGGAGCGGGCGTCGTCTACACCGACCTGGCCATGATGGCGGGAGTGTCGACGGTCTGCGAGGTGTGCGAGGGCAAGCGGTTCATGGCCGAAGTCCTCGAATACACCTTCGCGGGCAAGAACATCAGCGACGTGCTGTCGATGCCCGTCGACGAAGCACGCGAGTTCTTCGGCGAAGGGGAGGCACGCACCCCGGCCGCGCACAAGATCCTCACCCACCTCACCGAGGTCGGCCTCGGCTACCTCACCATCGGTCAGCCGCTGACCACCCTGTCCGGCGGTGAACGCCAGCGCCTCAAGCTGGCCACTCACATGTCGGACAAGGGTGGGGTCTACATCCTCGACGAACCGACGACCGGTCTGCACCTGGCCGACGTCGAACAGCTGCTCGGGCTGCTCGATCGTCTCGTCGACTCCGGCAAGTCGGTCATCGTCGTCGAACACCACCAAGCTGTGATGGCCCATGCGGACTGGATCATCGACCTCGGCCCCGGTGCGGGTCACGACGGCGGCCAGATCGTCTTCGAGGGAACACCGGCCGATCTCGTCGCCGCCCGTTCCACTCTCACCGGTGAGCACCTCGCCGAATACGTCGGAGCATGAAAAAGGCCCTCCCCCTGTGGCTTTCGCCATGGGGGAGGGCCTTCAGGGTCTGCCTAGTCGCGTTCGGGCGCGGCGACCTTGTTCAGTTCGAGCTGGTAGTACAGAATCCCCAGCCCGAGAACAAGATTGAGCAGGAACCCGATCGCCGCGCTGCACGACGGCTCCAGCCCGGCGCTCTCCTGGGTGGCCCTGATCCGATTGCCGGTGCGCCAGTAGCTGACGATGAAACCGATCCCGGTCCACGACAGGAACAGCATCACCAGCAGGGGGCCCGTGACCGGAGCCTCGGGATCGCGCCGCTGCTCGGCCATCTCCTTGTGGATCTTGTAGTACCAGACGAAGAAGTAGATCCCGAACGTGATGATCGGGAAGACCAGCCACACCAATACCGGATTGCGTCGCTGCACCGGTGATGGGACGAGGGCTGTAGTCATGTGGGTGACACCTATCTGAATGCGAATGGAATGTCACAGCAGGGCTTTTCGGCGCCACCGCAACCTCGCAACGTACTGCACATCACCTACTGGCGCCACCGGAGGAAGACCGGCGGGGGAGTAGACCCAGGGTCAGGTGGTCGACCAGGTCGTCGAGGAGTAGCTCGGCGTCGTAGTCGGCGGTGTAGCCCGAACCGATGAACGTCGCCAGTCCCTGTAGCGCCGCGAGGGCGGTGACCCCGATGCGTTTCGGGTCGCCGGGGATGATCTCGCCCGCGGCCTGCCCCTCGGCGATCAGCGCGATCGGCACGGCGAAGGCCCGCTCGGCGGCGTCGTGGATCTCGGTCTCGGTGGAGCTGTGCCTGCGCGCGAACATCAGCGGCAACAGCTCCGGGTTGTCCACGGCGAACCGCAGGTAGGTGTGGGCCAGGGTCCGCAGACGCGTCGTGATCGGGCCGTCGGTCGCGGCCTCTTCGAAGCAGGCGCCGAGTCGTCGCAGGCCGGTGACGGCCAGTGCGTCGAGCAAAGCCTGCTTGTCACGGAAATGCCTGCTCGGTGCCGCGTGGCTGACGCCGGTGTCGCGGGCGAGCTGACGCAACGACAGCCCGTCGGCGCCGACCGTACGCAGCGCCGCCTCGGCGTGCTGCAGCAGTGCGGCGCGGAGATCGCCGTGGTGATAGCGCGAATGCAGGGACATGGTGCTAGCAGGATATCCGACACACCGCGGAATGTTTGCATTGACTACTTTGTAGTCGGTGACTACATTTGCGCATGCCATGACTGACAACACCGCGCCGACGCGCCGACCGCGCAGCATGCCGATCCGTGACTGGTTAGCGCCGATCACGCTGGTCACCGTGCTGGCCGCGCTCCTGGGAACCATGTACCTCGGCTACACCGCCGACCCCGAGAAACACCTGCACGACTTCCCGATCGCCCTGGTCAACCAGGACGTCGGCGACACCCTCGCGGGCAAACCCACCAACCTCGGCACGCAGATCTCCACCGCGCTGGGGGAGCAGGTCCCGGCCGAGAAGATCGACCTGCGCACCGTCGGCATCAACGAGGCCCACCGGCAACTGCGCAACGGTGAGGTGTACGGCGCCATCATCATTCCCGGCGACTTCACCAAACGCGTCGCCATCCTCGGTGCCGCCTCCGTCGTCACCGGCGACGTCGAACAGCCGATGATCTCCGTACTCACCAACCCCCGCGCGGGCACCCTCGCCGCCCAGATCATGCAGACCATCGCCGACAAGGCGATGACCGAGGTCAACACCACCGTCGGCACCCAGCTCGCCGACCAAGTCCGCGCCGCGATCGGCAGCACCCCGCTCAGCGGCGCCGCCCAGCTGCAACTCGCCGAGCCCATCGACGTCGTCGTCAGCGCCTACCACCCACTGCCCGAAGGCACCGGCCAAGGCCTCGCCGCCTTCTTCTACACCCTGGTCCTGCTGATCGTCGGCTTCAGCGGCGCCATGATGATCAACTCCCTCGTCGACGGGTCCCTCGGATTCGTCCCCGCCGAATACGGGCCGTGGCACAAGCCGACCACCCCCGCCCGCATCAGCCGCTGGCGCACCCTGCTCATCAAATGGGCCATCGCCGTCATCAGTGCGCCACTCGCCTCCGCCGCGTTCCTTGCCGTCGGCGCCCTGCTCGACATGAGCATCGAACGCCCGCTCATGCTGTTCCTCTACGGCACCCTTGCCATCATCGCCATCGCGATCACCGGCCTGTCCGTGATGGCCGCCTTCGGCACCGCGGGCCTGATGATCAACCTCATCGTCTTCGTCGTCCTCGGAATCCCGTCGTCCTCGGGCACCATCCCGCTCGAAGCGACACCGCGCTGGATCGCCGACATGGCCTCGTTCGAACCGATGCACCAGATCTACCTCGCCGTGCGCGCCATCATGTTCTTCGACGGAAACCTCGAGGCAGGCCTGAGCCGCGGCCTCTGGATGACCATCGCCGGCCTGGCCATCGGGTTGGTCCTCGGTTTCGCGGCCACCCACGCCTATGATCTGCGTGGCCTGCACCGCCTCGGCCTCGATCACCGCCAGGAACCGGCAACCGTGGAAGGGCACTGATGCGAGAGTTCGAAACCCCGGCGTCGTACGTGATTCCGGACAACGCCAACAACTCCGACAGCGTGTTCCGGTACGGCGAAGAATCGCCCGACACGGTGCTGTTCAGTGTCGCGGGCGCCGACATCACCGCCGCCCAATTCGCGAAAACGGTGACCGCCGTGGCCAAAGGCCTCATCGCCACCGGTATCGAACCAGGTGACCGGGTCGCCATCATGGCGCCGACCCGCTACGAATGGGTCGTGCTCGACCACGCCATCTGGGCGGTCGGCGGCTGCACGGTGGCCATCTACGACAGCTCCGCCGCCGAACAGGCCAAATGGATCCTGCAGGACTCCGGCACCGGGCTGCTGATCGTCGACAGCGACAAGCACCGCCGCGTCATCGACGAGATCGCCGCCGACGCACTGCCCGACCTGCGTGAGATCCTGCAGATCGACAAGGGCGTCGTCGCCGAACTCACCGCCCGCGGCGCCCACCTCGACGACCAGGCCGTCCACACCCGGCGTGCCGGTGTCGGCGCGGACTCGCCCGCGACCCTGATCTACACCTCCGGTACCACCGGCCGCCCCAAGGGCGTGCTGCTCACCCACGCCAACCTCTACGCCGAATCCAAATCCGACCGGCTCGCGCTGGGGGAGTTCGTCACCGAGGGCAACCGCACCCTGATGTTCCTGCCGTTGGCGCACGTCTTCGCCCGGGCGGTCACACTCGCCGCGCTCGACGCGAAGGTGATCGTTTCCTTCAGCTCCGATTGGGCGACCCTCGTCGACCAATTCGCCGAGTTCCGGCCCGATTTCATCCTCGCCGTGCCGCGCGTGTTCGAGAAGGTGTTCAACGCCGCGAAGCAGAAGGCACACGCCGACGGCAAGGGCCGCATCTTCGACCGGGCCACCGAGACCGCCATCGTGTGGAGCGAGACGCTCGACACCGGCGGGCCGGGCCTGCTACGCAAGCTCGAGCACGCCCTGTTCGACGCGCTCGTGTACGCGCAGTTGCGTCGCGCACTCGGCGGCCGATGCGGTGCGGCTGTCTCCGGCGGCGGCCCACTCGGCGCACGGCTCGGGCATTTCTTCCGTGGTGCGGGCATCCCGGTGTACGAAGGCTACGGGCTCACCGAGACCACGGCTGCCATCACCGTGAACACCCCGCGCAACACCCGCGTCGGTACCGTCGGCAGGCCCATCGAGGGCCACGGCGTCAAGATCGCCGACGACGGTGAACTGCTGTTGCGCGGACCTGTGGTCTTCGGCGAATACTGGGGCAACCCCAACGCCACCGCGGACGCCTTCGTGGACGGCTGGTTCCGCACCGGCGACCTGGGCGCCATCGATGCAGACGGTTACCTCACGATCACCGGCCGCAAGAAGGAAATCCTGGTCACCGCGGGTGGAAAGAACGTTTCACCCGGCCTCATGGAAGACGCCCTACGTGCCCATCCCTTGGTTGGTCAGGCCATGGTTGTCGGCGACGGTCGGCCCTTCGTCAGCGCCCTCGTCACTCTGGACCCCGAAGCCCTTCCAGCCTGGAAGCAGCGCAACAACATCCCTGCCGATACCCCTGTCGAAGACCTCGTCGACAATCCGGCCCTCCGCGCGGACATCGACCAAGCTGTCGCTGACACCAACAAGTTGGTCTCCAAGGCCGAGGGCATCAAGAAGGTCCGGATCCTGCCCACCGACTGGACCGAAGCCACCGGCGAACTGACCCCGAAAATGTCCCTCCGCCGAGCCGAGGTCATGAAGAAGTACGCGTCCGAAGTAGAAGCTCTGTACAGCTGAGTCCTTCCCCAACCCCTTCATTTCGTCACAGTGACGAAATGAAGGGGTTGGGGAAGTGGAGGGGGAGTGCGCCGAGCAACCACCGGTCGGCCTTCTTCGCGCTTACCTGCAGATCAAGCCCTGGGCGGCGGCATTCATCCCGAATGGTCATGAATGGCCGGAGGCTGGAAATCGACCGAAACGGCTCGGCGCGAGCAATCCGTCTGTACGGACGAGTTGGTGACGACAAGCTGTTCCGGGCGGAGCGGGTCGGCCGCTGAATGGGGTGCTGAATGGGGTCATGGGCACGCGTTGCCAAGTTGCATACGCTGCCACAAAGTTCGCGAAACCCCTACCGACCGCCCCGGTTAAAACGCCGATAATGCACACTATGTCAAGTAACATGAATGTCGGTATCTCCTGGCAAACTCTCGGTTCATGGCCGATGACCTGATGTGCAACCTGGTGTGCAATGCCGAGAATGGCTGTGGCGCAGAGAAACCGCGCCAGCGATTCGCTCGGTCTACGGCCGGGAATGCACTCTGCCAGGCTTGTTATCAGCGTGCGCGTCGAGCCCTCCAGCTGCCTACCGAGGCGCGCCGGGCGAATCTGTGGGCGAAGTATCGCATTACCCCAGAACGATATGACGAGCTCCGGGTACTCCAGCAGTTTCGGTGCGCGATCTGCGCGTCACCGGAATCCGATATTGATACCGCAAGGGTCGGCGGTCGTCCCCGGCGCGATGGAAAAGCGCTCGTGAAGTCCCCGTTAGCGGTGGATCACGACCATCGCACAGGCGCCGTCCGAGGCCTGCTGTGCTCGTTGTGCAATGCGGGGCTGGGTGCATTCGGTGACGACCCGGTCCGTTTGGCTGCGGCGATCGAATATCTGCGCTCACGGTGAAGGTCTGCAGATAGTGCACCTGCGGAGACGAGAACTCATTCACGACTCATGGCCCGCTCCCCCAGATCTTGCGGCGCAGCCGGGCCGGTGCTCGGCGTGCGATCTCGGCGGCTCCGGTGGTGCGCCGCGGCCGCCGAACCAACTCCCCCGCGCAGTTCGGGCACACTCCGTGGTCTGCCGCGCAGGTTGAGCAGTATGTGCATTCATAACTGCAGATGAACGCCTCGGCGTCGTCGCGCAACGGTGCCGAGCAGGTCTCGCAGGTGGACTTCATCTTCAGCATCACGGCCACTCCCTCGGTTTCACATACAAACTGTATGTCACATACAATGTGTATGTCATTGGATGAGAGAAGGCAAGATGGCAACGGTTCGCGAGGCAGGTGCGGCACGGACTCGGGCGACGTTGATCGCCGTCGGTACCGCGCTGTTCGCCGAGCACGGCTTCGCCGAGGTGACGACCGCGCAGGTGTGTGCGGCCGCCGGTGTCACGCGGGGAGCGCTGTATCACCACTTCGGCAGCATGGTCGGGCTGATGGAGGCCTGCTTCGCGGCGGTCGATCACGGCGTGGTCGACACGCTGTCGGCGCATGCGGCGACAGGTTCGCCGGTCGAACGGGTTCGTGCGGTCAGCCACGCTTTCGTCGATCAGCTGGCCGACGAGACCGTCCGGCAGATCCTCTTCGTGGAAGCGCCCGCCGCCCTCGGGTGGGCGCGCTGGCGCGAAATCGACGGCGGACGCTCCCTGGGACTGGTCAAGAATCTGCTCGTCGCGGCACACGAACAGGGCGAACTACTCCCCCGGCACAACCCGAAAGTGCTCGCACACCTGCTGCTGGGTGGGCTCAACGAGCTCGCGATGTTCGTCGCCGCGTCACGCTCGCGCGAAACGGCGATGGCTGCCGCACACACCGAGCTGGACGCGGTCCTCGACGGCATGTTCACGCGATGACTCGGTCGATCCGGCCCGATGCGCTCGCACGGTCATCGATCAGCAGCCAGCACTGTCGCGAGCCCTTCCTGTAGGTCCTTGACGAAGTACTCCGGAACCTCGAGCGAGGGGAAGTGTCCCCCGGTCTCGGGCGTCGTCCAGCGAACGATCTGCCGGTACCTTTGCTCCGCCCATGGTCGCGGGCACTTCTCGATGTCGGCCGGATACATCGTGATCGCCGACGGGACGTCCACGCGAAGATCCGGGTCGAGGGAGGCGTGGCTTTCGTAGTAGATGCGGGCTGCCGAGGCGCCGGTTCGGGTCAGCCAGTAGAGGGTGACGTCGTCGAGGACGCGGTCCATGGGTATCGCTTCGAAGGGGCTGTCGTCGGTGTCGGACCACTCGGCGAACTTGTCGAGAATCCAGGCCAGCAGCCCGACCGGGGAATCGACGAGGGAGTAGCCGATGGTCTGTGGTCGGGTCGCCTGCTGTTTGGCGTAGGCGGCGCGGTACTGCCAGAAGTCGCGGGTTTCCTCGGTCCACTTGCGTTCGATCGACGTCAGTCCGTCTGTTGTCAGCCCGGGCGGTGCTTCGGCGAACAGGGTGTGGATGCCGAGAACACGGTCCGGGAACCTGCCGGCGAGCACCGTGGTGATATTGCCGCCCCAGTCGCCACCGTGCGCCAGGAACCGGCGGTAGCCGAGCCTGCCCATCAGCTCTACCCATGCGGCGGCGATCTTTTCGGTTCCCCACCCGGTGGTGGTCGGTTTGTCGCTGTAGCCGAAGCCCGGCAGAGAGGGGGCGACGACATGGAATGCCGGTGCGGCGGCATCTTTCGGGTCGGCCAGTTCGTCGACAATGTCGGTGAATTCGGCGACGCTGCCGGGCCAGCCGTGCGTCATGATCAGCGGTGTGGCGTCCGTGCGCGGGGATCGGCGGTGCAGGAAGTGGATGCCGAGCTCGTCGATGGTCATGCGGAACTGGCCGATCTGGTGGAGGCGCTCTTCGAACGAGCGCCAGTCGTATCCGCTGCGCCAGTAGCGCACCACCTCGACGAGGTCGGCGCGCGGAACGCCCTGATCCCACCGGCGCGGGTCGGGTCCCGGCCGGTAGACCGTCTCCGCTTCCGGCAACCGCGCCGCGGCCAATCGTGCGCGCAGGTCGTCGAGTTCGGCGTCGGTCGCGCGGGATTCGAATGCTTGTACGTCCATGCGTACCGGGTTACCCGATTTCCGCTCAGCCGCTCTGCCCGGCGACCTCCCGATCGAGTTGTTCGTTGAGGACACCGGCGATGCGGGCCAGGACCGCGGGTTCGGTCATTGCCAGGTGGGTGGCGTCGATGTCGATATCGGTGATGTGCCCGCGCACACTCGGTGCCCATCCCCGATGACCGGTCGCGTCGTCGCGTCGTTCGCCGGTGGCGGTGAAATACAGCATGTCGCAGTCGATTACCGGTGGTCGCCAGTCGGCGGCGGCCCGGATCGATTCGTTGTACGCATCGGTCATGTGCTGGATGAGGGCGGCGTCGATACCGAGCCGCTCCCCCAGTTTCTGTTCGATCAGGGCGGCGGCTTCCTCGGCGGTGGCGTCGGTGGGGACGAAATCGATACCCATGACCGGGCCGAGGTTGGCGACCAGTTCACCGGCCGTCACGGTGGTGACGGCGGTGGGATCGAATCCGTCGGCTTCGGCGTCGAGCAGGGCCAGTAGCGCGACTTGTTCTCCGGCGGCGCGTATTTCGGCGGCGATGGCGTGGGCGATCTGGCCGCCCAGTGACCAGCCGAGCAGGTGGTAGGGGCCGTGCGGCTGGATGGCGCGGATTTCGTCGAGGTAGCGGCGGGCGGTGTCTTCGATGGTCGCGGACCCTGGTTCGCCGCTCAGTTGTGGTGCCTGGATTCCGTAGATGGGTCGGTCCTCGGTCAGGTATTCGTCGAGCGGGCGGTAGCACCAGGCCAGGCCGGAGGCTGGGTGGACGCAGAACAGTGGGGGTTGTGTTCCGGTGGTGCGGATGGGGAGCACGACATCGAATCCGGGTGTTGTCGGTTCGGTGGTGGTGTGTCCGGTGCGCATTCCGGTTTCGATGCGTCTGGCGAGGTCGGTGGGGCGCGGGTCGGACAGGATCCAGCTGACGGGCACCTCGTAGTCGAGTTCCTTGCGCAGTTCGCTGACCACCTGCACCGACTTGAGGGAGTTGCCGCCGAGGGCGTAGAAGTCGTCGTCGGCGCCGACGCGGGCCATGCCGAGGACGTGCTCGTAGACCCGGGCGACCTCGCCTTCGAGCCAGGATTCCGGTTCCCGGAACTCCCCCACGTCGAATACCGGTTCCGGTAGGTGTTTGCGGTCGAGTTTGCCGGAGTCGGTCAGCGGCACGGTGTCGAGCACCATGACCGTGGTCGGCACCATGTAGTCGGGGAGTTCGGCGGCGGCGTGGGCGATGACGGCGTCGGTGTCGAGGTCGTGGCCTGCCGCGGGCATCAGGTAGGCGACGAGCCGGTCGCCGGTGCCGGAGGTGTGGACGGCGGCGATCGCGCGGGCGACGGTGGGGTGCTCGGCGAGGACAGCTTCGATCTCGCCGAGTTCGATGCGCAGGCCGCGCAGTTTCACCTGGAAGTCGGTGCGGCCCAGGTATTCCAGTTCGCCGGTGCGCAGGCGGCGGGCACGGTCGCCGGTGCGGTACATGCGCCGGCCCGCGGTGAACGGGTCGGGGACGAATCGTTCCGCGGTGAGGCCGGGGCGGGCGTGGTAGCCGTGGGCGATCTGGTTGCCGGCGAGGTACAGGTCCCCCGCTACCCCGGGCGGGACCGGGCGCAGGCGGGTGTCGAGGATGTGGGCGCGGACGTTCCACACCGGTGTGCCCATGGGGATGCTGCCGGTGTCGCCGTGGGTGACGTGGTGGGCGGTGGCGTGCACGGCGAATTCGGTGGGGCCGTAGAGATTGTGCAGTTCGGTGTGGGGCATGGCGCGGCGCGCGGCCGACACCACGTCGGCGCCGAACGCTTCGCCGCCGACCAGCAAGGCGCGCACCGACTCCAGGGAGCTCGCGGGGGCGGCGTCGGCGAAGGCCGCGAGCATGGACGGGACGAAGGAGGTGACGGTGACCTGCCGGTCGGCGATGGTGTCGGCCAGGTAGGCGGGGTCGGTGTGTCCGTCGGGTCGGGCGATCACCAGGCGGGCGCCGACGGCGAGGGTGGCGAACAGTTCCCAGACCGACACGTCGAAGGTGGCGGGGGTCTTCTGCAGGACGGTGTCGGCTGTGCTGAGCCGGTAGGTGTCGATGATCCAGTGGAGCTGGTTGAGGACCGCCCTGTGCGGTACGGCAACACCTTTGGGCCGCCCGGTGGATCCTGAGGTGAACAGGACGTACGCGATGTTGTCGGGTCGTAGTGGGGCGCGGCGGTCGGTGTCGGTGACGGGGGTGTCGTCGTAGCCGGTGAGGTCGATTCCGTCGAGGGAGGTGAGTTCGAGGACGGGTGCTGCGGTGGTGAGCATGTAGTCGATGCGGTCGGCGGGGTGGGCGGGGTCGATGGGGACGTATCCCCCGCCGGCGGCGTGGACGGCGTAGACGGCGGTGACCTGGTCGAGGGATCGGGGCATGCGTAGCGCGACGAGGGTGTCGGGGCCGACACCTCGGGCGATGAGCCAACGGGCGAGCCGGTTGACGCGTGCGGCGAATTCGGCGTAGGTGAGGGTTTCGGGGCCGGATTCGACGGCGGGCCGGTCGGCGTGGGTGTGTGCGGCGTGGGTGAACAGGCTTGCGAGGGTTTCGTGGGGGTCGAGGGGGTGTTCGGTGTGGTTCCACCGGTGCAGGAGGGCGTCGCGTTCGCCGGTGTCGAGGAGGTCGACGTCGTGGATCTGGCGGGTGGGGTCGGTGGCGAGTGCGCGCAGGATCCGTTGCAGGCGCTCGGCGATGGTGGTGGCGGTGGCCGGGTCGAACAGGTCGGTGGCGTAGGTGATCGTGCCGTTCATTCCGGTGGGTGCGCCGGTGCTGTCGTGGGTGTCGGAGACGGTGATCTGGAGGTCGAACAGGGAGGTCGCGGTGTCGGCTTCGACGGCGGAGGCGGTGAGGCCGGGTAGTCGGAAGTCGGTGGTGGTGTGGTTCTGGAAGGCGAGCATCACCTGGAACAGGGGATGGTGGGCGTGGGAGCGGACGGGGTTGAGTTCTTGGACGAGCCGTTCGAACGGGACGTCGGCGTGGCCGAATGCGGCGAGGTCGTCGCTTCGGACGTGTTCGAGGAGTTCGGTGAAGGTCATGTGGTCGGTGAGGTGGGTGCGCAGGACGAGGGTGTTGACGAACATGCCGACGAGGTCGTCGAGTTCGGGTTCGCCGCGACCGGCGTAGGGCGTGCCGATGGCGATGTCGTCGGTGGCGGCGAGGCGGCCGAGAGTGGCGGCGAGGGCGGCGTGGAACACCATGAACAGGGTGCTGTTGTGGGCGCGCGCGACCTTTTCCAGGGCGGTGTGCAGGTCGGCGTCGACGGTGAGTTCGACGTTGCCACCGGTGTAGGTCTGGATCGGTGGCCGCGGACGGTCGGTGGGAAGTTCGAGCAGCGGCGGTAGATCGGCGAGTCGCGCGGTCCAGTAGTCGATTTGCGCGCGCAGCAGCGAGTCGGGTTCGTGTGCGGCGCCCAGGACGGTGTGCTGCCAGATGGCGTAGTCGGCGTACTGGACCGGTAGCGGTGTCCAGGTGGGTGGGTGGCCGTCGACTCGGGCCTGGTAGGCGGTCATCATGTCGCGGGCCAGTGGGGCGAGGGAGGATCCGTCGCCGCAGATGTGGTGCAGGACCACGGCAAGCACCCAGGTGTCGGGACCGGTGTCGTAGAGCCTGGCCCGCAACGGGATTTCGGTCGTGACGTCGAATGCGGTGCCCAGGAGTGCGGCGAGCGCGGCGGGCAACGCGCTGTCGTCGATCGGGACGGGGTGCAGGGGTGGCGTGGCGAGGTGGGCCGGTAGGACGACCTGTGCTGGCTCGCCGTCGATGTGCGGGTACCGGGTGCGCAGGACTTCGTGCCGGTCGACGACGTCGGTGAGGGCGCGGTGCAGGGCGTCGGTGTCGAGGTGGCCGGTGAGGCGGATGACGATGGGGATGCTGTAGGCGGCCGAATCGGGTTCGAACCGGTTGAGGAACCACATGCGCTGCTGCGCGTAGGACAGCGGGATGTGCCGCGGCCGGGGTTGTGGGGTGAGCGCCACTCGTCCGGTGTCGGCGTGGGATTCGGCGCGGGCGGCGAGTTTGGCGACGGTCGGTGCGTCGAAGATCATCGCGACCGGCACGGTGGCGTCGAGGGCCGCGCCGATGCGGGCGGCGACGCGGGTGGCGACGAGACTGTTGCCGCCGAGTTCGAAGAAGTCGTCGTCGGCGCCGACGGCACGGTCGAGGCCGAGCACTTCGGTGAAGACGCCCGCCACGATCTCCTCGACCGGTGAGGAGGGAGCACGGAACTGCTTGGTCTGCAGGACGGGTTCGGGGAGAGCTTTGCGGTCGAGTTTGCCGTTGGGTGAGAGCGGGATCCGGTCGAGGACTATGATCGCGGCGGGCACCATGTAGGCGGGCAGGGTGTCGGTGAGTGCGGTGGTGAGGGTGTCGACGGAGATTTCGGCACCGGGTGCCGCGACCACATAGGACACCAGCGTGACGGGGCCGGTGCCTTCGCGGCGTGGGATGGTGACGGCGTAGGCGATGTCGGGGCGGGCGCCGAGGGCGGTGTCGATCTCGCCGAGTTCGACGCGGAAGCCGCGCACCTTCACCTGGAAGTCGTTGCGTCCCAGGAATTCCAGGTCACCACGGGTGTTCCAGCGGACGAGGTCGCCGGTGCGGTACATGCGGCTGCCGAGTTCGGCGTAGGGGCAGGCGGTGAATCGGTCGGCGTTGGTTGCGGCGCGGTTGAGGTAGCCGCGGGCCAGGGCTGGTCCGGCCAGATACAGTTCGCCGCTGACACCGACCGGTGCGGGCCGGAGCCGGTCGTCGAGGACCAGCGCCTGGATGCCGGGCAGCGGGGTGCCGATGGTGGGTCGTTCGCCGGGGCGGATCGGTTGGGTGGAGGTGGCGAGCATGGTGGTTTCGGTGGGCCCGTAGAGGACCCGGAATTCGCGGGTGCCCGCGCGGTCGCTGCCTGCCCACCGGTTGATGAGGTCGGCGGGGACCTCGTCGCCGCCGGACACGATGTGCTGGAGGTCGTCGAGTCCGGTGGGGTCGACGGAGGCGAGGGCGGCGGGGGTGACGAAGGCGTGGGTGATGCGGTGGGCGCGCAGGAATTCGGCCAGTTCGCCGCCGCCGTAGATGTCGGTGGGGGCGATGACGAGGGTGGCGGCGCGGCCGGTGGCGAGCAGAATTTCCAGGAGCGAGGCGTCGAAGGACGGTGAGGCGAAGTGCAGGACGCGATCGCTGGTGCGGGGCGGGGTGCCGAGGCGTTGTCCGGCGACGAAGTCGGCGATTCCGGTGTGGGTGATCGCGACGCCCTTGGGGCGGCCGGTGGATCCTGAGGTGAACACGATGTAGGCGACGTTGGTGGCGTGGAGTGGCCGGAGCCGGTCGGTGTCGGTGACGGGTACGGTGGATTCGCCGGCCGGTTCAGGGGTTTCGGAGTCGAGCAGGATCCAGTCGACGGTGCCGGGAAGTTGGGGTCGTGCGCCGGCCAGGGTGACGCCGAGGGTGGCGCGCGAGTCGGTGACCATCTGTTCGATGCGGCCGACCGGGTAGCGGGGATCCACCGGGACGTAGGGGGCACCGGTCTTGACGACCGCCCACCAGGCGACGACTTCGTCGGCGGTGCGGCCGGTGGCGACGAGCACGGGATGTTCGGGCCCGGCGCCGTGGCGGATCAACCGCCGTGCCAGCTGGTTGGAACGGGTGTCGAGTTCGCGGTAGGTGAGTTCGGTGTCGCCGGAGACCACGGCGATGCCGGTGGGATTGTCGTTGACCGCGGCGGCGAAAACGTCCGGTAGCAGAGCCGGGGGCCGGGGGCCGGCCGGGCGCGGCCCGACCCGGGTCGAGAGGTTGTGGTGTTCGGTGTCGTCGAGCCAGCCGAGATCGCCGACGGCTTCGGTGGGGTCGGTGGTGACGGCTTCGAGGACACGGAGCAGTCGCGTGCGGAATACGCGGGCGGTGGTTTCGTCGAACAGGTCGCGGGCGAAGGTGAGCGTTCCGGAGAGCCCGCGCGCTGCTCCCCCGTCGTCGTAGGAGTCGGCGAGGATCAGTTGCAGGTCGAATTGGGACAGGCCCGTATCGATATCGGCGCGGGAGACGGTGACACCGGGCAGCTCGACGTCGGTACCGGACAGGCTCTGGAAGGCGAGCATCACCTGGAACAGCGGATGCCGATCGGCGGCGCGTTGCGGATTGAGTTCCTCCACAACCCGTTCGAACGGCACATCGCCGTGTTCGAAGGCGGCCAGGTCGGTGTCGCGGGCGCGGGTGAGCAGTTCGGTGAACGGTTCACCGGTGTCGACAGCGGTGCGCAGGGCGAGGGTGTTGACGAACATGCCGACCAGATCCTCGAGGCCGGGTTCGCCCCGGCCCGCGACGGGGGTGCCGATCACGACGTCGTCGCTGCCGCTGAGGCGTCCCAGGACGGCGGCGAGGGCGGCGTGCATCACCATGAACAGTGAGGAACCGCGACTGTGGGCGAGTTCGCGCAGCCGGGTGTGCAGACCGGCGCCGATGTCGACGGGGATGCGGCCACCGGCCAGCGAGGCGACGGGTGGGCGGGGGCGGTCGGTAGGAAGATCGAGCCGGTCGGGGGCGTCGGCGAGGGTTTCCCGCCAGAACCGCAGCTGGGTGGACAGCAGCGATTCGGGGTCGTCGGCGGCGCCGAGGACTTCCCGCTGCCACAGTGCGTAGTCGGCGTATTGGACGGGTAGGGGCTGCCAGTGGGGTGCGTGCCCGCCGACCCGGGCCGCATAGGCGGTGACGACATCGCGGGCCAGTGGGCTCATGGATTGCCCGTCGCCCGCGATGTGGTGGACGACGAGGGCGAGCAGGTATTCGCCGGTGCCCAGATCGAACAGTCCGATGCGGAGCGGGACCTCGGAGGTGACGTCGAATCCGTTGCGCACGAACGTATTCACGGTATCGGCGAGGGTTGTGGTGTCGACGGGAATGGTGTGCAGAGCAGGGTCGGGTTCGGCCAGCACCAGCTGACGAGGTTCACCCGCGGTCTCGGGATAGACGGTGCGCAGTACTTCGTGGCGGGCGATGACGTCGATGAGGGCGCGGCGCAAGGCGTCGGTGTCGAGTTCGCCGGTGAGCCGCAGCATGACGGGAATGTTGTACGCGGCGGATTCCGGTTCGAACCGGTTGAGGAACCACATGCGTTGCTGGGCCAGTGACAGCGGCAGGGGTTCGGGGTGCGGGCGCGCGGTGAGCGGGATCCGTTCGCCGGTGCGCAGAGTGGTGGTGTGGCGGGCGAGGGCGGCGACGGTTGGTGCCTCGAACAGGGCACGCACCGGTACCCGCACACCGAGCGCGGCACCGACCCGGGCGACCACCAGCGAGGCGCTGAGTGAATCGCCGCCGAGGGCGAAGAAGTGGTCGTCGGCGCCGATTCGGTGCACACCGAGGACTTGGGCGTATGCGGCGGCGACGAGTTCTTCCGGCCAGGAGGTGGGGGCTCGGTATTCGCGGGCGGCGAATAGGGGTTCGGGTAGGCGGTCCCGGTCGAGTTTGCCGTGGGCGGTGAGTGGTACGTCGTCCAGGATCATGATGGCGGCGGGCACCATGTAGGTGGGCAGCGCGTCGGCGAGGGCGGCGGTGAGGGACTCGACCGAGACGTCCGCTCCCGGTGCGGGCACCACATAGGACACCAGGCGTGCCGGTCCCCCGTGGTCGGTGTGTGCGAGGGTGGTCGCGAAGGTGATGTCGGGGCGGCCCGTGAGCGAGGCGTCGATTTCGCCGAGTTCGACACGTGAGCCGCGGACTTTCACCTGGAAGTCGTTGCGGCCCACGAATTCCAGGTCACCGTCGGCGTTGCGGCGGACGAGATCGCCGGTGCGGTACATGCGGGTGCCACCGTTACCGAACGGGCAGGCGATGAACCGGGCGGCGGTGAGTCCGGGCCGGTCGATATAGCCTTCGGCCAGCCCCGGACCGAACAGGTACAACTCACCCGCCACGCCCTGCGGGACGGGTCGCAGCCAGCTGTCGAGGACGGTGGCGGCGACCGGGCCGACGGGGCGGCCGATACCGATGGGCGCGTCGGCGGACAGTTCGGATGCCGTTGCCCAGATGGTGGTTTCGCTGGGGCCGTAGAGATTGAGCATGGTGCGACCCGGCGCCCACCGTTGGACCAGTTCCCGTCCGACCGGTTCCCCGGCCGTCGCCAGGACCCGCAACGTGGTGAGGTCGTCGGCGGGGACGGTGGCCAGCGCGGACGGGGTGATCACCGCGTGCGAAATGTGTTCGCGGCGAACGAGCTCGGCCAGTTCACGGCCGCCGTACACGTCCGGTGGTGCGATGACGAGCCGTGCACCCGATCCGTGTGCCATGAGCAGTTCGAACAGGTTGGCGTCGAAACTGGGAGACGCGACCTGCAGGACCGTGGCCTGGTCGTCGACATGCAGTGTCCGGTGTTGTGCCGCGACCAGGTCGGTGAGGGCCCGGTGGCAGACCAGGACGCCTTTGGGGGTGCCGGTGGAACCGGAGGTGTAGATGACGTAGGCACTGTGATCGGGTTGCACACCGGGGGTGGTGAGCGGTTCCGGCGATTCGGCGGCCACGCCGCGACGGGTGTGTTCGTCGTCGACGATCAGCCAGTCCGTGCCGTCGGGCAGTTTCGAGGCGGTAGCTGCATCGGTGATGCCGAGCGGTGCCCCGGAGTCCGACAGCAGGAATTCGATCCGTCCGGCGGGCAGGTTCGGGTCGATCGGAAGGAACGCCGTCCCCGCTTTGGCGGCCGCCCACAGGGCCACGACGCCGGTGAGTGAGCGTGGGAGCGCGAGGGCGGTGATCCGGCCGGGCCGGGCACCGCGACGCAGCAGGGCGCGGGCGAGACGGTTGGACTGTTCGTCGAGTTCACGGTAGGTGAGGGATGCCGCACCGCACTGCGCGGCGACGGCACCAGGGGTGCGGGCGGCGGTGGCGGTGAGGATGCCCGCGAGGGTGTTCGGCGTGTGGTGGGCGGTGTCCGGGTGGGCGGGAGCCGGTACGCCGGGAAGTGCTAGCGCACCGAGCCGGGTGGCTGGGTCAAGGGCGATGCGGGTGAGGACGTCCACGAACCGGGTGAGGATGTGGTCGGCGTGGGTGCTGTCGAATTCGTCGGTCAGGAAGCGGAGCGTGATCCGAAGGCCCGAGGAACCTGCTGGGGCGGGTGCGACGACCAGGCTCAGCGGGAACGGGGTGGCGTCGACGCCGGAGATCTCGCCGGCGCGCAGGCCCGCGGAATCGACGAGTCGTTGCAAGGCGGGGCGGTCGACGGGGAACGACTGGAATGTGACCGCGGTGTCGAACAATTCGGTGACGCCGACGCTGCGATGGATTTCGGGGAGCCCGATGTAGTGGTGGTCGAGCATGCGGGCATGCTGCTCCTGGACCCGCACGAGCAGGTCGCGCAGTGTCTGGGCGGGCTCGAGCCGGACCCGGACCGGGATGGTGTTGAGGAACATGCCAAGCGTGCGCTCCACCTGTGGCAGTTCCGGTGGCCGGCCCGACACCGCCGAGCCGAAGACGACATCGGTTTCGCCGGTGAGGACGCGCAGGTTCAGCGCCCAGGCCGCGGCGATCGTGGTACTGACGGTGACGGCCGCGTCGGCGGCGACACCACGCAGCTCGCGGTACAGGTCGGCGGGCAGGTCGGTGATCACCTCGGCGGCGTTGCCCGAGATGCCTGCGCCGCGGGCGACGCGGGTCGGGGAATCCACGTCCGCGAATTCCCGCGCCCAAGCTGATTTGGACGCGGCGGGGTCCTGGTGCTGTAGCCAGGTCAGGTAGTCACGGTAGGAAGGCGCGGGTCCGATGGTGCCGATTTTCTCGGGGGCACCGTAGTTTTCGAGCAGTTCGCCCATGAGCAGCGGCATCGACCAGCCGTCCAGGATCACGTGGTGATCGGTGACCAGCAGCCGATACACACCGGATTCGAGGCGGATCAGGGTGAACCGGATCAGCGGCGGTGCGGACAGGTCGAAACCGGCTGCGGCGTCGGCGGCGGCGATGTCGGTGGCGGTGCGT
Source organism: Nocardia sp. JW2 (assembly GCF_051843015.1). Taxonomy (NCBI): domain Bacteria; kingdom Bacillati; phylum Actinomycetota; class Actinomycetes; order Mycobacteriales; family Nocardiaceae; genus Nocardia; species Nocardia sp. JW2. The sequence continues at coordinate 190,729 of NZ_JBPXLK010000006.1, forward strand.
GGGTCCTGTCCGCCGGTCAGGTCGATTTCGCGGAAGTCGGTGTCGGCGTGGTCGAGCACGATCTGGTGTGGTCCGGCGGCGGTTTCGGCGAATCCGGCGCGCAGGATGTCGTGGCGGTCGATCAGGGCCTGGGTGGCTCGGCGCAGGCGTTCGGCGTCGATCTCACCGGTGAAGTCGATAGACGTCTGGACGGTGTAGTTGTCCGTGTCGGCGGTGAAGGTGGAGTGGAAGTGGATACCCGATTGCATCGGCGACAGCGGCCAGACGTCGGCCAGGCCCGGATACTGTTGCCGCAGTGCGGTGATCGCGTCATCGTCGAGGGTGACGAGTGGTCCCGAGGTGTCGTCGGTGCCCGTTACGGAGGTGTCGCGGCGAGCGGTGGCGGCGAGCGCGGCCACCGTTTTCCCTTCGAACACCTCGCGTGGGGTGAGGGCGAGCCCGGCGGCCCGGGCGAGCGCGACCAGGCGCATGGAGACGATGCTGTCGCCGCCGAGGGTGAAGAAGTTGCTGTCGGCGGACACCCTGTCCAGGTTCAGGACCTGCGCGAACAGCTCCGCCATGGTGTGTTCGGCGGGCGTTGCGGGGGCGCGTCCGGCGGTGTCGGGTGCGTTGAGTTCGTGCTGTCGCAGCGCTTTACGGTCGATCTTGCCCGTGGGGGTCACCGGCATTTCGTCGAGCTCCATGATCGCCGTGGGGTGCATGTAGTGGGCGAGGGTGCGGTCGAGGTGGTCGTGCAGTTGGGTCGTGTCGAAGCTTTTGCCCGGCGCGCCGACGACGAAGGACACCAGGATCGGTTCACCGGTCGGGCCGGTGCGGGTGACGGTGGCGGCGCTCGCCACTGCGGGATGGCGGGCGAGCTGGGTGTCGATCTCCCCCGGTTCGATGCGCAGGCCGTGGATCTTGACCTGTTGATCGTTGCGGCCCAGGTATTCCAGTTCCAGCCCGGTGCGTCCGCGAATCCAGCGCACGGAATCGCCTGTGCGGTACAGGCGTTCGCCACCGCCGGTGGCGATGAAACGGGAGGCGGTGGTCGCGGGCCTGGCGAAATAGCCGCGCGCCAGACCTGGACCACCGACATACAACTCCCCCGCGACCCCGACTGGTACCGGCCGCAACCACATATCGAGGACCGCGACGGAGACGCCGTGGACGGGACCACCGATCGTCACCGGCTCACCCGGGTGCAGGGCGGCGGAACCGGTTGCCCAGATCGTGGTTTCGGTCGGTCCGTAATGGTTCATCAATCGTCGGCCGGGCGCCCACCGCTGCACGGTGTCCGCACCGGTGGCTTCACCGACCACCGCGATCGCGGTGAGGTCCGGTACTCGCGCCGGGTCGAGGGTGTTCAGCACCGACGGGGTGATGATGGCGTGGGTGACCTGTGCGGTGCGCAGCAGTTCGGTGAGGTCCGCGCCGCCGTACACATCCGGGGGTGCGATCAGCAGGCAGGCACCGTTGCCGTGGGCCAGCAGCAGTTCCGAGACGCTGGCGTCGAAACCCGGTGAGGCGACCTGCAAGACCGTGGAGGTGCAGTCCGCGCCGAAGGCCTCGGTGTGCGCGGCGACCAGGTCGGCCAGACCGCGGTGGGTCACCTGCACCGCTTTCGGGGTGCCGGTCGAACCGGAGGTGAAGATCAGGTAGGCGGTGCTGTCGGGTGCTATCGGCCGGGAAGGTGCCGGCGCAGTGTGAGGCGTGGGGGCGTCGTCGAGGGTCAGCCAGTCCACGGTGCCGGGTAGGTGCGCGGCGACGGGAGCGGTCGTAATACCCAGGCTCGTGCCCGAATCGGCCAGCATCCCGGCGATGCGTTCGCCGGGATTGGCCGGATCGAGCGGAATGAACGCGGCACCGGTTTCGGAGACCGCCCAGATCGCGACGACCAGGTCGATCGACCGAGGCAGCGCCAGGGCGACGAACGTTTCGAGACGCGCACCGCGAGCGACGAGCACGCTCGCGAGTTCACCCGCCCGCTGCCGCAGCTCACGGTAGGTGACAGTGATGTCGCCGGATCGGACGGCGGCGGCATCGGGATACCGGTGAGCGGTCGCGGCGAGAATCTCGTGCAGGGTTCGTTCGGGCACGGCGGGCGCACCTGTGGCAGGCACCGGTTCGCCGGGCCCAGGGGTGACAGCGGCAGTGCGGATGGCGGGCTCGGTGACCAGCTGGGTCAGGATCCGTTCGAATCGTGTGAGCAGGGTGGCGGCCTGATCGGTGTCGAACCGGTCGGTGGCGTAGCGCAGGGTGAGCGTGTAGGTGCCCGCGTCGTCGCCGGTGGGACGCGGCGGAGTGACCTGCAGGCTCAACGGGAACGGGGTGGCGTCCTGGGCGTCGAGATCGATCAGCCGCAGCCCGGCCGCATCGAGATCGCGGGCCAGCCCCTCCCGGTCCAGCGGATAGGACTCGAGCACCGTGACGGTGTCGAACATGTCCGCGATCCCGGTGGCGCGCTGCAGTTCCGCCAAACCGATATGGCGGTGCTCGAGCATCGCGGCCTGCTCGGATTGCACCCGGATCAGCAGGTCGCCGACGCTTTCGTGGGGATCGAGGCGCACCCGCACCGGCAGGGTGTTGATGAACAGGCCCACCATGTGTTCCACGCCGAGAAGCTGCGGCGGACGGTGCGACACCGTATTGCCGAACACCACATCGGAACGTCCGGTGAGAGCCGTGAGCAGCAGCGCCCACGCCACCTCGACGGTGGTGCCGGCGGTGACACCGTGGGAGCGGCCGAGATCGAGGACCGCGGCGGCGGTAGCGGCATCGAGGTCGGACCCGACCTCACCACTGGCCGCACCACCCGTACGGTCCGGGCGGCCCGAGACCCGGGTGGGGTTGTCCACCCCGTCCAGCATCCGCTGCCAGGCGGCCGTGGCGGCGGCATCGTCCTGGGAGTGCAACCACTGCAGGTAGTCCCGGAACGATCGCGGAGCCGGGAGCTCACCGGCATCGCCGCCGGTGTACAACACGAGGAGCTGGTGGATCAGCAACGGCATGGACCAGCCGTCCAGCACCAGATGATGGTCGGTGATCAGCAGCCGATACTCGCCGACACCGGTGCGCAACAGCTGGAAGCGCAGCAGCGGCGGGCGGGCGGGATCGAACGGTGCGGTCGCTTCGGTGGTGAGGCGATGGATCTCGCGGTCACGTCCGGCGGGGTCGTGGGCGCTGAGATCGGCTTCGCGCCAATCGGCCCGGACACTGTGCAGCACGATCTGGCGGGGACCGTCGGCGGTTTCGACGAAGGCGGTGCGCAGGCTGTCGTGGCGGTCGATGAGGGTTTGGGCGGCCTGGCGCATGCGCTGGGCGTCGACCTCACCGGCGAGGGTCAGTGATGCCTGCACGATGTAGCTGTCGTCGCCGTCGCGGTCGTAGAGGGTGTGGAACAGCAGCCCGGTTTGCAGCGCGGTCAGCGGCCACACATCGGTCATCGCCGGGAACTCCCGCGCCCAACCATCGATATCGGTCTGCGAGACCGTGACCAGCGGGAAATCGGACGGGGTGAAACCACCTGCGTTTTCGGTGCGCAGATGCGCGGCCAGACTGTGCAGCGCCCGCACCCACAGATCGGCCAGTTCGGACACCTCGTCGGCGTCCATGATGCCGGTCGCGTACTCCCAGGTGGCCTCGAGCTCGAGCCCGTCGGGGCCGGGCACCGCGATCGCGTTCACATCCACGATCGCGGGCAACGACATCCGACGATCGGTCGTCGCGGTGAGCGAGGTGAATTCGGTGGTGGGTGTCCACGCCCCCGAGTGGTCGCCGACACCCACCCGCCCCAGATAGTTGAAACTGATCTGGGGCTCCGACGCGGTCCCGAGCTCGGCACTACCCACGGGGTCGAGATAACGCAGCATGCCGTAACCGATCCCGTTGTCCGGGACCGCGCGTAATTGTTCCTTCACCTGTTTGATCGCCGCCCCCGCTGCGGGGCCGCCGGTGAAGGCATCATCGAGATCGACGCCGGACAGGTCGAGCCGGACCGGGAATCGAGTGGTGAACCAGCCGACGGTGGCGCTCAGATCCGCACCCGGCACCGCCTGTTCCTCGCGGCCGTGCCCTTCCAGTGAAATCAGTTCCGTCCCCGCGGAGTCACCGCGGCGGGCCCGCCACCGTGCCGTGGCCAGGGCCAGCGCCGCCAACAGCGGATCGTTGGCGCTGCCGTGGAACCGGGCCGGGATGCCGGTGAGGACGGCGTCGGTGATGTCCGCGGGAAGACGCAACCGAATCCGGTCGGCGGTGGCCATGACATCGCGTTCGGGGTCCAGTAGCCGTGACCCGAGCAGCCGGTTTCCCTCGGCGAGAACGGTTTTCCAGCGTTCCAGTTCCGCCGGGCGTCGCGCGGCGGCCTGTTCGGTCAGCCCGTGGACCCAGCTGCGCACCGAGGTTGTTCCTGTGCCGGGCTGCGGGTCCTCGCCGGTGGATACCTGTAGCCAGGTGCGGGCCAGGTCGGTGAGCAGGATCCGCCACGACACCGCGTCGACGGCGAGGTGATGGACCACCAGCCACAGCAGGTCCGGTCCCGCGCCGGTGCCGTCCTGGACCCGGACAGCCTGCACAAGGACGCCGGCGGCGGGGTCGAGACGGTCGGCGGCCTGCTGTAGGTGCCGGTCGACTTCGGCGGAGTCGCGGTGACGCAGCGTCACGTGGGTGATGACGGAGTCGGCATCGATGGTTCCGGGGGCAGGCACTTCGAGGCGGTGCTCGTCGGAGTCATCGACACGCAGGACGGCGCGCAGCATGTCGTGACGATCCAGCAGGGCCTGCAGGGCGCGTGCCAGATGTGCCGGGTCGAGCCGGTCGGGTAGTTCGACGAGGGTGGCCTGCGCGAACCGGTCGTAATGCCCGCGACCGAGCATGGCGTGCACGATCGGTGACAGCGGAATCGGTCCGACGCCACCGCCGGGGAGCTCGCGCAACTGCGGTGCGCCACCGGCCTCGGCGGCCATGGCGGCCAGCCCCGCGACGGTCTTGTGCTCGAATACGTCCTGTGTGGAGAAACCCAGCCCGACGGCTTTCGCACGCGCCACCAGCTGGATCGAGAGGATGCTGTCACCACCGAGGGCGAAGAAGCTGTCGTCGGCACCGACCTGGGGGACACCGAGGATCTCGCTGAACAGGCCGGCCATCAGGATCTCACGGTCCGTTTCCGGGTCACGCCCGGCCGGAACCGCCCCGAATTCCGGTTCCGGCAGCGCGCTGCGATCGAGTTTGCCGAACGCGTTCACCGGCAGCTGGTCCAGCGGCACGATCACCGCCGGAACCATGTGCGGCGGCAGCGATTCGCGAGCGAACAGTTGCAGCTGCGCGGGATCCACGCGGTGATCCTCGACGGGGACGACGTAGGAGGCCAGGACGGTGGTACCGGCATTGTTGTGCACGGGGACGGTCACCGACAGGTCGACATCCGGATGGGCGGTGAGAGCGGCGTCGATCTCGGCCGGTTCGATCCGGTAGCCACGGATCTTCACCTGGAAATCGCTGCGGCCCAGCAGTTCCAGCGAAACCTCCGAATCCTGCGCGACCCAGCGGGCCAGATCGCCGGTGCGATACATGCGCTGCCCCGGATCGCCGTAGGGGTCGGCGACGAAACGGGCCGCGGTGTCGGCGAAGCGCCGGTTGTAGCCGCGGGCCAGGCCGGGCCCGGCCAGATACAGTTCGCCCGCCGTGCCGACCGGCACCGGCTGCAGGCCACGGTCCAGCACCATCGCCGCCACACCACGGACGGGGCCACCGACGGTGATGTCGTGGCCGGGGCGGATCCGTGCGCCCGCGGCGGTCACCGTGGCCTCGGTCGGCCCGTATTCGTTGACCATCGCGCAGTGCCGTGACCAGCGGTCGATCACATGCGGCGGGCATACGTCACCCCCCACCACCACCACCCGCAGCTCGGTCAGCGGATGCGGGTCGACGGTCGCCAGCATCGCCGGCGTCAACGTCAGATGGGTGACGTGCTCATCGGCCAGCAGTCGGGTGAGCCGGTCACCGCCGATCACCTCCGGCGGCACGACCACCAGCGTGGCCGCGTTGGCGAAACAGGTCAGGAACTGTTCGAAGGAGGCGTCGAAAGCCGGTGAGAGGGCATAGGACACCCGCGATCGCGGGCTCAGCGCGTAGGCGTCGCTGCGGTCGGCGACCAGATTCGCCAGGCCACGGTGGGTCACCTGCACACCCTTGGGCACACCGGTGGAACCGGAGGTGTAGGTGAGGTAGGCGAGGTCGCCGACGTGCAACGGGCGGACGCGGTCGGCGTCGGTGACCGGTTCGTCGCCGCTGTCGGCGCAGGCGTCGCGGATCGCGGGATCGTCGAGGACCAGCGCGGGCGCGCTACTCGGCAGCCGGTCCCGTACGGCGTCGAGCGTGGCGACCACTCGGGCACCACTGTCGGCGATGATGTGCTCGATGCGCTTCGCCGGATAGTCCGGATCGATCTGCACGATCGCGGCCCCGGACTTCGCGACCGCCCACGCCGCGACGACCGCCTCGGCCGAACGGCGCATGGCGATCGCCACCGCTGTCCCCGGCCCGCAACCGCGACCGATCAGGTACCGGGCGAGCCGGGTGGAGCGGGTATGCAACTCGCGATAGGTCAGTGTCGTGGTGGCCGCGGCGACGGCGGTAGCGGCCGGGTCGTGGTGTGCCCCGGCGGTGAGGATATCGGGAAGTAGCCGGTCACCGACGGTTTCCGGTCCACGCACGGGTAGCAGCACGGCCCGTTCCGCCGGTTCCAGTAGCGGCAGGGTGCTGACGGGTTGTTCCGGCCCGCCGGTGAGAAATTCGTCGAGGAACCGCAGGAACCGGGCGTGGTGAGCGGCGAGTTCGTCGTCGCTGTAGACGCTCGGGTTGCCCTGGAAATCGATGTGGGTGCTGTCGCGGCCCGCGCCGGGATAGATATTGACGAACAGGTCCGACGTGGGCCCCGAGGTCAGCACATGCAGCCGGCCGACGGTGGCACCGAGCACGATCTCGTTGCTCACCATCATCAGGTTGATCGCCGGCCCGAACGACGCGGTTTCGTCGCGGGCGATCCCCATATCGCGGAAGATGTCCTCCTGCCGGTACCGCTGCCGCCGCAGCGCGCTGGTCAGCTCGCTCTGCACCGCGGCGATCACCGCACCCGTCCCGTTTCCGGCGACGGGCACCCGCAGCGGCACCACATTGGCGACCATCCCGCCGGACCGTCGCAGCACCGCGGAATGGCGACCCGAGACCGGCAGACTCAGCAACACTTCGTCGCTGCCGGTCATCCGGGCAAGGTAGGCGGCGAACGCGGCGACGATCACCGGTGTGACGCTGGTGCCGCGGTCGGCGACGACCCGGTCGAGCTGTCGAGCGGTGTGGTCGGGCAGGGTCGCGCTGACGAGCGTCGGGTGAATGGTCGGTGTGCCGCCGTGGCCCGCGAGGCCGACGACAGGTGGGGCGCCGTCGAGGTGCTCGGTCCAGTAGTCACGGTCGTTGTCGAACCGTGTCGAACCCCGGTACGCCAGGTCCTGGTCCACGATTTCGCTCAGGTCCTTCGCGGTGGACGCCGGGGCCTGCTCGCCCGACACCCCCGCGTTGTACAGCTCGACGATCCGCTGCATCATCGTGACCGCAGCGAAACCGTCGAGCACGATATGGTGAGCGCGCTGATACCACAGGTAGTGGTCGTTACCGGTTTGGAAGACAACGCATTTCATCAGCCGGTCGGTGCGCAGATCCAATGGGGCGGAATAGTCGCGAACCATGAGGTCGTGGGCGGTGGCCACCGGGTCGTCGTCCCCGCGTAGGTCGAGCACCGACACCGGCGAGGGCAGGTCTTCGTCGACGACCTGATACGGCTCACCGTCGACCTCGACCAGCCGCACGTGCGCGCATCCGAACTCGCGCCCGGCGGTTTTACAGGCGGCGACGAGCCCATCGATGTCGACGGGCCCGTCGATCTCGACATACTGTGCCACCGAAATCGGGGATTCGCGGGCAAGATGCTGCGCGAACCAGATCCCACGCTGCGCCGCGGACAGCGGCAGGACATCGTGAGGTCGCGGACCGGAACCGTTGCCATTGCCATTGTGTGGATGCGCGCCGTTGCCCGGCGCGGAAACAGACTGCTCCCAGCTGCTGTCCAAATGGTGCTTCGACTGGGTCATGTGGACCTCCGTGTATTGCGTCATTCCAGGAGCAGGCCGACAAACCGGACCGTCCCTGCCCCCGCAAAACATGCGGCACCACCGGAAATGAAAGCGAATTCAGCAAAATGACATGGCAGACCGACCGCAGCGAATGCGGTGCGCAATTACTCTGGCTTTCGGCAGTGGTGAATTGACTGGCTAACCTGTAATAGATCACCTTCGAATAATTGTTAACGATTCATGCAAGCTACTGTCGCGAATATTGATTTCCCGGGTCGCGGGCGTGAAACGCGCGGCCGACCCGTCGACGCGGCAGAGGCGCGCAGGTCACAGCAGTGTCTCGACCCTTGACAAGCAGGAAGTGAACGGGGGTGGAAGTCATTTGGCAGCACCGGATCGCCTTCTGGGACATGGTGTGCCCAGATCCCAGCGTGTTCCAGGATGATCCGACGACCACACTGTCGCCGAATACGCGCTATGGATTCCCCACAACCCCGACAATTGGAGGATTCAACCGTTTCGCCCGATATGCCGGTTGCGGCATTTTCGGACCGGCAGTTGCCGGGACCTTCTCGCATCCTGGCAACCAGCTCAGAAAGCCATAATAAGCAAGTTTAGACACGCGGCGCAATGGGTATCGACGCCTTCTGTGTTGTGCGCCGCCGTGGTGCTGGTTGAAAGCGCAAGGCAATGCCCAGGACTCGTGAATATTCGCCTCGTCCGGTGCCGATAAACGAGCGGTCGGATTCGGCCGTTACCGATCCTGCCGCCCGGCTGGTCCGCCCCACCACCCAGAGCAGCGACATCCGACTTGTGTCCTCGGTCTCGCCTGTGCTGTGCGGCCAGCACAAACCGGCTGGACTCAGAATGTCCGAGTCAGTACGTGAGGGTGCCAGCGGCAGATGCCGAGGGCGAAGCGGAGGTCGAAACTGTTGGTATCCAAGGTGATTCCGTAGCGGGTGGTGATCTGCTGGATGCGGTATTGGATGGTGTTGCGATGCACGTCGAGAGTGCGGGCGGTCCGCGAGTAGCTGGCGCCCTCGGTCAGGAAGACATCGAGGGTGTGGCGTAGGAGTTCCTTCTTGGCGCCGGCACCCGCCAGGGCGCCGAGGGTGCGGCGGACGAGAGCGGCCAGCTCATCGGGATCGTCGGTGAGCAGGGCGAAGGGAGCGACGGCGTCGTAGGCCGAAACCGGCGGCGCGGTGTGACCTGCCGAGACGGCGAGGTCCTTCGCGCGGGCGGCGTTGCGGGTGGAACGGCGGAAGCCCGGGAGGCCTTCGCCGAGCGAACCGAGCGCGACGCGCACCGGCAGCCCGGATGCGACGACCTGAGTGGTCAGATCGTCGATCGCCTGCTCCCCCTCGACCGGGAACCAGATCCGCAGCGCCCGGTCTCCCGTCGAGGCCACCAGGCCACGCCCGACGGTCCGCAGCGCCGCCGACACCACCTGACGTGCCTGTTCCAGCGCTCGCGTCGCCTCGGCGCCCGTGACGGTGGGCGGTGTCCAGACCTCCACGGCGAGATGACTTCGGTCGAGGCGGTATTCGAGTGCTTCCTCGGCCGCGGGCACATCCACGTCGTCGCTGTCGAGAAGCCGGGCGATCCACTGCTGGCGCGCGGCCTGCCTGCTGCTGAGCCAGCGGTCGCGTTCGGCCTCGTAGATCCGGCCCATGGACGAGTTCAGGCGGTCGAGATAGATGCTGGCGAAGCGCAGGAGTTCGGCGATGCGGGCGTTGTGGTCGATACCCGGGGTGGCCAGGATGAGTCCGATGGCGGCGTCGAGCAGCCGGTACTGGCCGAGGCCGTAGGCACGCAGCAGCACGGTCAGCGGAACACCGCGCCGGGCGAGTCGCTGCGCGTAGGCAGCCGCGCCCGGGGGTGGGCCGACGGTCGCGGGGTCGATGTTGTTGGCGAGCACGTGCTGCACGGCGGCGATGTTCTCGGCGATGCTCGCCGCACGCATGTCCCCCAGGTCCGCGGCGATGTCGTCGACGGGAATCATCTGCTCGGTGACGCGGATGAGGTCCTCGGTGATGCCGGCGGTCAGCGGCGCCAGTGCGTGCCCGACCCAGGTGAGGGTTCCGTATGCCGCCACGTGCCCGCTCCGTTCGCTGCCCAAATTCCGCCGACCGTATTGTGCCATCCGCACAAATTCGGGCTCCAGGTAGCTTTTTGGGCTGGCAAACAGACCGGAGATGTGTCATAGCCGCGTGTCGTGTGGTGTCATGGTCGCCGAACACCCTGGTCCACCCCCGGTAGATCCAGAATCCGCGCAGGGTTCGTGGGTCGTTCAGGCAGTGGTGGGCCGGACAGGTGAGGATGTTGTACTCGGATGGGTGAAGTTCGTCGGTCGCCGCGTGGTCGAGGCAATCGGAAGCCGGGCGCTCCCCTCTTCGCACAGCTGCTGACCGCCGCGGTGGACACCGCCGCCGACACGATCGCCCTGTCCTTCTCCCCCGCCGACGGTGCCCGCCGCGAGCTCACCTACACCGAACTCGACGAGTACTCCGCCAGGCTCGCGCGGGAGCTGCTGGCCCGTGGTGTCGGCCCGGGCGACGTGGTGGCGCTCGGGTTCACCCGCTCGATCGAATCGGTGGCGGCGGTCTGGGCGGTCGCCAAAACCGGTGCCGCCTACGTGCCGGTCGATCCGTCGTTACCCGCCGAGCGCATCGCCTACCTGCTGGCCGACTCCGGCGCAGTCCTCGGCCTCACCTGCGCGGCACACCGGCCGGCCCTCGGTGAGTCGATCGTCTGGCTCGAGCTCGATTCCGACGCCGAACGGATCGCCGCCCAGCCGGCGCATCCGATCTCGTATCTGGACCGGGTGCGCCCGCTGACCGACCAGCACCCCGCCTACGTCATCTACACCTCCGGTTCCACGGGCAGACCGAAGGGTGTGGTCGTCACGCATACCGGCCTGGCCGGTCTGGTCGCGGCGGCCCGCGAACGATATGCGGTCGATGCCTCGGCACGAGTGCTGCACGTGTGTTCCCCGAATTTCGACGTATCCGTGCTGGAACTGCTGGTGGCGTTCAACTCCGGTGCCACACTCGTTGTCGCGCCGCCACAGGTCTACGCGGGCCCGGAGCTGGCCGAGCTGATCGCCAGGGAACGGGTGACGCACATGCTCATCACCCCGGCGGCCCTGGAATCGGTGGACCCGCGCGGGCTCGACGAGTTACGGGTCGTGGTGGTCGCCGGTGATGCCTTCGGGCCGACACTGGTGCGGCGCTGGGCGCAAGGCCGCGCGTTCTTCAACGGGTACGGCCCCACCGAGGCGACCGTGCTGGCCACCGGCAGCGCCGTGTTGACACCCGGTGAGCCGGTGACGATCGGGTCCGCCTTCCCCGCGATCGGTGCGGTGGTGCTTGACGCGCGATTGCGTCCCGTCCCGGTCGGGGTGGCCGGTGAGCTGTATCTGTCGGGTCCGGCGCTGGCGCAGAATTACCGCGGCAGGCCGGGGCTCACGGCCGAGCGGTTCGTCGCGGCACCGTTCGCGGCGCCGGGAGCGCGGATGTATCGCACGGGTGACCTCGTGCGGCGCACGGAAACCGGCGACTTCGAGTACCTGGGCCGGTCGGATTTCCAGGTGAAGATCCGTGGTTTCCGGGTGGAGCTGGGCGAGATCGACGCGGCCCTCACCGCGCACCCGGATGTCGACTACGCCGTCACCATCGGCGCGAAAGCCGACTCCGGGGCGACCGCGCTCGTCTCGTATGTGCTCGCCGAGCCGGGTGCCACGATCGACCCCGAGGAATTGATCCGTTTCGTCGGGTCCTTCCTGCCGGGTCATATGGTGCCCACGCTCGTGGTGGCGCTCGACGAGATCCCGCTGACCCCGAACGGCAAACTGGACCGCAACGCCCTACCCGCACCGGTTTTCGCCGCCGCGACTTCCCGCGCACCCGAGGGGCCGGTGGAAACGGCGATCGCCGAACTGTTCGCCCAGATCCTCGGCGTGGAGCGGGTCGGTGCCGAGGATTCGTTCTTCGCCGCCGGTGGCGACAGCATCCTGTCGATCCAGCTGGTGACCCGCGCACGCCACGCGGGCATCTCGTTCACCCCGCAGCAGGTGTTCGAGCACCGCACCGTGGCCGGGTTGGCCCGGGTCGCCGCGCTCGGCGACGACGCCGCTCCGGCGCTTCCCGAATTGCCCGGCGGCGGGGTGGGCGAGGTCGCGCTCACACCGGTGCTCGCCGCCACCCTCGCCGACGGCCGCGTGTTCGGCAGATTCACCCAGCAGATGGTGCTCGCCCTCCCCGAGGGCATCGATCGGCCGACGCTGCTTCGCATCCTGACCGCTGTCGTCGATCATCACGACATGCTGCGCGCCGGGGTGCGCGAGATCGACGGGCAGTGGTCGCTCGATGTGCTGCCGCCGGGCGGTGTCCCGGTGGACGACCTGCTGCAGCGTTTCGAGGGCTCCGAGGACATCGCCGACGTGGCGATGGATGCCGTCCTCGCGTCACTGGATCCGCGCGACCACCGGATGATCGGTTTCGCGTGGCTGACCCGCGACGACGGCCCCGACGGGCTGATCGTGGCGGCCAACCACCTCGTGATCGACGGCGTCTCGTGGCGAATCCTGCTGTCGGACCTGGTGACCGCGTGGGCGCAGCACGCGGCGGGTCAACCGATCGCGCTACCCGCGGTCGGTACGTCGTTCCGTCGATGGGCGCACGGATTGGTCGAGTCGGCACCACGGCGCCGCAACGAACTAGACCACTGGCAGCGAACCCTGGGGGTTGCCGACCCGCTGCTGGGGCAACGTGGGCTGGATCCGGTTATCGATACCGCGTCGACCGTGCGCACGTTCAGCGTCGAGATCCCCGCCGACATCACCCGTGCCGTGCTCACCGACCTGCCCGCCCGCTACCGGGCAGGCGCCGAGGACGGCCTGCTCGCCGCGCTGGCCATGGCGGTGCGGAGCTGGCGGGCCCGTCGAGGCGTGAACGCGTCCACCACCCGGGTGCGCCTGGAAGGTCACGGGCGTGCGGAATCCGCCGTCGACGGCGCCGACCTGACGCGGACCGTCGGCTGGTTCACCAGCATGTACCCGGTGGCGCTCGACCTGGGCGAGATCGACGCCGACGGCGCATGGCGACCGGGCTCGCAGACCGCGTCGGTGGTCAAGGCCGTCAAGGAACAGTTGCGCGCGGTGCCACACCGCGGCATCGGTTTCGGCATCCTGCGCCACCTCGATCCCGCGACCGAGCTACCGGGTTCGCTGGGCCAGGTCGGGTTCAACTACCTCGGCCGCATCTCCACCGGCGACGCCACCGACCACAGCTGGTTGCCGACCGCGGAATGGGGCGAACCGGCCGCCGACCAGGACCCGCAGCTGCCCGCCGCCGCCGTTGTCGACATCAACGCGGTAGCCGTCGGCACGGAAGACGGTGTGCTGCTTCGTGCTTCGTTCTCCTACGCGTCGCTGATCCTGGACGAGGCGGACGTGCGCGAGCTCGCCGACTGCTGGACCTCGGCGTTGACGGTGCTCGCCGAACATCTGGACCATCCGGCCGCCGGTGGCCTGTCGCCCGCCGATGTGCCGCTGGTCGACGTCACCCAGGCCGAGCTCGACGACTGGCAGCGCATCCGTCCCGGCCTCAGCGATGTGGTGCCGTTGGCGCCCTTGCAGCTCGGGTTGCTGTTCCTGGCGCAGGTGTCGCCGACCGACCCGTACCTGGTGCAATTGGCGGTCGAGATGACCGGTGCGGTCGACCTCGAGCGACTACGCCGCGCGGCGGGGGCGGTGCTGGACCGGCACGGCATCCTGCGCACCGCCTTCGGAACGACAACGGCCGGTACCCTGGTCGGTTTCGTGGTCGAGGACGTGACGGTGCCCTGGCGCGTCGTCGACACCGACCGCACCGACCCGCACGCGCTGCTCGCCGCCGAATCCCGCGTCGCGTTCGACCTGACCGCTGCACCCCTGCTCCGGTTCACGGTTTATCGCGGGCCGGCGAGCCTGCATCTGGTGGTGACCGCGCATCACCTGCTGGTCGACGGCTGGTCCATGCCGTTGCTCATGCGCGAACTGCTCGTCTGCTACGCCGCCGACGGTGCGCCCACACTGCTTCCGCACGTGCGCCCCTACCGCGACTACCTCGCCTGGCTCGCCGACCAGGACCGCACCGCCGCCCTCGAGAGTTGGCGCGCTGCCCTGGACGGGCACGAGCCGAGCCTGCTCACCGCCACTGTCCCACCCACCGACGCCGCACCCGGGCACGGGATGTCGGTCGTGGAGTTGTCGCGCGATGGCGCCCAGGAACTCGCCGGTTTCGCCGCCGCCACCGAGGTCACCGTCAACACGGTGTTCCAGACCGCATGGGGGCTGGTCCTGGCCGGGGCGCTGGGTCGTGACGATGTGCTGTTCGGCGCGGTGGTGTCGGGGCGCCCACCACAGCTCGACGGTGTGGACGGCATGGTCGGCCTGTTCGCCAACACCATTCCCGTCCGGGTACGAATCGACGAGAACGCGTCGTTGCGTGAGTTGTTGTCGCGGGTGCAGTCCGAACAAATCGCGCTGCTGGGCGGTCACCATCTGGGGCTGACCGATATCCAGCGGGTGGCGGGCGCCGGGGAACTGTTCGACACACTCATGGCATACGAGTCGTACCCGGTGGATACCGAAGGGATGCGGCAGGCACACGGCTCGATCGACGGTCTCGAGATCGTCGATGTGCGGGCCGCCAACGCCACCCATTACCCCGTGGCGGTCGGCGTCGAGGTCGGTGCGGGGATCCGGGTCGGGTTGCAGTACCGGCTCGAGGCGATCGGCGCCGATATCGCCGAGGCACTGGCGAACCGGTTGCGCACAGTCCTCGACGCCATCGTGCACTCCCCCGAACGCACCGCCGGCGAACTGCTGGGAACCCTTGCACGGCAGCGTGATCCGATCTCGGACGTGGCGTACTGGCGTGGGGTGCTCACCGACCTGCCGTTGGAGTTGCCGCTGCCGACGGAGCGTCCCCGCCGGGTTTCGTCGGACGGTAGCGAGTCGTCACCCGCCACACACGCGGAGGGGCAACCATTCGACCCGGCTTACCTTGTCGAATCGGCGGACCGCAGTGCCGGGCACCTCACGAAGCGGCCCGGACGGGTGGACTTCGCTGTTCCCGCCGAGGTGTGCCGAGGGGCGCGCGACACCGCCCGCGCCTATGACACCACGGTGTTCAGCGTTGTGTATACGGCCTTCGCGACGCTGCTGGCACGACTGTCGGGCACCGACGACATCGTCATCGCAGCGCCGTATTCTTCTGCCGCAGACCGCGTACTGCGTCTGCGCGTCCTCGGTGCCGCCGAGTTCGAGCGCCTGCTCACCGACGCGTCAATGGTCGTCGACGAAGCCATGGCGCGACCAGGGATGACTACCGATGAGATGGTGGCGCGGCACTCCGCCCACGCAGACCACTGCGCCCCGCACCTCAGCGAATCCGAGTCGACGGAAAGCCACCACGCGGCGGCATCGCACCCCCTGCTTCGCGTCATGCTCCGTCCGGTCAACACACGTCACAGTGACGAGACGTCCTTCGATCTGACGTTGTCGGTCGACACCGACGTGATGGACAACCACACCGAACCCACCCGAATCGGCGCCGAATTCACTTACGACACAGCACTGTTCGATCAGCAGACGATCGAATCCTTCGCCGAGCGCCTGGTTCGCCTCCTGGCGGCCGCCGTCGAGAACCCGAAAACCCCTGTCGGGGACTTACCGATTCTCAGCACCGCCGAACACACGGCACTGCTCACCCGCCCCGGCACCGAGGCACCGACATCGCTGTTCCCCGACCTGGTGACCACGGGTGCGACTCTCGGACCGGACCGCGTCGCGATCCGCTACAACGGTCACTCGACCACCTACGGCGAGCTGACCGAGCACACCGCACGCCTGGCCCGTGAACTCATCGCGCACGGCGTCGGCCCGGAAATACCTGTCGCCGTGGCGCTTCCACGCTCCGACGAGATGGTCGCCGCCGCCGTCGCGATCACCGCGGCAGGCGGTGTGTTCGTGCCGATGGACCCGGCCAACCCCGCCCAGCGGCTGCACCACCTCGTCACCGATTCGGGAGCCACGATCGGCATCACCGTCGGCGCCCACCTCGATCATCTGCCCACCGACATCACCTGGTTGGTCCTCGACGACCTCGCTTTCGCCGAGTCCTGCACCGCCCGGTCGAGTACCCCGATCACCGACCGCGACCGCAGCACCCCGCTGCGCGCCGACCATCCGGCCTACATCATCTACACCTCCGGATCCACGGGCCTGCCCAAGGGCGTCACAGTGACGCATGCCGGCCTGGCTCCGCTGGTCGCCGAGGCGGTCGAGCGCTACCGCCTCGAGCCCAATCACCGCTTCCTGCACATCTGCTCACCCTGGTTCGACCCGTCGGTGCTCGAATGGCTGTGTGCCTTCTCGACCGGCGCGACCTTGGTGATCGTGGGGTCCGACATCGTGGGTGGGGTCGAACTGGCCGACCTGCTCGCGGCCGAGGCGGTGACGCACGCGATCATCACCCCGGCCGTACTCGGCACCCTCGACCCGGCCGGTCTCGACGCCCTGGTGTCCCTGTCGGTCGGTGGTGACGTGACCACACCGGAACTGCTGGCGAAATGGCAGGGCCCGCACCGCCGCTACCTCAACGGGTACGGACCCACCGAGACCACCATCATCTCCACCTACGCCGAACTGACTGCGGGACAACCGATCACGATCGGCACCCCGGTGCGCGGCACACATGCCGTGATCCTCGACGCACGGCTGAACCCGGTCGCACCGGGTGTCACGGGCGAGCTGTATCTGGCGGGCCCTGCCCTGGCTCGCGGATACCGCAACCAGCCCGTCACCACCTCGGCTCGTTTCGTCGCCGACCCGTGGGGTCCCCCCGGCAGCCGCATGTACCGGACCGGCGACCTGGTTCGTCTGCGCACGACCGGCGACCTCGAGTACGTGAGCCGCGCCGACACCCAGCTGAAGGTGCGTGGTTTCCGCATCGAACCGGGCGAGATCGATGCCGTGCTGACCGGGCACACCGACGTCGAGTGCGCCGTCACCGTCGGCAGGCGCACGCCCGCCGGATCGACCACCCTGGTGTCGTATGTGCTTGCGGCACACGATGCCACGCCCGACCCGACGAACCTGATCGACTACGCGGCACGCCGTCTGCCCGCCCATGCGGTGCCGTCGGCGATCGTGGTCCTGGATGCCTGGCCGTTGACCGCCAACGGCAAACTCGACCGCAAAGCCCTGCCCGACCCGATCAGCGTCACCGAGACGACCACCGCGCCGAAGGGTGCGATGCAAACCCGCCTGGCCGACCTGTTCGCCCGCGTACTCGGGGTGTCGTCGGTGGGGGCGGACGAGTCGTTCTTCGCCACCGGTGGCGACAGCATCCTGTCGATCCAACTGGTGTCACTGGCCCGCACCGCGGGCATCACCTTCTCCACCCGAGACGTTTTCGAGCACCGCACCGTCGCCGCCCTGGCCCGGGTCGCGACCACCGACGGCCCGGCCACGATCACCCTGGCCGAACTCCCCGGCGGCGGTGTCGGCGACGTTCCGCTGACACCCGTGCTCACCGAATCCCTGTCCACCGGATCCAGTGACCGCTTCGCCCAGACGATGGTGCTGGCCCTACCCGACGGCATCGACCGTGCCGGTTTGGTCGCCACCATCGCCGCCGTCGTGGCGCGCCACGACATGTTGCGTGCCAGGCTGCGCGATTTCGACGGTGGCTGGCAGCTCGAGGTGCTGGAACCACACGCGGTGCCGGTCGACGAGCTGATCGGCGAGCTCGAAGCGGGCGACGACCTCACCGGCATCGGTACCCGGGCGATGAATGCCGCGCTGACAACGCTGGATCCGGCGGCGGCCCGCATGATCGCGTTCACCTGGGTTCGTGGCAACGGCGGCGGCGACGTGCTCGCGGTCGCCGCGCACCACTACGTCATCGACGGTGTCTCGTGGCGCATCCTGCTGCCCGACCTGATCCTGGCCTGGGCGCAACACAGCGCCGGGCAGCCGATCGCGCTGCCACCGGTCGGCACCTCGTTCCGGCGCTGGGCGCACGCACTGACCACCGTGGACCGCACCGCCGAACTGCCCTACTGGCGACGCGCTCTCGCGACCGCCGACCCGCTGCTCGGTGCCCGTGCCCTCGATCGCACGGTCGACACCGAGGCAACCACGCGCTCGATCACCGTGCAGATCCCGCCCGAGGTGACCGACCCCCTGCTCACGACATTGCCCGGCCTGTACCGGGCCGGGGCCGACCACGGGCTGCTCGCCGCACTCGCGCTCGCGGTGCGGGTGTGGCGCGCCCGTCGCGGTGTCGACGCGCCCGCACTGCGGCTGCGGCTCGAGGGCCACGGCAGACAGGAAGACGTCGTCCCCGGCGCCGACCTCACCCGCACGGTCGGCTGGTTCACCACCGTCTACCCCGTCGTGCTCGACCTGACGGAGCTGCGACCGGCGAGTTTCGACGACGAAGCGCTCGCCGCGATCATGCGCACGATCAAGGAACAACTGCTCGCCGTGCCCGATAACGGCATCGGTTTCGAGCTGCTGCGTAGCGCCGGGCACCTCGCGACCGAATCGGTGGCCCAGATCGGATTCAACTACCTCGGTCGCGCGGTGACCACCGGACCCGCCGACGGCGACTGGCTGCCCACCGACGACCTCGGCGACATCGACGTCGACCACGACCCCACCCTGCCCGCGAACGCTGTCCTCGACATCAACACCATCGCGGTCGCCACCGAAACCGGGCTGCGACTGCAAGCCGACTTCCGCTACGCCACCGGCATTCTCGACGAAGCCGAGGTTCGGGAGCTGGCCGACATCTGGTCGGACTGGCTGACCGCACTCGCCGATCACACCGACTACCCGCAGGCGGGTGGACCGACACCGTCCGATGTGCCGCTGGTCCGGGTGTCGCAAACCGAACTCGACACCTGGCGGCGCGATCACCCCGGGCTGTCGGACGTGCTGCCGCTCTCACCGCTCCAGCATTCGCTGCTCGCGCTGGGCGACATGCTCGAGGAATCGGTGCACGCCTACGTCATCCAGCTCATGGTCGATCTCACCGGCGAGCTCGACATCGACCGGTTGCGTCGCGCGGCGGCCGCTGTCCTCGCCCGGCACGCGAACCTGCGTTCGGCATTCGTCACCACTCCCGACGGCACACCCGTGCAGGTGATCGCCGACAATGTCGAGGCACCGGTGCGGGTGGTCGACACGACCGAGGCCGAGCTGGCCGGTCTGCTCGCCGCCGACCAGGCGGCCGGATTCGATCCGGCGGTCGCGCCGCTGCTGCGCTTCACGGTGTACCGCACCGGTTCCGGACGCAACCGCCTGGTGCTGACCGGGCATCACATCTTGCTCGACGGCTGGTCCATGCCGTTGCTGATGAAGGAACTGCTCGTCCTCTACACCACCGGTGGAGACGCGAGCGTCCTGCCCGAGGTGCGTCCCTACCGCGACTACCTCGACTGGCTCAGCCGCCAGGACCGGACCGTCGCCGAGCAGGCGTGGTCGGAGCTGCTGCACGGGGTCGAACCGACCATGTTCGCCCCGGAACTGACCTGGCCACGCCCCGTCGGAACCGGTTACGGGCTGTGCGAATTCGAGCTCGACGCCACCGCCACCGCCGCGCTCACCACCTTCGCCGCGTCGGTCGAGGTCACCGCCAATACGGTGTTCCAGACCGCGTGGGCGCTGGTCGTCGCCGCGTGTACCGGTCGCGACGACATCGTGTTCGGCGCCACCGTGTCCGGGCGCCCACCGCAGCTCGACGGTGTCGGCGACATGATCGGCCTGTTCGTCGACGCCGTCCCGGTGCGCGTGCGCATCGACGGTGCGGTCGGCGAGGTGATCCGCGCGGTGCAGACCGAGCAGGCCACGCTGCTCGACCACCATCACCTCGGGCTGGGCGCCATCCAAAGGGTCGCCGGTCGGGGCGAATTGTTCGACACCATGCTGGCGTTCGAGTCCTACCCCGTCGATGTCGAGGGTCTGCAGCAGGCCGGTGGCGCGCTCGACGGTCTGCGCATCGACGACCTGCAAGGCGCCGACCACACCCACTACCCGATCACGGTCCTCGTCTTCCTCGGCGCCCGCACCCAGGTACAGGTCAAATACCGGCGTGACCTGGTGTCGGACGAGGTGGCGCGCGCCGTCACCGACCGGCTGCGCACCGCCCTGTCCGAACTGACCGCCACGGGGACGATCGCGTCTGATCGAGGTGCCGATCCCGGTCTGTCGGTGGGCGCGATCGATATCGTGACGAAGCTCGGCGCGAACCCGACCGACCCGATCACCCGCTCCCGCTTCTGGCGCACCGCCCTCGCCGACCTACCCGGCCGTCTCACCCTGCCCACCGAAGCGTTGATCGGCACCGAGGTGGCACCTGACCACCGCACGATCGGTACGGGGTCGGGGGTCGAACCACAGAATCACGCACTCGGCACCCGCGACACAGAACACCCGCGGTCGGGTTTCCCCGTCCCGGCGACAACGCACCGAGATCTGCGGCGGCTGGCCGACAGTGCGGACGCCGGTTGGTCGAGCGCGATCAGCGCCGCGGTGTCGATCCTGATCGCACGGCTCACCGGCTCCGACGACATCGTGCTCGACACCTCGGACCTTCTGCTGCGCACCCACATCGACCCCACCGAACCATTCGGCACGCTGCTCGACCGCGTGCACCGGGCCGAGACCCGGGCGCTCGCCCACTCCGGTATCCCGGTCGAGGACCTCACCCATCTGCTCGGCGCCGACCACGGCTCGCTGGGACAGTTCCGCCTCGAACTGCGCAATTCTGTGCGCCCGGACGGTGCTTCGACGGTGCCGTCGGCCGAGGCACGCGATCTCACGGTGGTGGTGACCGAATCGAGCACCGGAATGTCTGTCGGCGTCGACGGCCCGGGTGTCGAGGTGTCTTCGGCGACGGCGCTGGCGCACCGCCTGGTCGGTCTGCTCACCGACATCACCCGCTGTCCGGGTGTCCCGGTGGGTGATCTGTCGGTCGGGGTGCGGGGCGAGGACCACCTGCTCGCGCGCATCGGCACCGGGCCACGCCACCGCGCCGCACGTACCCTCGCCCAGCTCCTCGTCCGCGGCACCGGCTTCGGGCAACGCCGAATCGCTGTGCGCGACAACGGAAACGACTACACCTACGGCACGCTCGACGCCGATTCCTCCCGCTTGGCGCGGGTCCTGATCAGCGAAGGTGTCGGTCCCGAGATCGTCGTCGCCTGCGCGATCCCCCGCTCCTACGAGGCGATTCTCGCGCTGTGGGCGGTCGCGAAAGCGGGCGGGGTGTATCTGCCCGTCGACCCGAACTACCCCGACGACCGCATCTGGCACATGCTCGCCGACTCCGGCGCCGCGGTGGGGATCACCGTCACCGCGCATGCCCGTGTTCTGCCGGAATCGGTGCGGCCCTTGATCGTCGACGACCCGGCCGTGCGCGCCCGGACGGCGGCGTGCGCGTCGACTCCCGTGCGTGACCGGCACCGCCGCAGACCCCTGCGTCGCGACAACACCGCCTACCTGATCTACACCTCCGGTTCCACCGGCACCCCGAAGGGTGTGTGTGTCACCCACACCGGTCTGGCCGCTCTCGTCGCACACTCGGCGAACCTGATGCGTCTACGTCACGACGACCGCATGCTGCACGTGTGCTCACCGAGTTTCGACCAGTCGATCGAGGAGATCGCCACCGCCTTCCACCGGGGCGCCACCCTCGTCATCGCACCGCCGGACACCTTCGGCGGCGCCGAACTCGACGAGCTGCTGCGCACCGAACGTGTCACCCATACGATCATCACCCCGGCACTGCTGAGCACCCTCGATCCCGCCGGGCTGCCCGACCTGCGTTGCGTGTCGGCCGGCGGTGAGGCCGTAGCACCGGAACTGTTGTCCGCGTGGGCATCCGGTCGCACCTTCCTCAACGGATACGGACCGACCGAGACCACCATCGGTGCCACCTACACCGTCCTGCGCGCCGGTGAGCGCATCACCATCGGCACACCCGTACCCGGCATGCGGGCACTCGTCATCGACGCCCGGCTGCGGCCGGTGCCCGTCGGCGTCACCGGTGAGCTGTACCTGACCGGGCCCGGTCTGGCCCGTGGTTACGGCGGTCGCGGCGCGACCACCGCCGAACGTTTCGTGGCCTGCCCGTGGAGCGAGACCGGTGCGCGCATGTACCGCACCGGTGACCTGGTGCGCTGGGTACACAAGGACCGCTACGAGCTGGAGTACCTGGGCCGCGGCGACTTCCAGATCAAGATCCGCGGTTTCCGCGTCGAACCCGGCGAGGTCGATGCCGTGCTGGTGCGCCACCCCCAGGTGAGTTTCGCGCTCACCCTCGGCACCGAGAACCCGGCCGGCGAGACGGTGCTGGTGTCGTACGTGACCGGTCGCGCCCCCGATGCCGGTGCCCTCACCCGATGGGCGGCGACGCTGTTGCCCGCGCACATGGTGCCCGCGGCGGTGGTCGTGCTCGATCGTGTTCCGGTGTCGGCCACCGGCAAGATCGACCGGACAGCGCTGCCCGCACCCGAATTCGTCAGCCGCCGTTATCGTGAGCCGTCCACCGGGCCCGAGCGCACGGTCGCCGCGATCTTCGCCGAGGTCCTCGGCGTCGAACGGGTCGGTGCCGACGACAACTTCTTCGACCTCGGTGGCAACTCCCTGCTCGCCACCCGGCTGGCGGCACGCCTGAGCGCCGCGGTCGGTACCCGGGTGCCGGTGCGGTCACTGTTCGCCGCACCGACCGTCGCCGGATGCGCCGCCGCGATCAGCGCCTCGGCGCAGGCACAGACCCGGCCCGCGCTGTGCGCCCAGCCACGGCCGGAGCGCATTCCGCTCTCACCCGCCCAGCAGCGCATGTGGTTTTTGAACCGGTTCGACACCGGGACCGCCGCGTACACCATTCCCGTCGTCTTGCGCCTGACCGGCGCGCTCGACACCGCCGCGCTGGTTGCCGCGTTCACCGATGTCGTCACCCGCCACGAGATCCTGCGCACCGTGTACCCGATGCTCGATCAGGCACCGGCGCAGGTCGTGCTGCCCGCCGACCATCCCGACGTGCCACGGCTGGTGCTCGCACCCGCCCCGGCGGACCCGGATGCCGCTGTCGCGGAACTTATTTCGGCGCCGTTCGACGTGACCACCGAGGTGCCGTTGCGCGCCGCCCTGTTCGAAACCGGCGACGAACACATCCTGGCCGTCGCCGTGCACCACATCGCCGGTGACGGCTTCTCCGGTGGCCCGCTCACCCGCGACCTGGTCTCGGCCTACGGCGCCCGCGTCGACGGTCACGCCCCCACCTGGACGCCACTGCCCGTGCAGTACGCCGACTACGCCATCTGGCAGCAGAACCTGCTCGGCGACGAATCCGACACCACCTCCACCGCCGCCACCCAACTCGCCTACTGGCGGCGCGAGCTGGCGGATCTGCCCGACCAGCTCGAGCTGCCCCGCGATCGCCCCCGCCCCGCGGTCCAGACGTATGCCGGTGGCCGGGTGCCGTTCACGCTCGACGCCGCCACCCACACCGCCCTGACCGAACTGTCGCGCACCCACGGCGCCACCCTGTTCATGGCCGTGCACACCGCCTTCGCCGTGGTGCTGTCGCGCCTGTCGGGCAGCACCGACATCGCCATCGGCACACCCGTCGCCGGTCGTGGCGACGCGGTGCTCGACGACCTGATCGGCATGTTCGTCAACACCCTGGTCTTCCGCACCCGCGTCGACCACCGCGCGAGCTTCACCGACCTGCTCACCCGGCAACGCGACATCGACCTGCAGGCCTTCGCCCACGCCGACATCCCCTTCGAACGGCTCGTCGAGGTCCTCAACCCCGCTCGATCCACCGCGCGGCACCCGCTGTTCCAGGTCGGGTTGTCGTTCCAGAACCTCGGACAGGTCAGCATGGATCTGCTCGAGGTCGGCGTCAGCTCGGTGGAGCTGGATCGCGAACTGTCCCAGTTCGATCTGCACCTGATCGTCGCCGACCGCTACAGCGCCGACGGTGCCCCGGCCGGTATCGGCGGGTACTGCACCTACGCCACCGACCTGTTCGACGCGGCCACCGTCGCGGGATTCCTCGACCGGCTCACCCGCCTGCTCTCGGCGGTACTGACCGACCCGAACCGGCCCCTGCACACCGTCGACCTGCTCGACTCCGCCGAACGCACCCGTGTCCTGCACACCTGGAATCACACTGTGCGACACAGTGATCCGGCCGCCACCCTGGCCTCGCTGCGTGCGGCCACCGTCCGATCCACCCCGGACGCGGTCGCCCTGGTCGCCGACGGTGCGCGCTGGACCTTCGCCGAACTCGACGCCCGGGTCAACCGGTTGGCCCGCCACCTGGTCGCCGCCGGCGTCGGGCCGGGAACACGGGTCGCGCTCGCGATGCGGCGCTCGGTGGATCTGGTCGTCGCGATGTACGCGGTCACGGCCGCCGGTGGTGCGTACGTGCCCGTCGACCCGGACCAACCGCAGGCACGCACCCGCTACATCCTCGACACCGCGGCCCCGCTGCTGACCCTCACCCGGGCCGACACCTGGCTCGCCGCGACCGGTTCGCACGATGCCGTGCCGGTCGAGCAACTGGATCTGGGCGGTTACTCGCCGCAACCACTCGTCGACGCCGAACGGGTAGCCCCCGTCCGGGCGAGCGACACCGCCTACGTGATCTTCACGTCGGGATCGACCGGCCGCCCCAAGGGGGTCGCGGTGCCGCACGCCGCGATCGTCAACCAGCTGCGGTGGAAGACCATCGAATTCGGTCTCGGCGCCGACGATGCCGTGTTGCTGAAGACCGCCGCGACCTTCGATCTGTCGGTGTGGGAGTTCTGGTCCACCGCGGTGAGTGGTGGGCGCATCGTGCTCGCGTCCGCGGGCGGACACCGCGACCCCGCCTACCTGGCGGAGCTGATGCGCACCGAGAACGTCACCACCCTGCATGCCGTGCCCTCGATGCTCGATGCCCTGCTCACCGAGGACCTGCCCAGCTCGCTGCGCCGCGTCCTCGCCATCGGTGAGGCACTGCCGGTGTCCCTGGCGCGCCGCATCCAAACCGCGGCACCACAGGCAGCGCTGTTCAACGTGTACGGACCCACCGAGGCCGCCGTGTCGATCACCAGTCACCGGGTGACACCGCGCGACACCGTCACCGTGCCGATCGGCCGGCCCGTCCACAACAGCCGGGTCTACGTTCTCGACGCACACCTCAACCCCGTCCCCACCGGGGTCACCGGCGAGTTGTACCTGGGCGGAACACAATTGGCCACCGGGTACCTGGCCCGCCCCGATCTCACCGCCGAACGGTTCGTCGCCGACCCCTTCATGCCGGGCGAACGCATGTACCGCACCGGTGACCTCGCGGCCTGGACCGCCGACGGCGAACTCGACTACCGAGGTCGCACCGACTTCCAGACCAAGATCCGCGGCTTCCGCATCGAGCTCACTGAGATCGACTCGGTCCTCACCGAGCATCCCGACGTGGCGTCCGCCGTCACCCTCGGCCGCGCCAATCAGACCGGCGAAACCGTGCTGGTGTCCTATGTCGTCGCCGGACAAGGCAAGCCGGTCACCGCCGAACGGCTCACCGAGTGGGCCGCCCACCAGCTGCCCGCCCACATGATGCCCGCGTCGATCGTGGTCCTGGACCGGATTCCGCTCACCGCGCACGGCAAACTCGACCGCGACGCCCTGCCCGCGCCGACGTTCACCGCCCGCACCCACCGTGCTCCGGCCGGTGCGGTGGAGCAGGCGGTGTGCGCGGTTTTCGCCGACGTACTCCGCCTGGACCGGGTCGGCATGGACGACCATTTCTTCGAACTCGGCGGCACCTCGCTGCTCGCCACCCGTCTGGCCGCCCAGCTCGGCGACGCGCTCGCCGCGACCGTCCCCGTCACCTGCATCTTCACCGCCCCCACCCCCGCCGGGATCCTCACCGCGCTACGGGCGGCCGGTACGGACTCCACCGGCCCCGACACCGCCTTCGACATCCTGCTCCCGTTGCGCACCACCGGCACCGGCGAACCCCTGTTCTGTGTGCACCCCGTCAGCGGCCTGGCCTGGTCGTTCAGTGGTCTCACCGCACACCTGGACCGCCCCGTCTACGGTCTGCAATCACCGGCGCTGAGTTCCACCGAGCCGCTGCCGGATTCGATCGAACAGTGGGCACTGCTCTACCTCAAGCACCTACGCGCCGTGCAACCCGAGGGGCCCTACCACCTGCTCGGCTGGTCGCTGGGTGGCGTGATCGCCCACGCCATGGCGGTGCAACTGCAGGAAGACGGGGAACAGGTCGCGCTGCTCGGCATGCTCGACAGCCGCCTCACCAGCGCCTCACCCGCGACGGCCACCGAAGTCACCGCCACCGACCTCCTCGGCGGGTTCGCCGGCGAGGGCGACGAAACCGACGCGCGGGCCCTGGTCCGCCGACTGTGCGCGTTGTCGGCACCCGACGTGCCCGTCGACGAAGCACGCATCGACAGGATCATCGACGGTGCGACCACCTCCCTCGCACTCGACGCCGCCTACCGGCCCCGCCCCTTCCACGGCCCCCTCACCTACTTCACCGCCACCGACGACCCGACCGGCTCCACCGGTGCGACATCGTGGGCGGACGCGATCACCGCAGCGGTGCACAACCACCCGATCGCAGCCACCCACTGGCGGATGACCGAACCCGCCGCCCTCGCCGAAATCGCCCGGATCCTGCGTCGCATCGACGAATAGCCGTCACGGGATCAACACGAGACGACCGGTGAGCCCACCCGCGGCGAGGCGGGAGTGGGCCTGTGCGGCGGCGTCGAGCGGCAGAGTCGCGGCGACACGGGTGGTGAGTTCGCGCTCGGCGAGGCGCGCGAGCCCCGCCCCGTCGGCGTGGATCCATTCGTGCTGAACCGTGATGCCACGCAACGGAATCGGATCGCCGCCACCGACCACAGTGACGAACCGGCCACGATTGCGTACCGCGGCCAAGGCCCGGCCGCCCAGGCCGGCGGTGTCGAGGGCGCCGTGCACACCGCCGGGAACCGAGCGGCGAACCTCCGCGATCAGATCGGCATCGCGTGCGACGGTCCATTCCGCACCGATCGAGCCGAGAAACTCCGCGTCGGAACCCTGGGCGACCACCCGAAGTCCCTGCTGCGCCGCGATTTCCACGGCGAACCCGCCGACGGCACCATTCGCGCCGGTCACCAACAGGGTCTCGCCTGGTGCCAACCCGAGCAGATCGAGAGACTGCGTGGCGGTCAGGCCGTTGAGCGGCAGCGTCGCCGCCTCGACGTCCGAGAGCCTGGATGGAGTCGGCGCCACCGCGCCCACATCGAGAACCACGTACTCGGCATAGGTACCAACGGACACATCCAGCAGGTCACGCAGACCGATCACCCGCTGCCCTTCCGAGAATTCCGGCACTCCCGGACCGAGCCGGTCGACCACGCCCGCGACGTCCCATCCGATTCCGGTGACCTCCCGCACCGCCATCAGCCCGGCCTCGACCAGGGCGCCCGCCCGCGTGACCAGGTCGACCGGATTCACCGTCGCCGCCCGCACCCGGATCCGGACCTGCCCGACCCCGGGCTCGGGAACCGGCACCTCGACCAGCCGCAACACCTCGGGGCCGCCGTAACCGTGAGCGACAACGGCCCGCATCGTCTGCACATCGTTCATGCACACAACTATTGGAGAGCTACACTCCAGCGGGAAGTACGCACTTCGAAGTGCCCACCGCACGCGGAGGTTCTCCCCCATGCCCACCCGTACCGCAGCACAACTGCGCGCCGAACGCAGCGCCGCCTACGACGCCTACCTCGCCGAATGTCCCGCGCGCAAACTGCTGGACCGGATCTCGGACAAATGGGTGAGCCTGGCCGTCAATGCTCTGGCCGACGGCCCCCAGCGCTACAGCGACCTGCAACGCCGATTGGCCAGCGTGAGCCAGAAGATGCTCACCCAGACCCTGCGAAACCTGGAACGCGACGGCTTGATCACGCGCACAGTGCGACCGAGCGTCCCGGTGCGCGTCGACTACCAGCTCACCGAGCTCGGTCATTCCTTGCTGCCGGTGATGCAGGCGGTGAAAACCTGGGCCGAACAACACATGGACGAAGTCGACCACGCGCGCTCCACCTACGAAGCCCGAACTCCCGGCGAGGCGTGACCGCTCAGATCTGGTGTGACCAGGCGATGAAGAACAGCGTGCCCGCCGCCGTGAGCAGCACGGCGACCGGGACCGGCCACCACGACCGGTGACCGCCCAGCACGGTGTGGATCAACCGGACCTGCAACCGCCCCAGCGCCGCGACAACCGCGAGGAACAGTGGTGCCAGGAGCACCGCGAGCAGCGCGTGCACCGCCCACGCACCGGCCAGAGTCGGCCCGCCCCAGGCATTCCGGTACCCGTCACCCACCAGCAGCGGGTAGGCCAGACCGCGAACGAGCACCAGCACGCTCAACAGCACCAGGAACCAGCCGACGACCCCCACCCCCGCCGACAGCACCGAATGCACCAGGCACCGGGGCAGCGACACACCATGAGCACCCACCGGTTCCCGCAGCATCCGCCGCGCCACCCGCACCCGGGTGCGGACCCGGGCGAAAGCCAGCGGCACCGCGACCAGCTCGAAGCTCGCCGAGCGGGCCGCCGCGGCGATCACCGCAGAGCCCCCGAAGCGGCGAGGTCGTCGAAGAGCAACTGGTCGACCGGCGGAACCAGATCCCGGTCGCCGAAACCGAACCACGCCAATGCCTCGATCTCGCTGCTCGCCGTCAGCACACCCCGGTACTCGGCGGTGTAACAGGCCATCCGCACCACGGTGTTCTCGTCGTGGGAAACATGTGCCTCATAGGTGCCCACATGGACCGCGGTCTCGGCCGACAACTCCACGGTCAGTTCCTCGGCCACCTCACGCACCAGCGTCTCGAGATCCGTTTCCGCGCCCTCGCGTTTGCCGCCGGGAATGTAGAAGACATCCTTGCCGCGCGGGCGGGCACACAGGATGCGCCCGTTGTCGATCAGGACCCAGGCCACGGTGTCGATCAGCTGCCGAATCGGAGATTCCACGGCCCGCAGCCTAACCCGACCCCGGCCGGCCGGGCACGGCCGCGCGGCTCAATGCCCAGGCAGCACGCAGGCCGTGTCCAAGCCGAGGACCCGGTTGAGGCGGCCGAAAGCCAGCCACGAACCGATACTCATGCTCAACTCGACCACCTCGGGCTGGGTGTAGTGGGCGAACATGCGGGCCCAGAAGTCGTCGTCGAGACCGTGATGATCGGTGGCGTAGCGCTCGGCGTATTCGGCCGCCAAACGGGTTCGCTCGTCGAACCGGTCGGTGTCGCGCCAGTCGGTGACCGCGTCGGCGAACTCCGGTTCG
Organism: Nocardia sp. JW2; assembly: GCF_051843015.1. Classification (NCBI taxonomy): domain Bacteria; kingdom Bacillati; phylum Actinomycetota; class Actinomycetes; order Mycobacteriales; family Nocardiaceae; genus Nocardia; species Nocardia sp. JW2. The sequence goes on from NZ_JBPXLK010000006.1 coordinate 220,242, forward strand.
ACCTTCACCCCGTCGCGTTCGGTGCGCCAGTCCTGACAGAACAGGCACCCGTTGATCTGGGCGATGCGCAAGCGGGCCGCCTCGAACTCCCGCAGCCCGAGCGTGGAGTGCTCGTACACCGACAGCGAGAACGCCGCGGCCGCGACGCCGATACCGGGCACCATCTCGCCCCACACATACCCGATGGGATCCTTGCCCTGCGGCACGTCGATGATCATGGGATCTTCCTTCCGAGTTTGCCGACCGCGGCGCGCAACGGAACCTCGAGCGCGTCGTAGAGACCTGGTTCGGCGGCAACCAGCCAGTCGATCGCGTTGACCAATCTGCCCACCGCCGTGGCATTTCCGCCCGCTGCCCGGTTGTCGCCCTCGTCGGTGGCGGTCACATTCACCTCGATGCGCGGGCTGCCTTCGATGATCACCCGGTGCGCACCCTCCCCGTCGGGTGGCGAGGGCCAGTCCGGGGCGCAGTCCGGGTGGATACGGGTGACATGTTCGATGACGATGCGTGCCTCGCCCTCGACGATGCCCTGCACCTCGAAACGCACCGCCCCCTGCGTGCCCGCCGCGAACTCACCCATCCGCACCGTCTGCACAGTGGCATCGAGTGCACGCCGCTCGACGGTCTCGCGGACATCGTCCAGTTCCACGTCCAGTGCCCTGGCCAGCAACCGAATCTGCCCGCCCCACACCATTGTCGGCACCGAGGGCAACAGCATCGGTGGCTGATAATCCATCGGCTGCCCCATCCCAACCAGGTAGCGCACCGAGTCGGGTTGGTCGTAGGTGGAGTAGTCGAAGATCTCCTGGCAGCGCACCACGTCCAAGGTGCCCGCGAGCCCGCTGATCAGCACCGGCAGCACGTCGTTGCCCCAACCGGGGTCGACGCCGGACACGAACAGCGAACCACCGCCGTCTTCGATCGCCGCCAGCACCGGGTCACGGATCTCGGCCGGCGCGTTACGTGGGTCGTAGAGGGCGTAGAGCGCGGGCGTCACGACCACGGCACCGGCCCGGATCGCGCGCACGATGTCGGCGAGCGCGTCGTCGGGGCGGATATCGCCGGACGCCGCGTACACCACCGCACGGGGGCGATTCGCGAGCACGGCCTCGATGTCATCGGTCGCGCGCACGCCCAGTTCGGTGTCGAGACCTGCGAGTTCACCGGCATCGCGGCCGACCTTCGCGGGGTCGTGGACGAGCACCGCGGACAGTTCCAGCGCCGGATGAGCGGTGACGCAACGGATGGCCGCGCGACCGACATTGCCGGTGCCCCAGACGATCGTGGGGATCATCGCCTCACCGTAGCAAGCGCTTGGTTCACCCGTGGCGGATCGCGAAACCGGATTCGACCGACCGCCCCGATGTGACGGCGTGCCGATTACTCCACGCGCACGGTGAGGTCGCTGCCGATCGCGGTGGCGAGCCGCTCCACCGCCGCACCCAACGCGCGTTTCGGCAACCGCGCGCCGTCGAACGGTGTCACCACCACCTGCTCACCCTGCTGTTCCCAGGTACCCGCGATTCGGCCGCCCACCAGCACCAGCGGTGAGATCCAACCGGCCGTCCTGCTGACCTTCGCCCGATGCTCGGCCGCCAGGAGCGCGGTGTCGCCGGTGCCGGGGCCGAGAACGTACTGATCGAACGGCCCGAGCAGATGGATCGCATCATCCGGGGTCGCGGCCGTGAGTTCGTCGACGAATTCGGTGGGCAGCCACCCTTTTCGGCCTTCCACCTCGATCTCGGTCAACTCGTCGCCCAGTGCCGCGAACCATCCACGCACCACCGTCTTACGCAAGCTGTTGCGGCTGAGCCAAGCATCGAAGGACTCCGGCGTCGCCGGCCCGTAGGCGCCCAGGTACGCCCGGATCAGCCCGGGCGCCGCCACGTCGGGCTCGGGCAGGCCGGACCAGCCCGCCACCAGGTTCCCCGGCGAAGTGAAAGTGATCTTCGTGCCACGCATCGGACCGTGACACAACGCCCCCTGCCACGCCAACGGCTTGAGCACCGCACCCCACCCCGACCGCAACTGCTCCCCCAGATGCCCGAACCCCGGCTCGGCAAGCACCGCCTCCACCAACTCCTCGCGCGTGAGCACCTGCTCCGCCAGCACCCCCGACACCACCTCCACCAACGCCGCCACCTGCTCCGGAGTGGCACCGAACGTCTTCACCCACGACGCCTTCTCCCACGTCCGAGCCGACCCCATCAACGCCAACGCCGCCGCGGCCTGCCCCGGCACCATCGCATGCAACGTCCCCCGCATCGCCCACGTCTTCACCAACCCACCCGCCGACAGCGCCGCAGCCACGGATCCCACCGAATCACCGCGCACCGCGACAGCCGTCTCCGCCGCCGACGCCACTTGCGCCTGCACCCCGACCAACCGCCCCGCGATCTCCTCGACCGCCTCGCCACCCCGAGGCGCCACGAACTGCCGCCTCAACCGCCACGCGAAGACCTGATCCCACCCGACACCCACCATGCGCACCAACCTCTTTCACCGACGGTCCAGATCCCCATCTCAGCAGAGGGGTCCGACAACTACCGGCCCGCCACATACAGTCGAAGGCGATCGGGAAGCACACGAGATCGTCCCGACAGAATCCACGAACAGGGGACACGGATGAGCCATGCGGAAACGGACATCGTCGCCGAGTCCGCGCCTTATCCGACTCCCTGCATCGAATGCGGCACGACAACTGTCGCCACCCTGACCGAGGCGCTGGTTGGCACACACCATCGGTGGGACCTGGACGGATGCTGCTCGGCGTGTGGGGCGGTCTGGACGAGCTGCGACGATCCCCCGCAGGCTGATTTTCGCGAAGCGATCCTTGCCGCGAACGGTCCGGTCGTTCTCCAGATCAGGGACTTCGTACCCATCGCGAGTTCGATGCGGACATTGCGTGCCGTGCGTTCTCTCTCGCTGGTGCAGGCGCGGGCGATGGCCGAAGAATTGCGCGGGTCCGGGCTGGAGGGCACGCGGGCTGAGATGGAAGCTGTCGCGCGCCCGCCTCGAGGTTCGGGAGTGGTCGTGAGTATCCGGAAACTTCACGAGGTCTAGTGTTCGCCGAGCATTTGCGGACGGCTCGTGGAGGGTCTCGTTCTTGTCGGACATCGATGCGAACATATGTTCGTGTCCGACTCCGCCGCCCCGCGACGCCCACGCATCCAGTCCCGCGACGAGGCGTCGATCCTGCATGCCGATCTGGATTCGTTCTATGCCTCGGTCGAGCAGCGGGATCAGCCGTGGTTACGGGGGAAGCCGGTGCTCGTCGGCGGTGGGGTGGTGCTGGCCGCCAGTTATGAGGCCAAGGCGTTCGGGGTGCGGACGCCGATGAACGCGGGGCAGGCGTTGCGGGTGTGTCCGCACGCGGTGGTGGTGCCGCCGCGGATGTCGGCCTATGCCGAGGCGAGCAAGGCGGTGTTCGCGATCTTCCACGACACCACTCCGATCGTGGAGGGCATCTCCATCGACGAGGCGTTCCTCGATGTCGGTGGGTTGCGGCGGATCAGCGGGGAACCGGTCGACATCGCCCGAAGGTTGCGCGAACGTATTCGCACCGAGGTCGGGTTGCCCATCTCGGTCGGTATCGCCCGCAACAAGTTCCTGGCCAAAGTCGCTTCCGCGGTCGCCAAACCCGACGGTTTACGCCTGGTCGAACCCGGCGGCGAACTGGACTTCCTGCACCCGCTGCCGGTCGAACGATTATGGGGCGTCGGCAAAGTCACCGCCGCCACCCTGCACGCCAACAACATCACCCGCGTCGGTCAACTCGCCGAACTCGGCGAAGCCCACCTGCGCGCCATCCTCGGTCCCGCCGCCGCCCGCCACCTGTTCGCCCTGTCGTGGGCCCGCGACCCACGCCGCGTGGAAACCGGCAAACGCCGCCGTTCCATCGGCGCCCAACGGGCGCTGGGCCGCCGCCACCGCGAACCCGACGAGATCGCCGCCTACCTCGACGGACTCACCGACCGCCTCGGCCGCCGCCTGCGCGCCGCCGACCGGGTGTGCCGAACAGTGGTGCTGCGCTTACGTTTCGACGACTTCACCCGCGCCACCCGCTCGCACACCCTGGTCGAGGCCACCGACGCCACCACCGCCATCCGCCAGGCCGCCCACCGCCTACTCGACACCGCCACACCACTGATCGCCGAACGTGGCATCACCCTCATCGGCCTGTCGCTGACCAACCTGGACGATGCCGACACCATGCAGCTGACCCTCCCGCTGGAACCACGCGCCGACAACACCCTCGACGCCACCCTCGACGACCTGCGCCGCCGCTTCGGCTCCGCCGCCGTCACCCGCGCGGCCCTGCTCGATCGCGGTGAGGGCCTGTCGGTGCCGCTGCTGCCCGACTGACCCCGGCACGACATCCCACCCGCACATACGGCATCCTTGCTGCCGGGGGCGTCGGGGTCCTCCGTCCATCCACCACGAAGAGGACTGCCGCAATGCACTACGCGATCATCGGGTTCCTGACCCTTGCCCTGTGGGTGTACTGCCTCGTCGACATCGTCACCAGCCCCGACGACGGCATCCGCCACCTGCCGAAGATGGGGTGGCTGATCGTCGTCGTCCTGCTGCCGACCATCGGCGCACTGCTGTGGTTGTTCGCCGGACGCCCGATCGGCCCGTCGCGCCCGGCGTCCAACACCCGCTTCAGTGAGTACGACCGGCCCGGCCGCCACATCGCCACCAACCCCGACGACGACGAGGCCTTCCTGCGCGGCCTGCGCGAGCGCGCCGAACAGCAGCGCCGCGAGGCCCGCAGGCAACAGCAGCAGAACAACGACGAGGTCTGATCACAGATTGCGTTTGGGCCGTTTGTCCATCAACCGCAGGATCAACGGTGTGAAGATCAGCTGCATCGCCAGCTCCATCTTCCCGCCCGGCACCACGATGCAGTTGGGCCGCGACATGAACGAATCGTGCAGCATCGACAGCAGATACGGGAAGTCGATCACCTTCGGATCGGCGAACCGGATCACCACGAAACTCTCGTCGGCCGTCGGGATGCTGCGCGCGATGAACGGATTGGACGTGTCGACCGTCGGCACCCGCTGGAAATTCACATAGGTCCGGGAGAACTGCGGGCAGATGTATTTCACGTAGTCGGGCATGCGGCGCAGGATCGTATCGATCACCGCCTCACTGGAATACCCGCGATGGGTCTTGTCGCGATACACCTTCTGGATCCACTCGAGGTTGATGATCGGCACCACCCCCACCAGCAGATCCGTGTGCTGGGCGATGTTCACCGAATCGGTCACGGCCGCACCGTGCAAGCCCTCGTAGAACAGCAGATCGCTCCCCGGCGCGAGATCCTCCCACGGGGTGAACGTGCCCGCGGGCTGCCCGTGGGGTTTGGCCTCCTCGTCGTCGTGCAGGTACTTGCGCACCTGCCCGACACCGGTTTCGCCGTACTCGCGGAACAGCGCCTCGAGCTCGGGCAGCAGATTCGCGTCCTCCCCGAAATGGGAGAACGTGGTGTTGGCCTGCGCTTCGGCCTCGGCCATCGCCAGTTTCATCTCCGCCCGGTCGTAGCGATGGAACGAATCGCCCTCCACCACCACCGCGCTGATCCCCTCGCGGCGGAAGATCTCCTCGAAAGTGCGTGTGACACTGGTCGTTCCGGCACCGGAGGACCCGGTGATCGCGACGACAGGATGTTTGACCGACATAGGGCGGCTCCTAGGTGCGCTGGTCGTGCTTGGCCGGTCGGAACAGCGAACGCGTCCCGAACAGCGAACTGTCGAAGCTGGGCCCCTCGTCGGGCTCGGTGTGATACCGCTCGACCCGCAACACCTCGTTGCGGGACCCGAAGATGAGCGGCACCCGCTGATGCACCTGCGTCGGCGGCACCAGCATCACCCGTTCGTGCCCGGTGGTGGCGGCCCCGCCCGCCTGCTCGACGATGAACGCGATCGGGTTGGCGCCGTACAGCAGCGAAACCCGCCCCGGCCGTGCCGGATTGCGGGTGTCACGCGGGTACAGATACATGCCACCCCTGGTCAGGATGTGGAAGGTGTCGGCGACCAGCGACGCCACCCAGCGCATGTTGAAATCCCGGCCCCTCGGCCCGTCCACCCCTTCCAGGCACTCCTGCACATACCGGCGCACCGGCCGCTCCCAGAACCGTTCGTTGGCGGCGTTGATCGCGAAACCCGAAGTGTCCTGCGGGATCCGCATGCGCGGGTGGGTGAGCACGAACGCGCCGATCTCCCGGTCGAGGGTGAACCCGTCGACGCCGCTGCCGGTGGTGAGCACCAGCATCGTGGCAGGCCCGTACAGGGTGAACCCCGCGCACACCTGCCGCACACCGGGCTGCAGGAAGTCGGCGTCGCACGGTTCGGCGGTGCCCTCGAGCACCTCCTGCGGTGCGCGCAGAATGCTGAAGATCGAACCCACCGGCAGATTCACGTCGATATTGCTCGACCCGTCCAGAGCGTCGAACGCCAGCAGATACTTGCCGCGCCGCTGGGTGGCCGGCACCGCCAACGCGGTGGCACGCTGCTCGGACAACAACCCCGACAGGTGGCCGGTCCACTGGGTCTGGGCCACCATGATCTCGTCGGTCAACGCGTCGAGACGGACGCTCGCCGACTGCGGTCCGTCCTCGCGTCCCGGAATCGCCCCGCGTGTCACCTGATTGGCGATGATCTTGGTGGCGGTGGCGACCACATTCACCAGCGCGGAGAATTCCCCCGACGACCCGGGATGGCGGTGTTCCTCCTCGATCGTGTAGCGGGTCAGCGTTTTCAAACTGGTCGGCATGGCGAGGCACCCACCTCCTCGAAAACGCTGCTGCCCAACACGTCCTCGGCGCACAACGTGACCAGATCCTCGCGTGACAACGGCCGCCCCGCTTCCACCAGTCGCTTGGCCTGGCGCAATCGGCACCGATCTATCGCATTGCGCACACTGCGCGCGTTGGAGAACCGGGGTCGCGTCATCCGCACCGTCAGATACCGGGAGAACGCCTCGCGCGCCGCGGCGTCGAAAACGAAATTCTCCGCCGCCACCATCAGTTCCGCGATGGCAAGCAATTCCTCCTTGGTGTAATCGACGAACTCCAGGTGATGCGCCACCCGCGACGACAACCCCGGATTGGCCGAGAAGAACTTGTCCATCCGATCCGGGTAGCCGGCGAAGATCACCACCAGATTCGCCCGCTCGTTCTCCATCTCCTGCAGCAGGATCTCGATCACCTCCTGCCCGTAATCGCGTTCGTTCTCCGGACGGAACAGGTAATAGGCCTCATCGATGAACAACACCCCACCGGCGGCCTTGGCGATCGCCTCCTTGGTCTTCGGGGCGGTGTGGCCGATGAACTGACCGACGAGATCGTCGCGGGTCACCGTGTGCACCTTCGGTTTACGGATATAGCCCAGCGCGTGCAGCATCTGCGCCATCCGCAACGCCACCGTCGTCTTGCCGGTGCCCGGTGGGCCGGTGAAACTCATGTGCATCGTCGGGCGCGACGATTCGAGACCGAACCGGCGGCGCGCTCGATCGATCATCAACAGCGCCGCGATCTCCCGTACCCGCAGCTTCACATTCGCCAGCCCGATCAGTTCGGCATCCAGCGCGGTCAGGGTCTCGGCCACATCGTGACCGGCCAGATCCTGCGAAAGATCCAGCAGCGCATCGGCATCGAGCAGTTCCTCGGTCTGCGCCACGTCCTCGGCCGGACGCGACGGCCGGACGTCGGTGACGCCCGGCCGCGGCAGCCGGAAACCGTTGGCGGTTCCCTCAGCCCCCATACCGCTGTCCCTGCGGACGTTCGGTGGCGTAGGAGCGCACGCTGTAGACTTGGCGGCGGTCGGTGCCCTCGGCGCGAGCCAGTTCGAAACCTGGCTCCTCCGCCGGACGCTGCACCAGGAAACTCAGCGCCGTCGTCTGCTTGGTGTAGGTGGCGTCATAGGCGTTGACCCGCACGTAGTGGCGCGGAAACGTCGACCGGCAGGCGTTGATCTCGGCGAGCACCCCGTCGGGTTCGTCCAGATCGAACAGCGGCAGACCCCACATCTCCCAGTAGGTGTTGCGCGGATGCGGATCGTCGGTGTACTCGATCGACACCGGCCAGTTGTTGAGCAGCGCGTACCGCACCTGGGCGGCGATCTCGGTGTCGGTGAGTTCGGGCAGATACGAGAACGTTCCGTGTCGCAAATACATGACCGGTCTCCCTACAGGCTCGGCGTCGGCACCGCGTCGGGTGCGTCGGTGGACGTGTAATCGAAGGTGACATCACCCCAGGTCGACAGCGCGACCTCGAGCGGGCGGCATGTCGAGGCCGCCGTCCGCAGCACATCGGGACCTTCTTTGAACAGGTCACGGCCCTCGTTGCGGGCCTTGACCACCGCCTCGAGCGCCACCCGGTTGGCTTCGGCGCCCGCCGCGATGCCGAGCGGATGACCGATCGTTCCGCCGCCGAACTGCAGGATCACATCGTCACCGAACAGGTCGAGCAGCTGATGCATCTGACCCGCGTGGATACCGCCGGAGGCCACCGGCATCACACCGGGCAGGCTCGCCCACTCCTGATCGAAGAAGATGCCGTTGCTCAGCTGCGCCGGAATGTGGTTCTCGCGCAAGGTGTCGTAGAAACCGCGGGTCGTCGCCGGATCGCCTTCCAATTTGCCGACCACGGTTCCCGCGTGCAGATGATCCACCCCGATCAGCCGGCACCATTTGGCCAGCACCCGGAAACTCACCCCGTGCGTCTTCTGCCGGGTGAACGTCGAATGCCCGGCCCGGTGCAGATGCAGCAGCACGCCGTTGCGCCGCGCCCACTTCGACATCGACTGCATCGCCGTATAACCCACGGTCAGGTCCATCATGATGACGACCGACCCGATTTCCTTGGCGAACTCGGCCCGCTCGTACATGTCCTCCATGGTCGCGGCGGTGACATTGAGGTAATGGCCTTTGATCTCGCCCGTTTCGGCCATCGCCCGGTTCACCCCCTCCATCGCGAACAGGTACCGGTCGCGCCAGCGCATGAAAGGCTGCGAATTGATGTTCTCGTCGTCCTTGGTGAAATCGAGGCCACCCTTACAGGCCTCGTAGATCACGCGCCCGTAATTGCGGGCCGACAAACCGAGCTTCGGTTTCACCGTGGCACCGAGCAGTGGTCTGCCGTATTTGTTGAGGTATTCGCGTTCCATCACCGTGCCGTGCGGCGGACCCTGGAAGGTTTTCACATACGCCACCGGAATGCGCATGTCCTCGAGGCGCAATGCCAGCAATGGTTTGAACCCGAACACATTGCCGATCACCGATGAGGTGAGGTTGGTGATCGACCCTTCTTCGAAAAGGTCCAGATCGTAGGCGATATAGGCGAAGTACTCGCCCTCACGCCCCGGCACCGGGTCGACCCGGTAGCACTTGGCCTGATACTTCGAATGCGCGGTGAGCCGGTCGGTCCACACGACAGTCCAAGTGGCAGTGGAGGATTCACCCGCCACCGCGGCCGCCGCCTCGATCGGATCGACACCGGGCTGCGGGGTCACCCGGAACACGGCGAGCACGTCGGTGTCGGCGGGCACGTAGTCGGGCGAGTAATAGCCCATCGAGGCGTAGGACTGTACACCCGGATCCCAACGATCCCGTTCGGTTTCTTCCGCCATGGTTCCTCCTGTGGAATCCGCTGTCCCGTAGCGAATTCCAGGATGGGGGGCACCGGCCGGGGAAACAATCAGAATGTTTCCGACAACGCTCAACCGAAACGTTGAGTTTGCTACCGTCGGGTATGGGCAGGGTCAGTTCGGGTCGGATGGAAACTTTCCTCGCGGTCGCCCGCCTGGGATCCATCCGCCGTGCCGCGGCACAACTCCACGTCACCGAAGCCGCCGTCTCGGCCGCCGTCACCCATGTCGAAAAGCAGCTCGGCGCCAAACTGATCGTTCGTTCAGGACGGGGTATCGCGCTCAGCGAAGCGGGCCGGGTGTACGCCGAATACTGCCGGGGGATCCTCGGTTTGATGAAGGAGGCGCACGCCGCCGTCCGGCAGGCCGACGCCGGGCGATTACGCATCGGCGTCGTGGCCACCGCGGGCGAATCCGTGGTGCTGCGGCCGCTCGCCTCGTTTCGCCGCCGCTACCCCGATGTGGAACTGAGCCTGTCGATCCAGCCGCGCGACGTGCTGTTCCTCGAATTGCAGCACCACGAAACCGATCTCGTCATCGCGGGCCGACCGCCCCACGACGCGGGCCTGGTCATCCAGGCGCGCCGCCCCAGCACCCTGGTCGTCGTCGGCACCGACAATCCCGACCCGCGCCACACCACCTGGCTGCTGCGCGGCACCGGTTCGGGCACCCGCGAAGCCACCCTCGCCCTGCTCGACCGCCTCCAGATCGACCCACCAACCCTGACACTCGGCTCCCACGGCGCCGTCATCGCCGCCGCCCGCGAAGGCCTCGGGATCACCCTCATCCACTCCGACGCCGTCGGCGAACACCTCCGCTCCGGCGCCCTCCACACCATCGACGTCCCCGGCACCCCCCTCGACCGCCCCTGGCACGCCGTCACCACCCCCACCCCCACCCTCACCACCCGCCTGTTCCTCGCCCACCTCATCGACCCCGCCGAAACAGGCCCCGCCGATGCCTTCCACGCCGCCATCGGCCCGTGATCACCGGTTCGCCGAGGCGGTCCGCGATCGGAGCCGTGGTGCTCGGACAGGTGGTCGATCCCGGTCGAAGAAGCCGTGGACGGGCGCTTGTGCGGTGAGTACCGTCGTCTGGCAGGGGGCGGGATCGTCATCCGGTCGAATGAAGGGGTGGGACATGGCAACCGAGGTGAAACTTTCCGGGGACGCACTCGAACTACCGGGTGGGGTGCGCGTGACATTCGTGCGGACTTTGCGGCTGCCCGAGACGGGGACCTACCCGTTGCCGCCGGGGCTCGGCACCTTCCCGCTGAGGCGGGTCGCCGACTACCCCGACACCGTGCCCGAGGAATGGCGGGAACGCGGCGGGGTCATGTTGCCGGTCTATCAGCGCGAGGCCCTGTGGTTGAAATTCAGCGCAACCACCCCGGCCGCCTTGAAAGTGGCGGTCGGCAAGGTGTGCGCGGTGTCGGGTAAGCCATGGAGTGACGTGCTCGGCAAGGACCCGCAGAACTACCTCGCCCTGCCCGACCAACCGTGGCTCGACGGCATCAACTCCGGTGACGGCGTCGTGCGCCAGTTCGTCGCGGTGCCGATGGGGCTCGGCGCGACCGTCGAAGGGCAGGTCACCGGCACCGAGCAGTGGGGTGGGGTGCAGCTGGCGGTGCACGGGCTCACCGAAACGGCGCTTGCGATCTGGCGCAGGCAGCAGGAACAGGCACGCCCACGCCATCTGCCAGCTCCTCCGCCGGGAGGTAATCCGCCCTGGGCGACAACGGCTTACGGCGCTCCGATGCCGGTGAGCGCCCCGCCGTACGGTGCCGCGGTCGCAGGTGCGCCTGCGGGAAGTCCGGTCGGCGCTCCCCCTCCCGTAGCGCCCGGCAGTGCGCCCGCCCCGTCCGCCGCGCCCAGGCCGTCCGGTGCGCCCGGTGGCGCCCCCGCAGGTGCCGCCCGAAAAGCTCGAGGCCGCGCACGCCCGCAAGCCAGATCGATGGGTCTCGGCGCCGGCGGCACGATGCGCCAGGAGATCTACGCCGACCACCGCCCCGTCGACGACTACCGCCGCGAAGCCGACGCCCGGATCTTCGTCCACCTCGCTTCCGCCGCCGAGTGGGAACAGATCACCGGCGAACCGGCCCCCTCCACCCCCGTCACCGCGCAGTCCTACGCCGAACACGGCCTTCCCTGGTTCGACTACTACGCCGCCGACGCCGAAGACCTCGCCCCGGCCGCCGAGCTCGCCGCCGTCGAACCCACCGGCAACTGGCTGGCCGACGAACAGCCGAACCCGCCGATCGAAGACGACCTTCCGGTGATCCCATTGGGCGACAAGGCAGTTCAAGACGGGAACTGGTAGCGCACGGTCGTGGTCGGCAGGCTGTGCCCGCAGCTTCCCATCGGCGCCGAGTCGAAGATCGGAGTTCTCCGACAGCCGATCCCGGGCCGCCAGTTCCTCGGCTAGCAACTCGGCGAAGGCATAGCTGCCGGTGGGCAAGGGCAATATCGACGGGCACACGGCCGCAATTCAGCCGCCTCATGTCAAGGCGGGCCCAGGGATTCGATTCCCCTAGGCCCCACAAGTCAGCGCTCGACGGAGTCGACCAGCGCCCGGTACACCCAATCGTGGGCGCGTCCCACGGTGATACGCGCACCGAGAAGCTGTTCTGTCAAAGTCCAATACCGGTGGATTCGCTGATCGCTGTCGGTCGCGTCGTTCAGTAGTTGCGCACGGAAACGTGGCGTATCTCGCTCCCCGCGCGCACCGGCATGCGCGTCGACGAACCGATCGAGTTCGTCACCGCCGCGTGGCCGCACACCGTCGGTAACCAGGGGCACCACGTCGGCCATCACGTCACCGATCTGTCCGTAGAGCCCGCGAGGTTCACGAATCCGATCGGCCGGTCCGCGCCAGTACTGCCGGCCCGCTAGGAGCACACCGGCGAATAGGCGGGCGGTGGTGGGAGATTCGGATATCGGCTGTTCGGCCGAACCCGCCACCACGCCCGCCGACCCGACGTACGATCCGTCTGTGGCCGAATCAGATCGTTCCACCCCGCTGCGTGTGCTGGTCTACAGCAATGACGCCGATACCCGTCAACAGGTGATTCTTGCGCTGGGGCCACGGCCCCGGCCGGATCTACCGGAGCTCGACTACCTCGAGGTCGCGACCGCGCCGGTCGTCATCGAGCAGATGGATGCCGGGGGGATAGATCTCGCGATTCTCGACGGGGAGTCCGTGCCCGCGGGCGGTCTCGGGATCGCCAAGCAGCTCAAGGACGAGATCGAGCAGTGCCCCCCGGTTGTCGTGCTCACCGGGCGGCCCGACGATGCCTGGCTGGCCAACTGGTCGCGGGCCGAGGCCTCGGTGTCGCACCCGATCGACCCCATGCAGCTCACCCGCGCGGTCGCGGGCGTGCTCAACGCGCGCTGAGCGCAGTGTCCCGTTCCGTCGGATAGTCGACGTCACCCCCATCCCCACAGAACCACTGGTAACCCCAGTGGTTCTGTGGTGTGTGCACCGGCCGGATTACCACCGTTTCGCTCATGAATCTCGGTACTGAATTCGATCAAACAGTCCCCTGGAAACGCGCGGCGCACCCCTGAAACCGCGATAGTCTGTGCTCTAGCTCACACGAGCGCGGGTTCTGTATAACGCTCCGCCATCGCTGCACAGCGGGCGAGGCCCCGGTTCGGCGGACAACGTTGTCGGCCCCGTCTCGCCGAAAGCTGCCGTCCGCGGCCGCGCCACACGGCACGGCCTGCTCCAGCGAGGAGGGGAAGTGCAGTCGTGAACATCGAAGTGCCCGCACTCGTACTCGGCGCCATCGCCGCGGCGTTCGCGGTGTTCTCCGTCATCATGGCGGCGCTCGTCGGCCCGAAGCGATACAACCGGGCCAAGCTCGAACCCTACGAATGCGGCATCGAGCCCACACCGCACGCCATCGCAGGCGGGCCGGGAGATGTTGGGGGCCAACGCTTCCCGGTGAAGTACTACCTCACCGCGATGCTGTTCATCATCTTCGACATCGAGATCGTGTTCCTCTACCCGTGGGCCGTCCATTTCGACGCCCTCGGGTTGTTCGGGTTCGCCGCGATGGCGCTGTTCATCGTCAATGTGTCGGTCGCCTACGCCTACGAATGGCGCCGCGGCGGCCTCAGCTGGGAATGAGTGGGAAATAATGGGTCTCGAAGAGAAACTGCCCAGCGGGTTCCTGCTGAGCACCGTCGAGGATTTCGCCGGATACCTGCGTAAAGGGTCGCTGTGGCCGGCCACCTTCGGCCTGGCCTGCTGCGCGATCGAGATGATGGCCACCGGCGCCGGACGATTCGACATCGCCCGCTTCGGCATGGAAGCCTTCCGCGCCTCGCCCCGCCAGGCCGATCTGATGATCGTCGCAGGCCGGGTGAGCCAGAAGATGGCACCGGTCCTGCGCCAGGTCTACGACCAGATGACCGAACCCAAGTGGGTGCTGGCCATGGGTGTCTGCGCGTCCTCGGGCGGAATGTTCAACAACTACGCCATCGTGCAGGGCGTCGACCACGTGGTCCCGGTCGACATCTACCTGCCCGGCTGCCCGCCCCGCCCGGAAATGCTGCTCAACGCCATCCTCGCGTTGCACGCCAAGATCGCCGAGATGCCGATGGGCGTCAACCGCGAGGAAGCGATCCGCGCCGCCGAACAGGCCGCGCTCGCCAGCACCCCGACCATCCGCATGGAGGGCCTGCTGCGATGACCTTCGACTCCCCCGACAACGCCGACAACACTGCGGGGCAGGGTATTCCGGAGGAAACCCCGGAAGCGCCCAAGCATCGCAAACCGGCCGAGGACGAGGTGATCGGCACCCGCCACGGCATGTTCGGCGTGCACGGCACCGGCGACACGTCCGGCTACGGCGGCCTGGTCACCCCGGTCGTGCTGCCCGGCGGCACGCCGCCACCGTACGGCGGCTGGTTCGACGCCTTCGTCGGCACGCTGCGCGCCGCCCTCACCCACCGCGTCATCGCCTTCGACACCGTCATCGAGAAGATCGTCGTCTTCCGCGGCGAACTCACCCTGCACGTGCGCCGCGAACACCTCGTCGACGTGGCGAGCGCCCTGCGCGACGACAGCTCGCTGCGCTTCGAGCTGTGCCTCGGCGTCAGCGGGGTGCACTACCCCGACGAAACCGGGCGCGAACTGCACGCCGTGTACCACCTGATGTCGATCACCCACAGCCGTCGGGTCCGCCTCGAGGTCTCGGTTCCCGATGCCGACCCGCACATCCCGTCGCTGTTCTCGGTGTATCCGACCGTCGACTGGCACGAACGCGAAACCTACGACTTCTTCGGCATCCTCTTCGACGGGCACCCCTCGCTCACCCGCATCACCATGCCCGACGACTGGCGCGGCCACCCGCAGCGCAAGGACTACCCGCTCGGCGGGATCCCGGTGGAGTACAAGGGCGCGCGCATACCGCCGCCCGACGAGCGGAGGACCTACAGCTGATGACCGACACCGATTTCCGCCGTGACGAACCACGGGTCGTCACCGTGGCGGGCCAGGACTGGGACCAGGTCGGCGAGGTGCTCGACGGTGCCGGTGAGGAACGCATCGTCGTCAACATGGGCCCCCAGCACCCCTCCACGCACGGGGTGCTGCGCCTGATCCTCGAGATCGAGGGCGAAACCGTCACCGAAGCCCGCTGCGGCATCGGCTACCTGCATACCGGTATCGAGAAGAACCTGGAGTTCCGCAACTGGACCCAGGGCGTCACTTTCGTGACCCGGATGGATTATCTGTCCCCGTTCTTCAACGAGACCGCCTACTGCCTCGGCGTGGAGAAACTGCTCGACATCACCGAACAGATCCCCGAACGCGCCACCGTGGTCCGTGTGCTGCTGATGGAGCTCAACCGCATCTCCTCGCACCTGGTGGCGCTGGCGACCGGCGGCATGGAACTGGGCGCGCTCACCCCGATGCTGTTCGGCTTCCGCGAACGCGAACTCATCCTCGACGTCTTCGAAACCATCACCGGGCTGCGGATGAACCACGCCTTCATCCGTCCCGGCGGCCTCGCCCAGGACCTGCCCGACGACGGTGTCACCAAGGTGCGCGAACTCCTCGACATCATGCCCGGCCGGTTGCGCGACATGGAACACCTGCTCAGCGCCAACCCGATCTGGAAGAAGCGCACCCAGGACATCGGCTACCTCGACCTCACCGGCTGCATGGCCCTCGGCATCACGGGGCCGGTGCTCCGCGCCACCGGTCTGCCCCACGACCTGCGCAAGTCCGATCCCTACTGCGGGTACGAGAACTACGAGTTCGACATCCCGACCACCACCGGCTGCGACTGCTACGGCCGTTACCTCATCCGGGTGGCCGAGATGCGCGAGTCGCTCAAGATCGTCGAACAATGCCTCGACCGGTTGCGCCCCGGTCCGGTGATGATCGACGACAGAAAGATCGCCTGGCCCGCCGACCTGAAACTGGGCCCCGACGGACTCGGCAACTCCCCCGAACACATCGGCAAGATCATGGGCACCTCCATGGAATCGCTGATCCACCACTTCAAGATCGTCACCGAGGGCATCAGAGTGCCTGCCGGGCAGGTGTATTCGGCTGTCGAGTCACCACGCGGCGAACTGGGCGTGCACATGGTCAGCGACGGCAGCACCCGCCCCTACCGGGTGCACTACCGAGACCCCTCGTTCACCAACCTGCAGGCGGTCGCCGCGATGTGCGAGGGCGGCATGGTCGCCGACGTCATCGCCTCCGTCGCCAGCATCGACCCCGTCATGGGAGGGGTAGACCGATGACCGAAAAGCCCGCGAGCCCAACGGTTCTGCTGAATCTCACCGTCCGGCCCGAGCCGTATCCGCCGCATATTCGCCAGCGTCTCGAGCTCGACGCCAAGGACATCATCACCCGCTACCCGCATCCGCGTTCGGCCCTGCTGCCACTGTTGCATCTGGTGCAAGCCGAGGACGGATATGTTACCGGTACCGGGATCGACTTCTGTGCCGAGCAATTGGGGCTCACCGGTGCCGAGGTCACCGCCGTGGCCACCTTCTATTCGATGTACCGCCGCACTCCCACCGGCGACTACCACGTGGGCGTGTGCACCAACACGCTGTGCGCGGTGCTCGGCGGCGACGCGATCTACGAAGCGTTGCAACAGCATCTGGGCATCGGCCACGGTCAGACCACTCCCGACGGCGCCGTCACCCTCGAACACATCGAGTGCAACGCCGCGTGCGACTACGCGCCGGTGATGATGGTGAACTGGGAGTTCTTCGACAACCAGACCCCCGAATCGGCCATCGAGATCACCGACGCGCTGCGTGCCGGGCATCAGGTGCGGCCCACCCGCGGCGCCCCGCTCTGCACGTTCCGCGAGACCGCGCGAATCCTCGCCGGCTTCCCCGACGAACGACCGGGTGTCCTCGAGGGCGCTCCCGGCGAGCCCACGCTGGCAGGATTGCGCATCGCCGACGGTCCGGCCTCGGACCCTGAAACAGGCCTCCCGGCAACGGATTCCGGAGACGGCGAGGGCACACGATGACCACGCTCACTCCTGTACTGAGCCGACACTGGGATCGTCCGCAGTCCTGGACGCTCGACACCTATTCCAGCACAGGCGGTTACGAAGGTCTGCGGGCCGCGCTGCGGATGCAGCCCGACGACGTCATCCAAACGGTCAAGGACGCGGGCCTGCGCGGACGCGGCGGCGCCGGTTTCCCCACCGGGATGAAGTGGTCGTTCATCCCGCAGGGCCCCGGCCCCGACGGCACGACCAAACCGCACTACCTCGTCGTCAACGCCGACGAGTCCGAACCCGGCACCTGCAAAGACATCCCGCTCATGCTGGCCACCCCGCACACTCTGATCGAGGGGGTGGTGATCGCCGCCTACGCCATTCGCGCGAACACCGCCTTCATCTACGTGCGTGGTGAAGTGGTCCCGGTGCTGCGCCGCCTGCAGGCCGCCGTCGCCGAGGCCTACGCCGCCGGATTCCTCGGCAACGACATCCTCGGCTCGGGTTTCGACCTGGAACTGATCGTGCACGCCGGCGCCGGCGCCTACATATGCGGCGAGGAAACCGCCCTGCTCGATTCGCTCGAGGGACGCCGCGGCCAGCCACGGCTACGACCACCGTTCCCCGCCGTCGCCGGCCTCTACGCCTGCCCGACGGTGGTCAACAATGTGGAATCCATCGCGTCGGTGCCCTCGATCCTGCGCAACGGCACCGATTGGTTCCGCTCGATGGGAAGCGAGAAGTCGCCCGGCTTCACCCTGTACTCCCTCTCGGGCCACGTCGCCCGCCCCGGCCAGTACGAGGCACCGCTCGGCATCACCCTGCGCGAACTGCTCGACTACGCAGGCGGCGTGCGCGCCGGGCACACCCTGAAGTTCTGGACACCCGGTGGTTCCTCGACACCGCTGTTCACCGCCGAGCACTTCGATGTCGCCCTCGACTACGAAGGTGTCGCCGCCGCCGGGTCCATGCTGGGCACCAAGGCATTGCAGATCTTCGACGACACCACCTGCGTGGTGCGGGCGGTGCTGCGCTGGACCGAGTTCTACGCCCACGAGTCCTGCGGCAAATGCACACCGTGCCGCGAAGGCACCTACTGGCTTGTGCAACTGCTGCACCGGCTCGAGGCGGGTCAGGGCACCGAGGCCGACCTCGACAAGCTCGCCGACATCGCCGACAACATCAACGGCAAATCGTTCTGCGCGCTCGGTGACGGCGCCGCCAGCCCGATCTTCTCCTCGCTGAAGTACTTCCGTGAGGAATACCTCGAGCATCAGCGTCGCGGCGGCTGCCCGTTCGACCCGGCCCGCGCCACGGCGTGGGCCTCAGGAAAGGCGACCCGATGACCGCGATCGCACCCGGCAACAACTCCGGGGTGGTGCCCGCCGACCTGGTGAGCGTCACCATCGACGACACCACCATCCAGGTCCCCGCGGGCACCTTGGTGATCCGCGCGGCCGAACTGATCGGCGTGCAGATCCCCCGCTTCTGCGACCACCCACTGCTCGACCCCGTCGGCGCCTGCCGCCAGTGCATCGTCGAGGTCGAAGGCCAGCGGAAACCGGTGGCCTCCTGCACGATTCCCGTCACCGACGGCATGGTGGTGCGCACCCAACTCAGCTCCCCGGTCGCCGAGAAGGCTCAGCGCGGGGTGATGGAACTGCTGCTCATCAACCACCCCCTGGATTGCCCGGTATGCGACAAGGGCGGCGAATGCCCGTTGCAGAACCAGGCCATGTCCACCGGCAGCGCCGAATCACGCTTCGAGGGTGAGAAACGCACCTACCCGAAGCCCATACCGCTGTCGTCGGCGGTGCTGCTCGACCGGGAACGGTGCGTACTGTGCGCCCGGTGCACCCGGTTCTCCCAGCAGGTGGCCGGTGACCCGTTCATCGAATTGATGGATCGTGGTGCGCTGCAACAGGTCGGTATCGCCCAGGCCGAACCGCTCGACTCGTACTTCTCCGGCAACACCGTGCAGATCTGCCCGGTCGGCGCGCTCACCGGCACCTCCTACCGGTTCCGTGCCCGCCCCTTCGACCTGGTCTCCACACCCAGCGTGTGCGAGCACTGCGCGTCGGGTTGCGCGCAACGCACCGATCACCGGCGCGGGAAAGTGTTGCGGCGCTTGGCCGGTGACGACCCGCAGGTCAACGAGGAATGGAACTGCGACAAGGGCCGCTGGGCCTTCGCCTACGCCACCGAACGCGACCGCCTCACCACCCCACTGGTGCGTGGCTGGGACGGCGTGCTCGCCCCCGCCTCCTGGCCCCAGGCCCTCGCCGCCGCCGCGACCGGTTTGCAGGCCGCCATCGGCAACGCCGGTGTGCTGGTCGGTGGGCGCGTCACCGAGGAAGAGGCCTACGCGTACAGCAAGTTCGCGCGAATGGTGCTGTCCACCAACGACATCGACTTCCGCGCCCGCGTGCACTCCGAGGAGGAGGAACAGTTCCTCGCCGCGTGCGTCGCCGGACGCGGCATCGACGTGGACTACACGGCGCTGAGCAAAGCGCCCGCAGTGCTGCTGGTCGGATTCGAACCCGAAGAGGAATCACCGATCGTCTACCTGCGGCTGCGCAAAGCCGTGCGCACTCGAGGTCTGCGGGTGGTGTCGTTGGCGCCGTTCGCTTCTCGCGGGCTCGAACGTCTCTCCGGTGCGCTCATTCAGACCCCGCCGTGCGCCGAGGCCGAGGTCCTCGACGCCGTGCTGGACGAAACCTCACCGGACGCCGCCGAACTCATGAACCTGCTGCGCACGCCTGGCGCGGTCGTCATGGCTGGCGAACGGCTCGCAGGCAGCCCGGGCGCCTTGTCGGCGGTGGTCCGGTTGGCCGAGGCCACCGGCGCCGCGCTCGCCTGGGTGCCACGCCGAGCCGGTGAACGCGGAGCACTCGAAGCAGGCGCATTGCCCAGTCTGTTGCCCGGTGGCAGGCCCGTCGTCGATCCGACCGCGCGCCAGCAGGTTCGTCACCGCTGGCAAAGTGGCGAACTGCCCGACGGTCCCGGGCGCGACACCTCGGCGATCCTCGCGGGCGCGGCCCAGTTCGGTGCACTGGTGATCGGCGGCGTGGATCCCGCCGACCTGCCCGACCCCGCTGCGGCCCTGGCCGCGATCGATGCCGCCCGATTCGTGGTGAGTCTCGAACAACGCCACAGCAGCGTCACCGAACGCGCCGACGTCGTGTTCCCCGTTGCCACCGTCGTCGAGAAGGCGGGCACCTTCCGCACTTGGGAAGGCAGACCGCGTCCGTTCGCGGCCGCACCCCTGGACACCACACGCCGCGTCGCCGCCCCCCTGTCGGACCTGCGCGTATTACATTCCCTGGCCGCCGAAATGGGTGTCCCGATCGCGCTGCCCGATGCCGCCGCGGCCCGGGCCGAACTCGACGCTCTCGGGGCTTGGAGCGGTGAGCCGATCGACGCACCCGAATTCTCGAGCCACCCCAGACCCGCACCCGGTCCCGGTACGGCGGTGCTGGCCGGGTGGCGGATGCTGCTCGACGCCGGTCGACTGCAGGACGGCGAACCCAACCTCGCCGGTGTCGCGCGACCACCGGTCGCCCGGCTCTCGGCCGCCACCGCCGCCGAGATCGAAGCCGACGACGCCGACCACATCATCGTCGCCACCGACCGTGGCGAGATCACCGTGCCGCTGATGATCACCGATCTGCCCGACCGGGTGGTGTGGCTGCCGCTGCACTCACCCGGTTGCACGGTCGGTACCACCCTCGGCGTGACGCCCGGCGCCGTGGTGCGCCTGCGCCGCGCCGACGACAGGATGAAGGAACACCGCCATGAGTGATCGTGTGCTACTCCTCGCGGCCGACGCCGGGCCGGTCTTCGGCACCGACCCGCTGTGGCTGGTCGTGGTCAAGGCGCTGGCGGTGTTCGTCTACCTGATGCTCGTCCCGTTGGTCGCGGTGTACGCCGAACGCAAGGTCGTCGCCTGGATGCAGATGCGGGTCGGCCCCAACCGGGTCGGCCCGGGCGGCATGTTCCAGTCGATCGCCGACGGCGTGAAGATGGCGCTCAAGGAAGACATCATCCCCGCCATCGTCGACAAGCCGATCTATGTGCTCGCACCGATCATCTCGGTGATCCCGGCCTTCATGGCGTTCGCGGTGATCCCGTTCGGACCGGAGGTGTCGATCTTCGGCACCCGCACCGCGCTGCAGCTCACCGACATGCCCGTCGGCGTGCTCTACATCCTGGCCATCACCTCCATCGGCGTGTACGGCATCGTGCTGGCCGGTTGGTCGTCGAACTCGACGTATCCGCTGCTCGGCGGGCTGCGTTCGACCGCACAGGTGATCTCCTACGAGATCGCGATGGCACTGACCTTCGCCACGGTGTTCCTGCTCTCGGGCACCATGGCGACCTCCGGCATCGTCACCGCCCAGGAGGGCACCTGGTACGTCTTTCTGTTGCTGCCGTCGTTCCTGATCTACTGCGTGGCGATGGTCGGTGAGACCAACCGGGCACCGTTCGACCTGCCCGAAGCCGAGGGTGAGCTCGTCGGTGGCTTCCACACCGAGTACTCCTCGCTGAAGTTCGCGATGTTCATGCTCGCCGAATACGTCAACATGGCAACGGTTTCCGCGCTCGCCACCACCCTGTTCCTCGGCGGGTGGCGCGCACCGTTCCCGATCAGCCTGTGGGAGGGCGCCAACTCCGGGTGGTGGCCGGTGCTGTGGTTCACCGCCAAGGTGTGGACGTTCCTGTTCGTGTTCGTCTGGTTGCGCGGCACCCTGCCACGACTGCGCTACGACCAGTTCATGAACCTCGGCTGGAAACTGCTCATCCCCACCTCGCTGGTGTGGGTCATGGTCGTGGCCGGTGCACGGGTGCTCGACATCGAGGGCATTCCCGGGCAGACACCTATCCTGGTCGGCACCGGCATCGTCGTCACCCTCGGGCTGATCGGCATGTTCGTGCGGGCAGGCCGCACGAAGGGACTGCCGCCGCTGCCGGAGGAACCCGCGAGCTCGCCTGTGTTCCTCGGTTTCCCGGTACCGCCGATTCCACCGCGCACAGCCGACGCCGAACCACGGATCGGTCTGCTCGATCCCTTCGCCGGGTTCGCCGTCACCGGGGCCACGATGTTCAAGAAGCCCAACACCGAGTTCTACCCAGAACAGAAGGTGCCGACCGCCCCGCGCTATCACGGTCGCCACCAGCTCAACCGCTACGCCGACGGCCTCGAGAAATGCATCGGCTGCGAACTGTGCGCCTGGGCGTGCCCGGCCGACGCGATCTACGTCGAAGGCGGCGACAACACCGAGGACGAACGGTTCTCCCCCGGTGAACGCTACGGGCGCGTGTACCAGATCAACTACCTGCGTTGCATCGGCTGCGGCCTGTGCATCGAGGCCTGCCCCACCCGGGCGCTCACCATGACCAACGAATACGAACTCACCGACGACAACCGCGCGGACCTGATCTACGAGAAGGACCGCCTGCTGGCGCCGATGGAGCCCGGCATGGTCGCTCCGCCGCACGCGATGGCACCCGGCACCGACGCCGCCGACTACTACCTCGGTCGCGTCGGACCCGCGGCGTCCGAAGAGGAGGTCCTGCGATGAACACCCTGCTGGCCGCCGACATCGCCGCCACCTCCACCGGGGAAGCCGTGCTGTTCTGGGTGCTCGCCCCCATCGCCGTGCTCGGCGCGCTCGGCATGGTGACCGCGGCCAAGGCCGTGCACTCGGCGCTGTGCCTGGCCGCGACCATGATCGCGCTCGCCGTGTTCTACATCGCCCAGGACGCCCTGTTCCTCGGTGTGGTGCAGATCGTGGTGTACACGGGCGCGGTGATGATGCTGTTCCTGTTCGTGCTGATGCTCGTCGGTGTGGACTCGGCCGAATCGTTGCGCGAAACCCTGCGCGGGCAACGCATCGCGGCCGCGATCGTCGGCCTCGGATTCGGCTTCCTGCTCATCGGCGGCATCGGGTCGGCATTGGGTGGCGACGGAACCCGCTTCGCGGGCAACGGTTTCGGTGAACGCGATGTGATCGCCGAACTCGCCGAACTGATCTTCTTGCGCTACGTCTGGGCGTTCGAACTCACCGGTGCCCTGCTCATCACCGCGACCATCGGCGCCATGGTGCTGGCCCACCGCGAACACTTCACGCCGCGCCGCGGTCAGCGCGAGATGTCACGTGACCGTTTCCGTACCGGCGGTGAACGCGCCACCCCGCAGCCGACACCGGGCGTCTTCGCCCGGCACAACGCCGTCGACAGCCCGGCCCTGCTGCCCGACGGTTCCTACGCCGAACACTCGGTGAGCACCATCCTGCGCCACCGCCGCACCCGCGCCCACGAAGAAGCGCTGTTCCTGGCGGCGGGCGCGGCACGCGGCGACAACCCGACGGCCGACGAGGAAGGCAAGCGGTGAACCCCCAGAACTACCTGTTCCTGTCCGCGCTGTTGTTCACCATCGGCGCCGCCGGAGTCCTGTTGCGGCGCAACGCGATCGTGGTGTTCATGTGTGTGGAGCTCATGC
The DNA here is from genome assembly GCF_051843015.1 of Nocardia sp. JW2. NCBI lineage: Bacteria > Bacillati > Actinomycetota > Actinomycetes > Mycobacteriales > Nocardiaceae > Nocardia > Nocardia sp. JW2. The sequence continues at coordinate 243,877 of NZ_JBPXLK010000006.1, forward strand.
TCAACGCGGTGAACCTGGCCTTCGTCACCTTCGCCCGGCTGCACAGCGACCTCGACGGTCAGGTGATCGCCTTCTTCACCATGGTCGTGGCCGCCGCCGAGGTCGTCGTCGGTCTGGCGATCATCATGACGATCTTCCGTGCCCGCCGGTCGACCTCGGTCGACGCCGCCAACCTGCTGAAGTTCTGACATGGGTACCGCAACGTTGTGGCTGCTGCCCGCGATCCCCCTGTTCGGCGCGATCGTTCTGCTGTTGCTCGGGCGCCGCGCCGACGGCTGGGGGCACTACCTCGGTACGGCCGCCGCCCTCGGTTCGTTCGTCGTCGCGGTCGTCGCGTTCGTCGGCATGCTCGGTCGCGCCGACGCCGACCGAGCCCAGCATCTGGAGCTGTTCACCTGGGTGCCGGTGGCGCAGATGCAGGTCGGGTTCGGGCTGCAACTCGATCAGCTGTCGATCTGCTTCGCGCTGCTCATCACCGGCGTCGGTTCCCTGATCCACCTCTATTCGATCGGCTACATGAGCCACGATCCGGGCAGGCGCCGCTTCTTCGGCTACCTCAACCTGTTCCTGGCCGCCATGCTGGTGCTCGTCCTGGCCGACAACTTCCTCGTGCTGTACCTCGGCTGGGAAGGTGTGGGTCTTGCGTCGTACCTGCTGATCGGGTTCTGGTACGAGAAGCCCTCCGCCGCAACGGCTGCCAAGAAGGCATTCGTGGTGAACCGGGTCGGTGACATGGGTCTTGCCATCGCCATGATGGTCATGTTCGCGACCTTCGGCTCCTTCGACTTCCAGACCGTGTTCGCCGCCGCACCGGACGCGAGCGAAGGCACGCTCACCGTGATCGGGCTGATGTTGCTGCTCGCCGCGTGCGGTAAATCCGCGCAGGTGCCGCTGCAGTCCTGGCTCGGTGACGCCATGGAAGGCCCGACTCCGGTGTCGGCGCTCATCCACGCCGCCACCATGGTCACCGCCGGTGTGTACCTGATCGCGCGCGCCAACCCGATCTACGATCTGGCCCCCGGCGCACAGGCCGCGGTGCTCGCCGTCGGCGCGGTGACGTTGCTGTTCGGCGCGATCATCGGCTGCGCCAAGGACGACATCAAGAAGGCGCTGGCCGCCTCGACGATGAGCCAGATCGGCTACATGATCCTCGCCGTCGGTCTCGGCCCCGCCGGCTACGCCTTCGCGATCATGCACCTGCTCACCCACGGCTTCTTCAAGGCCGGGCTGTTCCTCGGCGCCGGATCGGTGATGCACGCGATGAACGACGAAACCGATATGCGCCGCTACGGCGGCCTCCGCACCCTGATGCCGATCACCTTCGTCACCTTCGGGCTCGGCTACCTGGCGATCATCGGCGTGCCACCACTGTCGGGCTTCTTCTCCAAGGACAAGATCATCGAGGCCGCCTTCGACCACGGCGGCCCAACCGGTGTCCTGCTCGGGGTGGTCACCCTGCTCGGCGCCGGGCTCACCGCCTTCTACATGACCCGGGTCATGCTGATGACGTTCTTCGGTGAACGCCGGTGGAAACCCGACACCCATCCGCACGAATCACCCGCGGTGATGACCGGGCCGATGATCCTGCTCGCCCTCGGATCCGTGTTCGCCGGTGGACTGTTCGTGTGGGGCTCGTCGCTGGTGCACTGGCTCGAACCCGTCGTCGGCTCGCACCACGCCGAACCCGTCGTCCCGCCCATCGTCGTCACCGGACTCGCGTTGACGGTGGTCGCGATCGGTGTCGCCGTGGCCTACCGCAAGTACGCCGAGTCGGCCGTTCCCGAGGTCGCGCCGGAGCCGGTCACCGTGCTCACCCGCGCCGCACGCAAGGATCTCTACGGTGATGCCGTCAACGAGGCGGCGTTCGAACGTCCCGGCCGCTACCTCACCCGGGCGCTGGTATTCGTCGATGCCAAGGGTGTCGACGGGATCGTCAACGGGACGGCCGCCGCCATCGGCGGGCTGTCGGCCCGGACCCGGCGCGTGCAAACAGGTTTCGTCCGCTCGTATGCCCTGTCCATGTTCACCGGCGCGGCCCTGGTGGCCGCTGCCCTGCTCGCGGTGAGGTTCTGGTGAACTCGTTTCCCTGGCTGACGACGCTCTGGCTCGCCCCCGCGATCGGTGCCGTCGCGGTGCTCGCGGTCCCCGCCGCCCAGCGCACCCTGGCCCGCGCGCTCGCGTTCACGGTGTCGTTCGGTGTGCTCGTGCTCGCCGTCGTGCTCGCGGTGAATTTCCGGCCCGGCGGTGAGCAATACCAATTCGTCGAATCCCACGAGTGGATCCCGGCGTTCGGTGTGGGTTACACCCTCGGCCTCGACGGCATCGCCACCGCCCTGGTACTGCTCACCGCGCTGCTCGTTCCGCTGCTGATCCTGGCGGGCTGGAACGACGACAGCGGCGACGGCCGCAAGAACGCCCACCTGTACATGGCGTTGATGCTGCTGGTCGAGTCGATGGTGCTGATCTCGTTCCTCGCCCTCGACATCCTGCTGTTCTACATCTTCTTCGAAGCCATGCTGATCCCGATGTACTTCCTCATCGGCGGCTTCGGCGCCCGCACCACCGACGCCGCCGTGCGCGCGCAACGCTCGCGCGCGGCGGTGAAGTTCCTGCTGTACAACCTGTTCGGCGGGTTGATCATGCTGGCCGCGGTGATCGGGCTGTACGTGCTCACCGCCCGCGCCGGTCTCGGTCAGGGCTCGGCGGGCACCTTCGATCTGCGGGTGGTGGTCGAAGCGGCCAACAACGGCGAACTCGGCGGTAGTACGGCGGTCTTGAACGCCCTGTTCCTCGGGTTCATGTTCGCCTTCGCGGTGAAGGCTCCCCTGTGGCCGCTGCACACCTGGCTGCCCGACGCCGCCGTGTCGGCCACCCCGTCGAGCGCGGTGCTGATGATGGCGGTGGTCGACAAGGTCGGCACCTTCGGCATGCTGCGCTACTGCCTGCTGCTGTTCCCGCTGGCCTCCGACACCTTCGCTCCGCTCGTCATCACCCTCGCGGTGATCGGTGTGCTCTACGGTGCTCTGCTCGCGATCGGGCAGACCGACGTGATGCGCCTGATCGCCTACACCTCCATCTCGCACTTCGGGTTCATCATCCTCGGCATCTTCGCCATGACCTCCCAGGCGCAGTCCGGTGCCACCCTGTACATGGTGAACCACGGATTGTCCACGGCCGCACTGTTTCTCATCGCCGGATTCCTCGTCAGCAGGCGCGGCAGCCGGATGATCGCCGATTTCGGCGGCGTGCAGAAGGTGGCCCCCGTGCTGGCGGGCACGTTCTTCATCGCCGGATTGGCGACCTTGTCGCTGCCCGGACTCGCTCCGTTCGTCAGCGAATTCCTGGTGCTGGTCGGCACATTCAGCCGGTACGAGGTGGCCGCGGTGGTGGCGACCGGTGCGCTGGTCCTTGCCGCGATCTACGTGCTGTGGCTCTACCAGCGACTGATGACCGGTCCGGTGCGTGAGGGCAACGAGAATCTGCGCGATCTGGTGCCGCGCGAACTCGCCGTGGTCGTTCCGCTGCTCGTCGCCCTGCTGGTGCTCGGCCTGTACCCGAAGCCGATGCTCGACCTGGTGAATCCCGCGGTGGGACAGACCTTGTCGACCATCGGTAAGCAGGATCCGGCACCGAAGGTCCCCGCTCCCGAAGCAGCCCCCACCGGCGGACACAAATGAGGACGGACTCCGTGACCATCAACGAGCTCGCGGCCCCGCTGACCGCGCCGAGCATCGAATACCACCTGCTCGCACCGATGCTGATCGTGTTCACCGTCGGCGTCGTCGGTGTGCTGGTCGAGGCGTTCGCGCCCCGCGCCTACCGGTACGGCACCCATGTGGTGCTCGGCATCGCCGGTGTGCTCGCCGCGCTGGTCGCCGTGGTGCTGCTAGCCGGCACCGAGGCCACCGCCGTGGTCGGCGCCGTCGCGATCGACGGTGTCACCTTGTTTCTGCAGGGCACCATTCTCGTGATCGGGCTGCTCGGACTGCTGCTGATCGCCGAACGCGGTGCGGTACGGCGCGTGCGCAGCGGGCCGGGCACCTGGAGCCGGGCCGCCGCCGTCCTCGAACGCGGTGTCGACGCCTTCACCCCGCAGGCATCGTCGGTCCCGGGCAGCGCCAACGAACTCGCCGCCGTGCGGGCGGGCGTCTCGACCACCGAGGTCTTCCCGCTGACCATGCTCGCTCTGGGCGGGTTGCTGCTGTTTCCCGCGTCCAACGATCTGCTCACCATGTTCGTCGCGCTGGAGGTGCTGTCGCTGCCGCTGTATCTGCTGTGCGGACTCGCCCGGCGCAGGCGGTTGCTGTCGCAGGAAGCGGCACTGAAGTACTTCCTGCTGGGTGCCTTCTCCTCCGCGTTCTTCCTCTACGGTGTCGCCCTGCTCTACGGGCAGACCGGCACCGTCTCGTTGCCGGAAATCGGTGCGGCACTGGACAAGCAGGGCGACGACGCCACTCTCGCCCTGCTCGGTATCGCGATGCTCGCGGTGGGACTGCTGTTCAAGATCGGTGCCGTGCCGTTCCAGGCGTGGGTGCCCGACGTGTACCAGGGCGCACCGACCCCGATCACCGCGTTCATGGCGGCGGCGACCAAGATCGCCGCGGTCGGGGCGACCATGCGCGTGCTGATGGTGGGAACCGGTGCGCTCAGCGATGATTGGCGCCCCGTGCTCGCCGCCGTCGCGGTGGCGACGATGGTGGTGGGCGCGGTCATGGCGGTCACCCAGACCGATGTGAAGCGGATGCTCGCCTACTCCTCCATCGCGCACGCCGGGTTCCTGCTCGTCGGCATGACCGCCGCCGATTCCGCGGGTTTGGCGGCGGTGATGTTCTATCTGCTGGCCTACGGTCTCGGCACGGTCGGTGCGTTCGCGGTGGTCAGTCTGGTGCGCGACGGTTCCGGCGACGAGGCGACCGCCATGTCGCAGTGGGCCGGTCTCGGTAAGCGGTCCCCCTGGCTGGCCTCGGTTTTCGCGCTGCTGCTGCTGTCGTTCGCCGGGCTTCCGTTGACCAGCGGATTCGTCAGCAAGTTCGCGGTATTCGCCGCGGCATCCGGTGCCGACTACATCTTCCTGGTCATCATCGGTGTCGTGTGCAGCGCCATCGCGGCGTTCTTTTACGTCCGCGTCATCGTGCTGATGTTCTTCACCGACCCGCCCGCTGACGCCCCGACCGCGACCTCGCCGTTCGCGACCGTCCTCGTCGTGGCCTTCACCGCGGGCGCGACCGTGCTCCTCGGCCTGTTCCCCCAGCCCGTTCTCGACCTGGCAGAACGGGCGGCCCACTTCGTCCGTTGAGTCGCTTGGAGGCACAACCTCTCAGCGGGTCGGGTTGTGCAGGTGGGTGAGTTTTTCGGGGTTGGTGACCGAATAGATCCCGATCACGGTGTCGTCGGTGGCGACATCCAGCACCACCACCGCGAGGGGCGCATCACCGTCGAAGACAACGGCGCACGGGTCACCGCTGACCGTGCGCCAACCCACGTGATAGCCGTCCAGTCCGGCCGCGGCGACGGCCATGAAGACCTCGGCGACGGCAGTCTTGCCGTGCACGGGCCGCAAACTGGTCGCCGGTCCGGTGCCGCCGCCGTCGGTCCACAAGGTGACCTCCGGTGAGAGGACCGCCAGGAGTTCGTCGAGGTCGCCCCCCATGGCCGCGGCAACGAAACGTTCGGTGACCGCCCGGCAGACTCGCGGGTCGACCTGGGTACGGGGGCGCCGCGCCCGCACATGCGCGCGGGCGCGATGAGCGATCTGCCGGACGGCGGCCGGTGAGCGATCGACCATCTCGGCGATCTCGGTGTGCGGATAGGCGAAGACCTCGTTGAGAACGAAGACGGCCCGCTCGAGCGGGGTCAGCGATTCCAGGACGACCAGCATCGCCATCGAGAACGCTTCGGTGCGTTCCACCGTTGTCGCTCCGTCGGGCTCGCCGTCGAGCAACGGTTCCGGAAGCCATTGCCCCACATAGTCTTCGCGGCGCCGACTCAGCGTGGCGCGGCGGGCGAGGGCCTGGTTCACCGCCATCCGGGTGAGGTAGGCGCGGGGATTGTCGATGGGTTCGCTGCCGACCGACCGGGACTGCCAGGCCAACCACACTTCCTGCAGCACGTCCTCGGTGTCGGCGACACTGCCGAGCATGTTGTAGACCACCGAGAACAGCAGTTCGCGGTAGCCGACGAACACCTCGGTGGCGTTGTCGATGTCATCGGTCATGGTGTCCTCCGGTCCAGCGGAAACAGGTCTTCCCACAAAGAGGTGGCCGACGAGGCGAAGTGTGACAGCCGCATCCGAATCTGTGATCCATCGCATAGGAACCGGCCGTATTCGTCACATTCGGTGGCGCGGCTGCCTCTTTGTCGGCGAATCCGTTTCAACCAAGGAGGTTCCATGCGTACTCGAATCAGTGATGTCCGGGTTTTCGACGGCGAGCGCAGCGTCGATAACACCAGCGTGCTCATCGAGGGCGACCGCATCGTGGTCGACGACCACGCCCCGGCCGAGGTGGAGGTCGACGGCACAGGTCGCACCGTCCTTCCCGGATTGATCGACTGCCACACCCACATCTTCGACGGAGACCTGGCCCGCGCGCTCACCTTCGGAGTGACCACCGAACTCGACATGTTCTGTCTGCCCGAGGTGCTGCCCACCCAACGCGCGCTGGCCGCCACCCGTGACGATGTGGCCGACTTCCTCAGCGCGGGCACACTGGCCACCGCGCCCGGCGGTCACCCCGGTCAACTGCTCGCAGCGCCCGGTGTCGCCGAACTCGGACTCGCACCGTTCGACACCATCTCCGGCCCCGAACAGGCCGCGGACTTCGTGCGGGCCAGGCTGGCGGAAGGCGCGGACTACCTGAAGATCGTCGTCGACGACGGCGCCGTGCACGGCGCCGAGCTTCCGGTGTTGTCCGCCGCGACCGCGACCGCCCTGACCGAGGAAGCACATCGGGCGGGTTTGCGGGTCATCGCGCACGCGATCACCGAGGGCGAGGTGCGCATCGCGCTGGACGCGGGAGTCGACGGGCTGGCGCACGTCTGGACCGATGTCTCGCCGCACACCGCCGACCTGGTCGAACGGGTAGCCGCCGAGAACGTCTTCGTGGTGAGCACACTCGTCTACTTCGAAACCCTCGGCCATCAGCACGAGAACGCGGCGGATTGCGCGCGTCCGGGCTCTTTCGAGGACGCTCTGAGCGTGGCTCGGGCGCTGTATCGCGCGGGAGCGCCGCTGCTCGCGGGCACCGACGCCAATCCGTTCGCGCCCACTCATGGTGCGAGCTTGCATCGGGAACTGGTGTTGCTGAGCGAGATCGGTCTGTCTCCGCTGGAGGTGCTGGCTGCGGCGACCAGCCGACCGGCGGATCGATTCGGGTTGGCCGATCGTGGTCGGATCGCGCCGGGTTCGCGCGCCGACCTGCTGCTCGTCGAGGGCGACCCGACCACCGACATCACCACCACCGGCGCCATCGCCGACGTGTGGCGCCGTGGTGTGCGGCAGGCGCGCCGATGACCGCGGCGCACCCGCGGTGGCCGCTGCCGGTGTTCCGGGCGACGGTGACCGTCGCCGCCGCGCTGGTGTTCGCCCAGGCGGCACTGGCCGGCGGGTTTCTGGCCGGGCATTTCGAGGCCTTGGCGATGCACAGCCGCAACGGCGGGCTGGTCGGGGTGGTGTTCCTGGTGCAGGTCGTCGCATCGGTGTTGTTGTGGCGCAAGGGCAGTGGCCCGGCGTGGCCGGTGCGCACCGCGGTGATCCAGTTGCTGATCGCGGTGGCGCTGATCCCGCTCGGTGAGCAACGGGTACTCGCCGTGCACATCCCGCTCGCCGTCGCCTTGTCGATCGGCACCGCGTTGCAGGTGAATTGGGCGTGGCGGTGGCAGCGATGAGGATCAGCAGGCGCGGGTTCCTGCGCGCGGGCATCGCGGTCGGCGCTGCCGTCGCCGTCGGGGCGGGGGTGCCACGGGTCGTGCGGCCTGGTCAACCGGGGCTGCTGCTGCCGAGCGCCGCCCGATTGCCCGTGCTGTTCCAGACGCGGCTCCCCATGCCCCCAGAACTGGCACCGTTCCGGTCCGACGCCACCACCGACTACTACGAGATCATCCAGCGCACAGCACAACTCGACATCCTGCCTGGCTTACGTACCGAGGCGTGGACCTATCACGGCAGTTTCCCGGACCGACGATCCGGGCACGATCGGGTCGGGCGACCTCGGTGCGCCACCGCAATGAACTGCCACACCCGACCGTGGTGCACCTACACGGCGGACACACGCCCGCCGACAGCGACGGGTACCCGATGGATGTGATCCTGCCGGTCGGGGCGACATCGATGCCGCAGCACAATGCCCACGGACACGGCGCCGCCGCGACCACTGGCAACCTCGCATACGAAGAACGCACCTATTTGTATCCGAACCGTCAACGCGCCGCGTCGCTGTGGTACCACGATCACCGGCACAGTTTCACCGGGCCCGCCGTGTGGCGCGGATTGGCCGGTTTCCATCTCGTCGGCGACGAGATCGAGGATTCTTTGCCGCTACCCCGCGGTGACCGTGACATTCCGCTGTTCATCTGCGACCGCTCCTTCGCCGAGGACGGCTCGTTCGCCTATCCGCTGATCGACCCGGACCTACACACCCCAGGGGTGACCGATCGCTACATGAACGGTGTTCTCGGCGATGTGGTCCTGGTCAACGGGGCGCCGTGGCCACGGCTCGAGGTGTCGCCGGTGCGCTACCGGTTCCGGCTGCTCAACGGGTCCAACGCGCGCCGCTATCGGCTGACACTCGAGCCTGGTTCCGCCGCAGACCCTTTCGTGCAGATCGGCAGCGACGGCGGCCTTCTGGATCGCCCACTGCCGCACAACCACATCGATATCTCCCCCGGCGAACGTTTCGACGTGGTCATCGATTTCGCCGCGTACCCGCCCGGCACGTCGGTCCGTCTCCGCAACGCTTTCGGCACCGGCCCGGTCACCGATATCCTCCGCTTCGACATCACCGGCCCCACCCGGTACGACGACGCCGCCGTCCCGGATCGCCTGGCCCCGGTCGAACGCCTCGACCCGGCGACCGCGGTCGCCGAACGCACCTTCCTGTTCCAGCTCGGGCCGAACGGCTGGTCCATCAACGGCAGGCCTTACGAATCCGGCCGTGCCCTGGCCGCTCCGCGTCTCGGCACCGTGGAGATCTGGCGTTTCATCACCGATGTCCACCATCCCGTCCACGTCCACCTCGACCCGTTCCAGGTGATCTCCCGCAACAACCGCCCGCCCGGACCCTTCGATGCGGGCTGGAAGGACACCGTCGACGTCCGTCCCGCCGAGGCCGTGGAAGTCGCGGTCCGCTTCACCGACTATCCGGGGCCGTTCATGTTGCACTGCCACAACCTCGAGCACGAGGACATGGCGATGATGGGAGATTTCGTGGTCAGCTCGGGCGCGGCGCGTACATGATGATCGCGACGCCGAGCAGGCAGACGGCCGCCCCGATCACGTCCCAGCGGTCGGGGCGGAAGCCGTCCAATGCCATGCCCCACAGCAAGGATCCGGCGACGAACACCCCGCCGTAGGCGGCCAGGATCCGCCCGAAATTGGCGTCGGGCTGCAGCGTGGCGACGAAACCGTAGAGGCCGAGGGCGATGACTCCGGCGCCGATCCACGCCACGCCCTTGTGTTCGCGCACGCCCTGCCAGACCAGCCAGGCGCCGCCGATCTCGGCAACGGCGGCCAGGGCGAACAGCAGGATGGAACGCAACACGGTCATGGGCGTACATCCCGAATTCTGATCCGCGACGGTGGCGAGGTTGCAGTGAATGCGAGCCGGCCTATCCGTGAAAGGCTCACCCGGCCGCCTCGATCGCGGCCGAGGCGCGTGCGGCGAAGGCGTCGAGTACATCGACGTGGTTCGCCGGAACACCGACTCGCATCATCAAGCCCTCCTCCTCGACAGCGAAGTCGAAGGTGAAGAACGCGCAGCAGCGGCTCTCACGGTCGGAGAGTTCGCGCGCCGTCGCCTCGGCACCCGGATCGAGGATCACTTCGAGCCGCGTCCGATCGGGACGCCTGGTCGTGCGTGCAGAGCTGCGGAAAAGCTGGTCGAACTCGGCGACCCGGATCGGTTGCTCCGCCGTGGGCAGGGTGCACGCCGGAGACACCCAATCGCCCTGATCTGGTTGAAGCTGCATTCTTCGACGGTAACCCTGTTGCTCGGTATCGGATACAACCTTCTCCGGGCACCGGGAGCGGTGGATCAGCCGCAGAGCCCGCTGGTGATCCAGGCGCCCATGCTCGTGGCGGTCGGGGTGCCGGTGTAGGAATAGGTGAAGGCGCGGCCCGCGGTGGTGGCGCCCGCGAGGGCGCTGAAGCCGCGGACGTTGCCGTTATGGCCGATGAAGCGTGTGCCGCAAGGGAGCTGGGCGTAGCCGATGCCGAGTCCGTAGGACATGCCGTTGCCTTCGCCCATGTCGACGCCGTCGAGCATGTCGCGCAACTGGGCAGGCGGAACCACCTGGCCCGACACCAGTGCGAGGTAGAAACGATTGAGGTCGGCGCCGGTACTGACCAGGGCGCCCGAGGCCCAAGGCAGAGACGGTTCCATGAGGGTTTCGTCGGTGACGTTTCCGTCGACCGTGGTGTAGCCGGACAGGTGGGGTCGGCGCAGACCGGTTTCGCCGGTGGCGGGCAGATAGGTGTGGGCCAGGCCGAGCGGGGTGATGATGCGGTCGGCGAGCTCGGTGGCGTACGAGCGCCCGGTGACAGCTTCGATCAGCATCCCCGCCACCAGGTAGTTGGTGTTGTTGTACTGGAAGCGGGTGCCGGGAGCCGACTCGGCGGGTGACTGCAGGATGATCGCCATCTCCTCCTCGGGTGTGAAAGTACGTCCGACGACGGCCGCCTGATGCTCCGTCAATTCGAACGAACGCGGAACCGGCAATCCGCTGCGGTGACCGAGGAGCTGACGAACCGAGATCGCCTGCCCGTCCACGCCGTCACCACGAAGCAAACCCGGCAGATACTTCTCCACCGGCGCCTCCAGCGCCACCCGCCCCTCGGCGACCAACTGCAACACCACCGCCGCCGTGAACGTCTTGGTAATGCTGCCGACCCGCACGTGGTGCGGTCGATCATCAGGAATCGGTGCGCCCTCGACGAGATCGGCGACCCCAGCACTCATCACCGCCGTCGCACCGTTGTCGGTCAGGGTGGCGACAGCGCCGACAGCACCGGACTCGACCAACCCGGCAAGGTCGGCCCGCACCGAGTCCAGCCGCGCGGGCGCGACGGCGGGCGCCTCAGCGGAACTCGTAGTACAGCTCGTCAGCAACAAGGCGATGGTGCAGATCGGCAGGATCAACGTACGTGTCAGCATGAGCAGACAGTAGAAAGCTCTGGTACACAGGCACATTGGACTGCGGTACTACCCGGCTGTCAGACTGCCGTACTCCCCAGGGAAGTGTCAGCAGGCGCATAGAGGAAGACCCTTCGCACGTCCCGGCCGCCGTCGTGACGACAAACGCGGACAGATGGCTTAGATCGTCCGCCTGCGACGAGCAGGCCCCGAGGCTGACCGGGAGCGGGCAGACGGCGACCACAGATGTGCGGGGCGCGTCATGGGAGCAAGGCTACGGCGCCGAGCAGCGATGTCGTTCCGGGCGGATACGGTGGGCGGCATGAAGGGTAAGGGGAGGGACTTGTCGGACGAGGTTGCGGGGATGTCCGCGCCGCAGCGGATGCGGACATTGGCGGTCGAAGCTCGACGGTTGGCCGGGACCGCCGAATTGACGAGGCTGCTCGACGAGATGGTGGCGGGTGGTCGTGCAGGGGCGCGAACGGCGAACTTCCTCGCGGTCGTCGGAGAGCAACGGGATTACCTTCTGGCGCAGCTCGATTCGGCGGACCAGGAGATCGCGTCCCGCGCTCTGTCGGGATTGATCCGCCTCGGGGTCGGTCCCGCGGTGGTCGTCGACAGATTGCCGGGCGCCTCACAACGAACCCGCAAGAGCATCCGCTGGGCTCTCGTGCGCGGTGACCGCCAGGAAATCGCAGATGCGCTGGTTCCCACGCTCCGGACGTTGTACGGGGACGCGGAGGCCGCGCGGGTGCTGCCTTCGTGTTCGCCCGCTGTGGTCACCGAATGGCTGCCGACGCTCGCGTACGCGGTAGCGAACCGGACTACCTTGTCCGGCAAGCACATCGGTGTAGTCTTCGATTTCGTCGAGGCCCGGTCGGGGAAAGCAGACCGCGCCGAGTGGCGAGAACTGTGGGCATGGGTCACCGCGAGCCCGGTCGCCGCGGCGGATTACGCACCCGACCGATTGCTCGCCCTGGCCGCGGCGGCCATCGAGTTCATGCCGGTGACATCACTGAATCCGATCATCGGAAGACTCGCACGCCACGACCCGCGCGCAGTGCATAGGCTGATGTTGCATCCGAGCGGGAACGGCCGCGCGCTGGCAGGCCCCGCGTTGTGGCGGGCAATGCGATCGCTGTCCGACGACGACCTGCGACAGGTCTATCTCGGCACCCGGTCGAAGCGCGAATTCCTGCGCGCACTTCCCCCGTCGCGACGCACCGCGATCGCCGGCCCCGACCTCGCGCGGCCGGGCTCGGCGCCCGCAGCGGTCGATCTCGCTCTCCTCGACATGATTCCCGGTCCAGCCCGGGCGGAGATCGCCCGCGAACTCCTGTCCCGCCCCGGCAGCACCGGCATCCCGGACGTCACCGACAGGCTCACCGCGCGACTCACCTGGGCCGAAGCCGAACCGGCGCTGACCGAAGCCATCCGGCGCCCGACCACCGGCGAGCGTGCCACCGCCTACCCGCAACTCGTCACGGCAGCGGTGGGAAGTCGCGATCCATCGGTGATCACCGAACTGCTGTCCCTGCTGGCGCGGTTGCGCAACGAACAGGATCCGGTGCGCAGCAGCGCCCTCACCGCGGTCGCCGACATCCCGATGTCGTTGTTCACCACCGACCACCTGCCAGGTCTCGAGCAACTCGCCACCGACGCACTGCAAGCACGCGACCGATCGTGGAACACATCGAACGCGGTCGGCAGGCTCGCGCGCACACTGCTGCTGCGCGGCAGTATCACCTCCGAACCGGCGTTCACCGAGGCCGCACTCCGCATCATGGGCAGGCTCGCCGACCTGTCGATCGACCCGAATCTGGCCGGATTGCACCGCAATCTGCCCCGCGGCGCCGAACAGCGGATTCTCACGACGCTGCTCCCCCGGCTCGAATCCGAGGCGGAGCGGGAACGCTGGGGCCTGTGCCTGAGCTTGGCCGACGGACTCGAACACCGCGCCTTCGACCTGCCTGTACTCCAGCGGCTGATCCTGCGCGCCTGTTCCGCGTCCTCGGACACGACCGTCCGCCACGCTGTTCGGCTCGCACTAGCCGCACCGGCCACCCGCGACACCCACCTAGACCAACTGCTCGCCCGCGATCGTTCCCTGATCACACTGCCGCTGGTCCAGTCGCTGATCGGCGACCGCCGCACCGATCTGCTCGACGCCCTGCTGAACACCAGGACACCTGGCCGGTTCCTGTCGGCGAAGGTGGTGTTCGTGCCGATGTTCGTCACCGGATTCCACCGGTGGCCACCGCACCACATCGACCGCTACACCAGACTGCTCTACGACTACGCACGCGGCCGCAAGACCACCCCGTACGAGCGAGCCTCGGCGATCCGCCAGCTCGGCCGCCTGCCCGGCAGTCTCGCTCGGGTCACGTGGTTCGTCGACAACGGCGAACTCATCGATGTCGAGGCCGCGCTCACCGCACTCGGCACCAGCGACGAGCCGACAGCCGCCATCAGCGTCCTCGCCCGGCACGTGGGTGACGATCGTGCCCGCGTCGCGGTGAGCAGTATCGCGACCTGCGCCAAGTGGATAGCGCCGGATCAGTTGACGAGAACCGTTGCGCCGCTGCTCGAATCGCCGAAGATCACCGCGCGCAAGGAAGCGATCCGACTTCTCGCCGAGTTGCGGGCCCCTGACGCGTTGCCGATCATCGCCGGGCTCGCTACCCGCCCCGATGCGCACCGCGACGTGCGGCGCGCGGCGGTGTTCGCCACCCGATTCCTCCTCGACAACGACCAGACGTGGGCGTTGCTCGACGACGCCGCAGCCGATGTCGAGGTAGCAGGCGCCATTCTCGACATCGGACCCGCATCGCTGCCGGTCCCGCAGCGGAAACGGTTCGCGGCGCTGGTGCGCGACCTGGCCACCGCTGACGATCCTCGCGTGGCCGCCGCCGCTCTCGACACACTGACTACGTGGCAGCGTTGGTGGGCGACGGGCACCCGCGAGGTGATCGTCTACCGGCTCACCGACCTCGAATCGATCGGCACCTGGGCAGCCGCGATGCGCGCCCTGTTGGCGGGTGTCCGAACCGACGGCGACCCTGCGGCGGTGGTCGAGGCCGTCCGCAGATTACGCAGCTCCGATTTCAGCGCCGTCGAACGGGATATCCCCGCGCACCAGCGTCTTTCGAAATTACTGCACTGGTTCATGACGGTTGTCCGCAACCACCCCACGAGCCCGCGCGCCTTCTCCGCGCCGGTCGTCGCCGCATTGGCCGACGACCCGACCTGGCATGACCAGGCCATCGAGCTGACCGTGGTGGCAATTCGCTGGACCGACCCCGCCGGTGTCGTCACGACGCTCGACGAAGTCGCCCGCTATGCCACCGGAGCCCTGGTCACCCGACCGGCCCATCACCTGGGCCAACGGCTCAACTCCGAACTCGACACCACTCCACCGACGACGTTTCTCACGATCAGCACCGAACTCGCCCGCAGCCCGGCACCTTCCACCGCATTGGCAGCACTCGCCATCGTCGATCGCTGCGCAGGCAAATTCGGCTGGTCACGGGAGTGGGCTCGATTGCTGACAGCATTGCGCGCCCACCCCGACCCCGATGTCCGTCGTACCGCCCACACTGTCTTCATGGCTCCGGAGTAGCCCACGGGACTCATTCGGCACGCTCACCACGAGACCTGATCGCTCGAGTCCGAGACAGCGTGCGGCGCTGGAGCGGTAGCCGCGGGCGGCTCACGGCTCGTCGAGCACTTCTTGCAGGCGGGCGGCGAAAGTGGCTGGTTCGTTGACGAATCCGGTGTGGTCGCCGGGGAACAGGACCGGGTCGATGCCGAGCGCCGAGGCCAGTTGGCGGGAGGTGCGGTCGCAGAGCTGGCCGCTGGAGTCGGTGCCGATACCGACGATGACGCGGGTGGGGATCGTGCGGAGCAGGGGCGGATCGGGCACCCATGCGGTGGTGTGGCGCAGTTCGTGGGTGAGCCAGTAGCGTTCGCTCGCCACCTGGCGTGGGTCGCGATCGGCGCCGAACATCTGCTCGAGGACCGGGTCGGGAATCGGAATGTCGGCTTGGGCGAAGAACTTCCGCCACGCGCCGAGTACATCGCCGACGGTGTAGGTGGCGATGATGTCGTCGGTGCGGGCCCGCTGAGCGTCGGCGTCGGGGAGCAGTTCGCGCAGTGGGGGTTCGTGGGCGACGACCGTGGTGACGAGGTCGGGGTGATTCTGGGCCAGGGCGAGCGCGGACACGGCGCCGCCGCTGGAACCGAACACCACCGCCGGGCCCGCGTCGAGATGGGTGACGAGCCGGGCCAGGTCGTCGGCGCGGGCCGCGACGGTGGAGTCCTGATCCGGGTCGTTCAGGGAGCTGGCGTTGTGACCGCGCGGGTCGGTGGTGAGGACCGTGTTGGTGGTGGCGAGCTGCTCGGCCAGCGGGGCGAACGCGGCGGCGTTCATCGGTGCGCCGACGAGCACCATCAGCGGTCCCGACCCCCTGACCTCGTAGTACAGACGGGCATCAGGCACCACGAGGGTGCCGGTGGTGACGGCGGAACTGGCGGTCATGAGCCTCTCCCGGATCTCGGCCTACAGGTAGCACCCATAAAGACGGTGCCCACCGCCAGAACTCATCGCTGCCCGCGAAAAACTTTTTCGCCCCGGGATATTCGCAGGTCGGCGCACCGAACTCAGTTGTAAGACTTGGCGACCCCGTCGAGTAGGTTTTCCAGCGTCTCGTACGCGGGCACATCGACCACGTCGATCAGGTCGGCGGGAACCGGCACCTTGCGCTCGGCGGCCACGGCGGTGAACTGCGCGTTGTCGCCCGTGCGGAAACCGTGTTCGGCGGCGAGACGGCGCAGTTCGGGGTTCTCGGTGAGCAGCTTGCCGATCCGGTCGCCGGTATCGGTGAACGGGACAAGCGTGTGGCTCGACAGCACGGTGGGTGTCGGATAGGTGAGAACCATGTCATCGGTGATGCGTCCCTGCCCCGCGGCCTCGACGAACTGGGCCTCGTAGATGCACACCATCGGTGTCGGGCCCATCCCGTTGGTCAGGTACTGGGTGAAGGGCCCTTCGCTGCTGTTGTCGGTGTAGCCCTGGGCGAGGAACAGTTTCGACAGCGTCGGAAGCACATGCTGTTCGGCGGTGCCGCCGCGCACGATGGTGTGATCGTTGGCCACATAGCCGGCGATGGCCATGTACATCGCGGCGGAATTTGAGGTACGCGGGTCGGTGGTGGAGACCAGGATGTTCTTGGCCACCGGGTAGGTCGTGTTGCCGGGCAGGTCGTCCCACTGCACGCCCTGGGCGGTGAGTTCGAGGTAGCGCTGCATGTCGAAGGTCGCGACCGGGCCGGGCTTGATCACGCCTGCCGCGGTGAGCAGGTCGGCGATCGGCCGGTAGGTGGCGATCGCGATCGGCGAGGAGAACGGTGTGTACCCGGCGGTGACATTGCGCAACCGCTGAATGCGTTCGGCGGCGGGCTTGCTCGACGGAAACGCGAAATCGAAACTGTCGAGGTTCACCTCGGTGGCGATCTGCCGCGATCCCGCGGGCTGCACCTCCACCCGGATCCCGTTGTCGGTGAGCACCTTGACGACCCGCTCGTCGGCGAAGAACGACATCTTCTCCGACCCGACCACGCCGCGCACCACGGTGACCGCGCCGACCGGTGCGGCGGCCGGACTTTCGGCGCTGCTCGGCCACAGCGTCATCCCGGCGGCCACGATCGCCACCGCCCCGACCGCACCCACCGACAGCGAAACGAGCTTCCGCCTGCTCACCGACGGCGCGGCAGGCTCCTCCTCGGCGACGACCGGTTCGACAGGCTGCTCGGGGGCGGCAGGGCGTGCGGTCGGCGCAGGCACTCGCACGGTCGGGTCGGAATCGGCGAGTTCGTTGCGCACGATCCGCTCCACCAGGATCGGCACGAACTCACGGATCGGCTTGCCCTCGAAGCGGGTGTGCGCGGCACCGACGGCCGAGGTCACCTGCTCGACGGGAACATTGTCCGACAGATCTTCGACCAGGCTTTCGGTCATGCGCCGCATGGCCTGCTTCTCACGTTCGACGGCATCGGCAGCTACGCCGGGGATTACGCGCGACACCACAATTCTCCTGGTCATACTTCGGGCTGCGGACGCGGCGCGCGGCGACCTGCGCACGCCGCGGGCCACGCTACCGGCGCGCAGCACAGTTACCCCAGCTGTGAACGGCCCGGCACGCAGAGTTCAGCACCCGCTCCGTTTCCGGCAACGTCATGTTGTCCCGATGTTCGTCCACCGCCGCGAAAAGTGCACTGCGGGTGCGGGATTGGGGGTCAGCGGTCGGCGACGGCCTGTGTGTTCACCGTCGGGGCGGGCGCGGTGGCGGTGTGTGTGGCCCGCACGATACCGGCGGCGAGCAGGTCGAGCACGCCGATCACGATCAGTCCGGCGCCGGTCATCGTCGCCAGGCCGGTGACGGTCTTGAAGGTCATGGCGATGATCGTGATCCCGATCGCGAGGGTGCCGAGCCCACAGAGCTCGGCAGTCCAGCTGTCGGCGCGATCGTCGTCCCACACCGCGACGAGTGCGAGCACGATCCCCCGCACCGTCCACCCGAGCCCGATCCACAGCGCGAGCAGTTCGATGTTCCCACCGCTGAACGCCAGCACGGCCAGCACGGACGTGAGCGCGGCACTCACCAGTACCAGCACCCGAAGCAGGAACCCGATCCGCGCCCACAGCGCCAGGAACCCCTGCACGAGCGCGCTGATCACCAGGGCGATCCCGAAAATCAGTGCCAGCGTCGATTCGTCGCGCCCGGGCCACAGCAACGTCACCACCCCGAGCACGAACGACGCCCCGCCCGCGATCACCATCGCCTGCCGGGTCCCCCCGCTGTGCTGCCCCTCCCCGTCGGTCAAGGACATGCCGCCCACCCTATGCCCGATGAGCCCCGGTGCGCCTCAACCACCGTGGCGTGGCGCACCGACATCGCCTGTCACCTCGGACCGGTGTCCTGACCTACCGCTTCTTCGAGCGTGCATGGTGATTCTCGCGGTGACGAAGGCGTTGCCGTCGGCGTCGAGGACGTCGACCGGGACGACGAGTTCGGTGGGGTTGTCGGCGGATTCGGGCGTTGCGGCGTGGTCCGGAGCGCTCGGTTGGTACTGCCGGCCTATGTGGTCGTGGTCGGCATCCTCCGGTCTCGTCTCAGCGCAGGGCCGCGGTGACGGCGGCGTACATGGTGTTCTTGATGGCGGCGAGGGTGGCGGGGTTCTTGCCGAGGATCGGGGTGAGCTTGGTGGCGGCGTCGGCGACGAGTTCGGTTTCGGTGGCCGTGGCGTCGACGAGGCCGGCGGCGAGGGCATCGGGACCGCCGAAGCGGTGGCCGGTGGTCATGGCGGTGACCGCGGCCTGCGGGCCGAGTTTGGCCTGGATGAGGGCGGCCATGCCGGGGGTGAAGGGGATGTCGATGTCGACCTCGGGGAAGCAGTAGTAGCCGCGGTCCGCACGCATGATCCGGAAGTCGTGGGCGGTGGCCAGCATGGCGCCCGCGCCGAAGGCGTGGCCGTTGACGGCGGCGACGGTCGGCAGCGGGAAGGTGAGGATGCGGGCGAACAGTTCCTGCACCCGGCCGACGTACCATTCGCCTCGGTCGCCGTTGGCCATCAGCCATTCCAGGTCGAGCCCATTGGAATAGAACTTGCCGCTACCGACGGTGATCAGGCCCTGCGCTTCCTGTTCGATGGTGTCGAGCTGGGCGTTCACGCTGTCGATCCAGTCCGGGGAGAACCGGTTTTCGTTGTCGCCGAGGGTGAGCACGGCGATCTTGTCCTCGTAATGCACTGTCGCGGTCATGGTGTTGCCTCTCATTTCTTGGGGGTGGAGTCGTCAAGGGGCAGGGCCAGAACGGCGCGGACGGCGGCGGCAAGCCGTTGGCGCACTGCGGTTTCGGGGTCGCGGCGGCCACGCAGCAGCAGAGCGGTCGGCAGTTCGACCACGCAATCGCGGACAACGGTCACCGCTTCCCGATCGCCCCGCCCGTAGACGCCGCGCGCCAGGTCGACGAGCAGTCCGGTCAGCAGGTCGTCGAGCCGTTGCAGTTCTTCGGCGATGTCGCCGGGAATCTCGCTCGATCCGAGCAGTTCCTGCCGGGACACGGTCAACAGGAAGCGCCCCGATGCCGGGTGCTCCAGCAGGAATTCCGCCGGTGTATCGGCGGCCGCCACCACCGCTTCGATCGCATGTTCCGGCGCGGAACTGGTCGCCAGCGCCCGGTCCACAGCTCGACGTTGTAGCTCGAGGAACCGTTGCGCGGCGCGCAGCCAGGTGCGGCCCAGCAGCCCGGCGCGCGACCCGAAGGCGTGATAGATCGCCCCGTTCGACACACCGGTCGCCTCCGACAGCGCCCGCACGGTGACAGCGGCGGGACCGGAGTCGACTGCCATTGTCTCGGCGGCGTCCAGCAGGTGGTCGAGATCGTGTATCCGGGGGCGGGGCATGAACCGAGATTAACAGAGCACTCGCTCTGTAACAATCCACGAGGCAGTCAGGCTGATGCAGGTCGACAGCCAGCGTGAATCGAGGCGAACAGAGAGCACTCACTCCAATATTTCGGATCTCGACGAGCCAACGAGTCTCTGATACATTCTGTTTCATAGTTGTGAAACAGTTTGTATCGGAAATGGGAGTCGCATGAGACCGCCGGATCCGCGCGCCGAGCGCACCCGTAATTCTGCTCTCGCGTCAGCGCGCGAACTGCTGGTCGAACAGGGCCTGGCAGGGCTCACTCATGGTGCCGTCGCGGCCCGCAGCGGGGTCAGCCGCGCCACGCTGTACCGGCACTGGCCCGAACCCGCCGATCTCGTCTGCGATGCCGTCGCCTGGCATATCGAGGCGGTGCGACCCGAACCGACGGGCGACCTACGCGCCGACCTGCTCGCCGTGCTTTCCGCGACGCGCGCGATGCTCCACGAACCGGTGATGGAACAGGCCATGCGCGTCATCATCGAAAGAGCCGGGGTCGATCCGCGTTTCGCGGAGGTCAAGGTGAGCCTGCACCGGTCCGGAACCGGAGCGGCTCGCGCGATCCTGGCCGAGGCCATCGCGCGCGCCGAACTACCGGCGGGACTGGACATCGACCTCGCGGTCGATCAATTGCACGGCCCGTTGTTCTTCCGTCGACTCGTGGCCCATCGAACGTTCGATCTCGATTACGTCCGTCGTGTCATCGACCAATTCCTGCGCTCTCACCAGCCCGAAAGCCGACACCCGCAAGGACACACATGATCACGCTCGGAAACGTCTCCCGCCTGCTCGCCGGAATCGTCGCGCTAGCCACCATATTCGGGGCGCTACTCGCCGACTTCCTGATCCCGGCCGGCGCCGCACAACACCTGCGCAACGACGCCTGGCCGCCACACGCGAAGTTCCACGACGCCCAATACATCGTCATGTCGCTCCTGCTCGGCGTCATCGCCCTGATCCTGCTCGTGCGACGGGGAGGCGACCGGTTCCCGACGCTCGGCTCGGCCTGCGCGATCCTTGCCGTTCCATGGCTCGCACTCCTGGGCGCGCTACTTTTCCCCGGAACCGCCATCCAGGACCCTGAGTTCGACAACCCGTCGCCCCTCGGCCTGCACCCCCAGGTACTCCTGTCGCTGATCCTGCTGGCCCTCCTGCTCGCTGCCGTACTGTTCGCCGCCAGGAAACGGCCGCGCGCGGATCGAAGTGGATTCGGGGCGTAAGGGGTTCAGAAGAACCAGCCCAGTTCGGGCGCGCGCGATGTCGTGAAGGCTTCGGTGAAAGCGGCGAGGGTGGTGGGACTTTCGGAGTGGAGCCGGTGGGCGGTGGCGTAGGCGGTGGCTCGGTGGGCGCCGAAGTAGAGGCCCGCGAGGACGTTGATGTCACACGTCAGGGCGGGGCGGCGGGTGGTCGGGGTGCATTCGGCGTGGCCGTCGCGGATGTGAAGGGCGAAGGTGCCGCCCGCATTGCGGAATGGATCGTGGACCGCGATGACCGTGTCGAGGTCGTGGCGGTAGGTGCGGGCGGTAAGGGCTGCGGGGACGTCCATGAGGCGGGCCCACAGGGAATCGCCACGGTGGGTCAGCTGGACGGCGCGCGGGTTCGTCAGGAGGTAGGGCAACGGGTCGTCGTCGGCGACGTTGGCTTCGACGGTGTCGACGAGATCCATGCCGAGCAGAACCCGCCACAGGGCGATCTGGGCTTCCGTAGTGACGGCGCGCCATTCGGCGACGACGACGGCCGATTTGCCGTCGTCGTAGCGGCGGCGATACAGGACGTAACCGTCGGCGTGGAGCAGCACGAACAGGGAGGTGGCGTTCCCGCGATGGCGTTGCGGATCGGTGAAGACGAGGTCCCATTTCGCGTCGGGACGCCGCTGGGCACCGGGTGTGCGGGCTTGCCATCGGTCGTAGACGGCACGGATGTGGTCGGCGGCCTCGGCGAGGGTGCTGAGCACGACGCCACCGGGATCCGGTGTGCCGGGGCGGAACTCCGCCTTGCGCCGATCCACGACCACCGTGTTGTCGAAAATCGCCGTCTCGTACCCGAACCGGCCGTAGATCGACCCTTCACTGGCCGTGAAGATCGTCAGTGGCAGTCCGTCCGCCTCGGTGCGCTCGTGTTGCGCCGCATACAGGGCGCGCAGGATGCCGCGCCGCCGGTGCGTCGGCGCCACCGCCACGCCCGACACGCCGCAAGCCGCCACGCTGCGCTCCCCCGGCACCGTGACGCTCATGGTGATGTCGACCGTGTGCCCGACGACCCGATCTCCGTCGACCGCCACCAACGACCTTTCCACCGGAAAGATCCGCAGCTTGTGCTCGAGCTCGGCCTCCTCGTACCGCATCCCGAACCCGGTCTCCTGCAACAGCACGATCGCCTCCGCGTCCGCGCGAGTGGCTTCCCGTACCCGAATCGTCTGCACCGAAGTCATGCATCGCACCCTCGCACGCCGGGCCGCCGATCACACCTGATTTTCCTCCGGCGCCGTTGCGCGCGTCCGCACGCTGACAATCTCCACGACCGAGCGACGCACGCCGGCAAGCACATACGGTACGGCGACCGCGCCCACCGCATCGGGCAGCGGGTCCACGGGGAGGCGGTGGATGCGTAGCGTCAGCTCCGGTGACACCGGGAGGTCGGTGTGGGTGTCGGTGTCGGTCGGCTGTACCGAGTTGTCCGGTACGTCGAATCGACGCACCTCCACGGAGGAGTCGACGGTGTCGCTGTAGTTCTGGGCCTGGGCGGTCGCCCGGCCGGCGAGGAGGTCGACGACGGCGTTCACCGCGACCGGATCCCGGGTGGCATCGTAGGCCCATCGCCGCCCGAGGACACCGTGTTCCATGGTGCCGACCAAGCCTTCGTCGGCGCCGTGCAGTGGCGCACCTCGGTATGTCAGCGGGACATGGTAGAGCTGCGGGCCGGTAGCCGAGTCGTCGATCAGGAGCAGGAATTCGATGCCGACCACGCCGTCGGGATCGTCGAGCCGGAAACCGCCCGCCTTGCTCAGGCGCGGGGTGGTGCCGCGATACCACCGCCGTGTCGGCAACCATGCTTCCAGCAGCTCGAGCTTGCTCGGGGTCAGGGTGGTCTGGTGAACGATCGCCATATCGCAGGCTACATCCGAGCCGTCATCGCGCGCAGGTCCGGCAGCGAGCCGATGCGCTGGGTGACCGGGCGGCCGGGGGCCGCGGCCTGGGGTGAGCCGGTCGTGCGCAGCAAGGTGCGAACCGATTCCGGGGTGGCGCGACCAGGGCCGGTGGACCGGATGCCCTGATAGGCGGCGATCGCGCCCACGACGATCGGTGACGCGCTCGAGGTGCCGCTGAATTCGTCGGTGTACCAGAGGTCTTCGTCGTCACCGCCCTGCAGGTCCCCGTAACCGGTGGTGGTCACCTCGCGCCCCCAGCCCTGCACGTCGAGGCGGGCGCCGTAGTTGGAGAAGTCCAGGCGAGAGCGCGCCGGGCCGTGGTCGCGGCCGTGGAGTCCGGGCGGTGGTGCGCCGGCACCGACGATGATCGCGCCGGAGTCGTTGTTACGGAACGGGTTTCGCCAGTCGGTGGGAAAGTCGGCCGGTCGGGTGTCGTAGATCGGTGCGTCCAGGTCCTCCGCACCGTTGCCCGCGGCTTCCACCACGATCACGCCGCGCCCGACCGCGTAGCGAACGGCCGCGAAATCGTCGGGCCACCACTCGACGGCGATGTAGCCGCGCTGATCCGGGGTCGCCCGGTAGTCGAATCGGGGTCCGGGCCGGTGCAGTTCGATGAGCAGCACGTCACCGGGGTCGAGTGCGTCGGCGGCCGAACGGATGGCCGTCGCCGAACCGATCCCGAAGATCGAGATCGCCCGGATGTGCGCCTCGGGCGCGATACCGGTGATGCCGAACGGATTCAGATCGCCGCTGATCTCCCCTGCCACCGCCGTGCCGTGGTCGCGCCAACCCCGGTCCGTCGACGCCGTTCCGCCGATGATCCCGCCCTGGTTGTGGCGCAGATCCTCGTGGGTGAATCGCCACGCGCCCTCGATGTCGATGACCCGCACGCCGGTGCCGAGACCACCGGGGCGGGTATGCGCCCAGGTCGCGTCGATCCCGTTCGGCGCCGCGTCCAGGTACACCTGCCTGCTGCGGAAGTCCGGGGTCACCGATGGTGCCTCGGGGACACGGGCGACGGTCGTGCCGGGCGCGAGCGGCGGCTCGGCGGCGGGTTTGACGTACGCCGCGCTGACGGTGTCTTCGGCGCGCAACCGGTCGGCCACCTCGGTCAAGTCCCCGACCGCACCGACGACCCGGTGATAGCCGAGATAGGAACCGGCCTGCGCGGCCTGCGGTGTGTCGGCGAGTTTGCCCGCGAGCCGGTTGCCCGGTCCGAAGATCGGCACCAGGTGCGCGTCGCCGGGCAGCAGGCCGTCGACGTGACCGCGTACCGCACTGGTCTCACGCAGAGCGGCCGGTGTCAGATCGGGCCCGATCGGGGCGGTGACGACGATCAGTTCCGCAGGCGACACGGCGGGCGCGGGCGTCCCCGAGTTCCGCTGCCTGCTGGATCGGGTGGAGGCCATGGCTACCAGTGAACAGGGCGTGCTCGCACACCGCCACCGTTGTGCCGCATCAGCTTTCGCGACACGCCGATCACATGACCACGGCCACCGCTCCGGCCACCGCGATCGCACCCACATACAGCAGCACCAGGCGGGTATCGCGCAACCAGCACCGGCTGCGCCGCAGTCCGGCCCGCCACGCCCGCCAGTAACCGGCGAACGCCAGCGCACCGAACGCGGTGACCGCCCAGGGACCGAACAACCAGGTGAGCAGTGCGGCGGTCGCCACCACACACAGGGTCAGCGGGTCGTGCGGTGGACGCGCGCGCACCGCTTCCTCGTAGTAGACGCCGCGCTCCGAACTCACCGCACCTCCATCGGCAGCAGGCTCCGCCCGGCAGGGGCTGCCACCGGCAACCGCTGCCGGGACAGTGCCGGCCAGGCCTGTACCGCGCAGAACGGGGCACATTGGTCGGCGTCGGAACGGGTGCCGACGTGCACACAGCACTGGGTGAGCCGTTCCTCGATCATCGTCGAGATGTCCATGAACGGTTTCACCGTCACCCGCACGACTCGCTCCCCCAACAGCTTCCGCAGCCGTGCGCGCCTGCCCGGCAGCGCCGAGGACGCCAGCGTCAGCAACGTCGACATCCCCAGGTCACAGTGTTGGCAGATGTTCTCCCACACCTTCCCGATCTCCGGATGCGACAGCGAGGACTGCTCCGACAACAGCCCGAGCAGCGACTCACGCACCGCTACCCGCAGCTCGGCGGGCAGATCCGTATCGGCGATGCGGTTCGACACCAGTCCCAGTTGCGACTTCAACCGGTCGTGGCCGATCAGCGACACCAGTGAGCGCCATTGCCCGGCGTCGTCGCGCAGCAGGTAACCGACCGAGCAGCAGTGCGGGTGCGAGCACGGCAGGGCGGTGAGGTCGCGCCAGGTGACCTGACCGCCGGTTTGCGGACCGAGCCTGCGCAGCACACCGGTATGGGTGAGGCGGCGCATCGGGTCGATGGCCCCGGAACGACCGGAACCGAATTGGGGCTGGATCGACACGCCACCGACGAACGGGGTGTCCATCGCCGTGCGCAGCACCGCCCCGATCTCGTCGTCGTTCACGTCGAGCGCCACGGTCATGACCAGGGTGGTGAACACACCCGCTTGCGAAAGGCGTTGCAGTGCTTGCTGTTTACGCAGCCGCAGATCGCCGCCGCGATGATGGCGTGAGGCCCGAGCCGATTCGCCGTCGTACTGCAGGTACACCTCGACCCGGTCGCGATGCGCACCGACCAGGGCCAGCAGCTCGTCGTCCACGGCCAGGCGAACGCCGTTGGTGTTGAGCAGGATCCGGGTGATCGGCCGGGCGGTCAGTTCGGCGAACAACCGGGGCAGCTCGGGATGCAGGGTGGGTTCACCGCCGCTGAGCATCAGGACGTCCAAGCGCCCGTCTTCCCTGGCCAACCGCTGATCGACGTTGGCGAGCACGTCCTCCACCGCGACGACTCCGCGCAGTTCCGGCGACGAATCGGCGAAACAGGTCGGGCAGCGCAGGTTGCAGCTGTCGATGATGTCCTCGAGCAGGATGCAGGTGTGCTGGGTCTGCATTTCGGGCAGACCACGCAGATACGCCGCGGGCACCGGGTCGAAATTGCCCGGCACATCGGGACGGTGGGCCTTGGTCGGTGCGGTCCACTCCTCGAGATAGGCCAGGATCTCGGGATCTTCGTCGTAGAGGGTGCGCACCATGCCGTGACGCGGGCAGCCGCGTTCGAGCCACACCTGACCGTCGCGCTCGGCCAACCACCCCGACAACCGTGCGACCTCCGGCAGGTGGCGGTCGTCGTGGCAGTGCGGGCAGAACGCGGTGACGTAGCGCAGGATGCGGTCGCCGCGCAGCGGCATCCCGGTCACGGCGCCATTCCGAACGTGTCGGTGTACAGGTAGGGATTGACCGCGGTGCAGAACCCGGCGGTGCACACTGTCGTCAACGCCCAGCCGATCATCAGGCCGAGCCCGAAGCCCTTCCATACGGGCTTACGCAACCGGATCAGCGCCCACCCACCGCCGAACGCCGCCCCGGCACTCACCAGGGCGGCGAGCCCGAACAGCACGCGGGCGGCGGTGGCGTCGGCGGTCGAGGCGGCCAGCATCAGCACGACGAAGCCCGCCATGGCGTTGACACCGATGAACGACAGCGCACCGGCGACCGTCATCGCGGCGACCTGGCCACCCTGCCCCGGCGGATTCGCGCCGGGCGGTGGCGGTGGTGGTGCGGGCGGATAGTTCATACCGCGACCTTTCGTCGGAGAACGCCCTCGTAGTACCCGCGCCGCCAGCCGATGCTCAGACGCACCGCGACCAGGACGAGACCAGGGAGCAGAAACCATTGCGGGCGAGTCAGATCCAGCCACACCGTGTCGTTGGCGCGGGTGAACTCGACGAGGAACCGGAAGACGGCATACGCGCCGACATAGAGGGTGAACAGCTCACCGGGCGTGGTGATGCGGTCACGTAGCCACCACAGCGTCACGAACGCGGTGAGCTGGAACAGGATTTCGTAGACGAAGCTCGGATGCATCGCCACGCCGGCCGCGCAGCCGGGACATTGGGGCACGGTGCCCGGAGCGTGGATGCCCCACGGCAAGCGGGTCGGGCGACCGGGTGCCTCGGTGAGCAGGCAGCCCACCCGCCCGACAGCCATCCCGAGCGCGACAGCGGGGGCGAACAGGTCTCCGGTGCGTTCGCGGTAGCCGATGATCCGTTTGGCAACGAGCACACCCACATAGGCGCCGAGCAGGCCACCGAGCACACTGCGCGCACCGAAGAGCCAGCTCTCGAGCGGATCGAGGGTTTCGGCCAGGCTCGACAACCGCATGCCGATCGCCCCACCGACGAGCGCACCGGTCACCGCGACCAGCGACTCCTCGCGCAGTGCGTCACGGCGTCGGCATTCGGCGACGAAAACCACGGCCGCGACAGCGACGCCGAGCGCGACGAAGAACCCGTGCGTCGGGATCCCCCAGTACAGCTCTGGCACCATGGCGAAAGGTTAGCCGTCCGGTAGCGCGGCGCGGATGAGTGAAACTACGCGCGTCTAATCGGACCCGGATCTGGGTACTCCCCCGGCATCGGTGAATGAGGATGCCGCAGTGAGTGTTTCGATTAGAATCATTCCAGGGTGAGTTCCTCGGTCACCCCGTGCCGGTTGTCGGTACAAGCGTGAATCATCTCGGTAGTTCCACCATTTCCCGGAATTCCATCGGATACGCAGTCATGCAGGGGGTCATCATGTCTACCGCTGTCGATTTCGCGGCGCGGCTCATCAACCCGGCGGCCATCGCCGAAGCAGGTCATTCGGCGGTGCTCGCCTACGTGTCGCCGAGCAGACCCGGTGCGAATTTCGGGGCCAAACCGATCACCGCCGACTACGCCCGGGCTCTCGCGGCGGCGGGGCTCGACATCGTGTCGATCTGGCAGTACGGCAAGCCGGGTGACCCGACCCCCTCGGACTGGACCACCGGGTTCGACGGTGGCAGGCGCATGGCCGAACAAGCCCTTGCCACCCATCTGAGTCTCGGCGCACCACGCGAGGCACCGATCTTCTTCGCCGTCGACGAAGACATCTCGCTGGCGCAGTGGAACAACACCGCCGTCGAATTCTTCCGCGGGGTCAACGCGGTGCTCGGCGTGGCGTGGACCGGGATCTACGGGCATTCGCGGGTGTGCGCGTGGGCCATCGAGGACGGGGTGATCGGCACCCGCGGCGAATTCAGCTGGGCCTGGCAGACGCGGGCGTGGTCGGGAACCGAACGCGAACCACGCGCGGTGCTGTACCAGCGGGTGATCGACACCCCCAGCAATCCCGGGCCGCTCATCGACAGCACCCACGTCGACGTCAACGACATTCTCGCCCCCGATTTCGGCCAGTGGAGTAAGGACCGTTCCGTGACGATTCCGCAGTTCACCGAGCTCGACCGCCTCGGCCCGTCGCACTCACCGCGCGAGGGCGCCCGCATCACCAACTTCCTGCTGCACACCCAGGAAGGCAACGGCACCGCCGAATCCCTTGCCGCCTACCTCAACAACCCGTCCAACGGGGTGTCGTACCACTACACGCTGCGCGACGGCGTGGTGGCGCGGGTGGTGCCGGAGGAGCTGGCCGCGTGGTCGGTGTTGTCGGCCAATCCGTTCACGGTGAATCTGTGTTTCGCGGGCAGCCGCGTCGCCTGGTCGCGCGAGCAGTGGCTGGCCATCGACGGTGACCTGCGGATCGCGGCCTACCTCGCTGTTCGCAGCGCCCACCGGCACGGGTACTCCACCCAGGTGATCGCACCCCCGTACCACGTGGCCGAGGGGATCAGCGACCACAACTATGTGACGAGGGCACTCGGCATCGGCTCGCATACCGATGTGGGGCCGAACTTTCCCTGGGACGTCTTCGCCTCGCACGTGGCGGGTTTCGCGGGTGCGCGCCCCAACGCCATCGACGATCGAGCGGCCGCCTCGCCGTGGCTGGGTGCCCGGCGCACCGACGGCGAGATCGCCACACCGGACGGGCTCGGCCGCTTCGCCGAGTTCGAACACGGCTACGTGTACTGGCACCCGTCCACCGGCGCCTATGCCATCCCGACCGCGATCATGGCCAAGTACGCCGAATCGGGCTGGGAGGCTGGGCCGCTCGGCTATCCGATCGCCGAACACGCACAGCTGCCCGACCCGCGCGGCACCGGACCCGCTGTGGCGCAGGCGTTTCAGGGCGGCGCGATCTACCGGCGCGCCGGGCAGCCCGCCTACCGGGTGCACGGCGCGATCGGTGAACGTTGGCGGGCATCGGGTTTCGAGAACGGCGAGCTCGGCTGGCCGGCCTCCGACGAGGTCGCCCACGACGACGGCCGGTATCAGGAGTTCGAGTTCGGGCGGATCTACTGGGCGCCGCAGCAGATCATCGCGCTGCGGCACTCGGGGGATCCGGACACGCCGCTGGACCGGCCCGCATAGCGCGGGCCGAGGTGTCGGCGGGGTCAGGCCAGAAGTAGGGCGAGGGTGGTGGCCGCGGCGCCGAGCAGTAGGGCTGCGACCACCACGATCGCGATGATTCTGGTGCGGGACGACGGTCCGGTGTAGGTGTCGTCGTCGTTCAACATGTCGGCGAGGTCGACGGCCGCGAATTCGCGGGTCGTCTCCAAGGGTCCGGGCTGCTCGGTCATGTGCGCTGACGCTAGTCGAGTGTGCCGATCGCCGCTGCCGATACCCCGGCCGTATCCGTGGACCGGGTGGCAGCGAGGAGTTCGTCGAGTTGGCGTTCGGCGCGTTCGGCGCGGGCCAGGGTCTGTGCGCGGGCGTCGTCGAGGGCGGCGAGGCGTTCGGCGGTTTCGGCTCTGACCCGCTCGAGTGCCGCTTCGGATTCGACGCGGCGGGCCTCGGCCTCGGTGGCGGTGGTGCGTCGCAGCTCCGCCAATTCGCTTCGGGTGCGGTCGAGTTCGGTGCGGGTCGTGTCCAATTCCGCGCGGGCTCGGCGCCACTCCTCGCGGGCCTCGTTGGCGGCTTCGACCCGTTCGGCGGCGGCGAGTTCGGCTCGCTGGGTCGCTCGGTCGGCATCGGCGGCCCGCTGCACGGCGAGGTCGCGTTCGGCATGGGCGGCGTTGATGCGGGCTTCGGCGTCGCGGCGCACCTGGGTGATCTCGGTGTCGGCGCGTTGCTCGGCGCGTGCCACCTCCTCGGCGGCTTCTTCGCGGATGCGTTCGATTCTTTCGGCGGCGTCGCGTTCGGCCTGACGCACCTGTGCTTCGGCGGCGCTGCGGGCGGCGAACACGTCATCGGCGGCCTGCTTGGTGAGACGCTCCAGTTCGGCCAGCGCTTCGTCGCGAGCGGTCTGCGCGGCGGTGATGAGCTGTTCGGCTTGTTCGGCCACACTTGCCGCGTCCTCGGCGGCCGATTCCGCGTACGCCCGCGCTTCCTCCGCCTCCCGCCGCGCCTGTTCGGCGGCAACCACTTTCACGTCCGCCTCGGCGATCCGCTGCGCGGCATCCGCCTGCACTGCCTGGACCTGTGCCTCGGCGACCGACGGGTCGCCGAGGGTCGCCAGTTCCGCGACCGCGGCGTTCAGCGTGGTTCCCAGTTGTTCGGCCAATCCACGGAATTGCCCGAGCAGCTCGTCGGCTCGCAGCCGCGCGACGGTCACCGGCCCTTGCGTAGCCGTCACAGTGACGGTTTCTCCCCCACCCGCCGACTCTTGTTGCTGTCGTTGCCTTTCCCGCCACGCGCGCCATCGGGTGTGGTCGGGGTGGTCGCAGTATTCCGACGGTCGGCCGGGGCCACCGTTGCGGGTGATGGGGCGGGCACATCCTGGGTAGTTGCAGACGCTCGACACGACTGAATCGTAGCGTTTGATTCGTTGGCGCGTTACGTATTGCACGAAACGAATTACGTGTCGTCCCCAGAAGACTCGATTCTTCAGAGTGCGGTTCTAACCGCCGATAAGTGAACATTATCGGCGGTTAGGGATGGAGATTCGTCTCAATCGACTCCCTCGGATTCCGTTTACGTTTGGTAGCACGCAACGAAACGAAAGCGCGACGTTACTGGTTGAAAACTGTGCACCCTAAGTCCGAAGGCGCGGCGACACGATCGGGCACACCGGAGTTTCCGGCGGTGCCGCGTGGGTAGGCGGCAGGGATCGAACCCATCCCACGTGTGAGGAGTGCGATGTTCGTCCACAACAAGGATCTGCAGTTCGAGGTGCGGGTCGAACGCCCTGACCCCCGCTTCGCGACTCTCCTACAGGAACAGTTCGGCGGCGCCAACGGTGAACTCAAAGCCGCCATGCAGTACTTCAGCCAGGCGTTCGTGCTGCGGCGGAAACATCCGAAAATGTACGACCTGTTCATGGACATCGCGACCGAGGAGTTCAGTCACCTCGAGATCGTCGGCTCCATGATCACGATGCTCCTCGACGGTCTCAACGACGACCTGAAACAGGCCAACGAGCACTGCGACTGGATGCCCGTCATCGCGTCGAGCGACGGCCGCGAGCAGACCATTCACCAGGTCGCCACCGATCCGCTGTTCCTCGCGCTGCGCGGCGGCGGACCCGATGTCGGCAACTCCGCCGGCGTGCCGTGGAGCGGCGCCTACGTGAACTCCAACGGAGAGCCCTCGGTCGATCTACGGAGCAATCTGGCGGCAGAATCGCGTGCCAAGATCGTGTACGAGTACCTCAAGCAGTTCACCGACGATCCCGGCGTTCAGGACACCCTGTCGTTCCTGATGACCCGCGAAGTAGCCCACTTCCAGCAGTTCACCGCGGCGCTCAACGACCTGCCGGTGAATTTCCCTCCCGGCGCCCAGCCCGGCGACGACCGGTTCCAGAACCTGGCCTTCAACATGTCCAACGGCGACGCCAGTGCGCGTGGACCGTGGAACGAGGGCAGGGGTCCGTGGCCGGAGGGCGTGGAATGGCAGTACGTGCAGGACCCGGTCCACGACTGGCTCGGCACGGACAAGCGGGAGAACCGTGGCGCCACCGCCAATCCCGACGGCAGCCCCGCCGTCGCGGGGAGCAAACCGTTCACCCATGAACAGCACAGTCCGGCCTGATCCGAGGAGCTGCTCATGGACGTGCTGTCGTTTCTGCGCGCGGATCACGAAAGCGTGCTCGGATGATCGAATCGCTCGAGCGCGGCCGCGGCAACAGCGCGGCCGAACTCGACGCGCGTGGTCGTCTGGCCACCAGTCTGGTCATCGCCTCCTCGCGACACGAAGCGGTGGAAGAGAAGATGGAGCAGGCCGAGCGGGCCGCGCCGACACGGCCACACCCCAACACACCGTCGGGCTCCGTGGTCCAGAAGACCGCGGGCTTGGCGGCGGCGGTGCTGGACAAGGTGCGGGATGCGGTCACCGGCCGCAAGGACGATCAACCGCCTCGGCCGCCCAGGCCGTGACGTCGTAACCAGTACGCCCCCGGCGCCGTCTCGCCCAGAGATGGCTTCGGGGGCACTGCAACTTTCGAGGACCGCTTCGAAGATCCCGGTTCGGCCGATGAGTTCTCGTCCTACGGCACGTCAATACGGACATGACCACACACAAGCTCGATACCCCTGGCGCAACGCTCACCTACGACGTGCACGGTCCGCTCCCCACCGCTGACGGGCGACCGCCGCTGCTGATGACCGGTCTTCCGATGGATGCCGGCGGGTTCGCCGCGCTCGCCGCGCATTTCCCCGATCGCACTGTTGTCACCTACGACCCGCGTGGGCTCGGGCGCAGCGTCCGATCCGACGGTGAGGTCGACAATGTCCCCGCCGTGCACGCCGAGGACGTCCACGCTGTCATCGAGGCTCTCGGCGCGGGTCCGGTCGAGCTCTTCGCCAGCAGCGGTGGTGCCATCGTCGCGCTGGCGCTGGTGACCGCGCACCCCGAGGACGTGACCACCCTGGTCGCGCACGAACCGCCGCTGCTGACCGTTCTTCCCGATGCCCCGGCCGCCGAACGCGCGGCCGACGGATACCGCGCAGCGTACGCGGCCGGCGGATTCGGTGCGGGCATGGCGACCTTCATCGCGATGACCTCCTGGCAGGGCGAATTCACCGACGACTACTTCGCCGCACCAGCGGCCGACCCCGCGATGTTCGGCCTGCCGGTCGAGGACGACGGTGCCCGCGACCACCCGCTGCTGTCGGAGCGCTCCCGCCCGGTCCTGGCCTACCACCCGGATATCGCCAGACTCACCGCGGCACCGACCCGCATCGTCATCGGCTACGGCGAGGAATCTCGCGGCACGGTCACCGAACGCACCTCGTCGGCGCTGGCCGACCGACTCGGTGTGCAGCCGGTTGTCTTCCCCAGCCATCACGGTGGTTTCGCCGGTCCCGAGTCCGGTTATCCGGGCCAGCCGGAGGCTTTCGCCCGTATTCTCCGGGAAGTCGTCGAGCCGTTCGGCTGAGCGACGACCTCACTCAGCGCATCGGGCCGATACCCAACGACCCCTTCGACCAGGTCGCCGATTGTTCCTCCACCGCCTCCACATAACCTTCGGGATCCTTGTCGACGGGGCGCACGCCCGCGTAGTGTCGCGCCTCGTACGCGGCGAATTCGACGGCGAGCCGGTGACGTTCGCCGAGGCCGGCGAGGCGGCGGAAATCGGTGAGTCCCTCGCGTTCCTCCTCGGCCATGTGATCGCCGTTCGCGGTGTTCGCGGCCGCCACGGCGGCGAACCACTCGGGCGATCCGACCTTGTGACGTGCCACCTCTCCTACCGCATCGCGGATGTCGTTGTGGTCACCGATCGCGTCGAGCGTTTCGTCCTCCACCCGGCGGGTGCGGCGAGCGGAAATTCCGACCCGCAGCAGTTCCGGGTAGAAGATCTCCTCCTCGGCCTGGGCATGTAGTTCGAGAAAGGCCGCCAGCCGCTCCCAGATCGCCGCGAGAACATCGACGTTCTTCGGGTCTATCTGCTCGAGAATCGCGAACAACCGCCGTTGTTCACGATGGTCGTCGAGGATCAATTCGGTGATATCCACGCATTCCTCCTGGCTCGAATCAGGCAGTCATCGCAGGTCACTGGGCTATCGAACGCGGAGGCGGTCACAGACCGCCGCTGTCGCCAACAATAGCCAGGTTGCCTGCGTTCGGTGTCGGATAGCGTGGCAGCGACCGTCCGGCGCGGACGTGCGCGATTTCTGGAGAGCTGTGCTGTGGTGTCCTTTTCCTTGCTCGTGGTCGCGGGTATCGAATTGCTGTGTGTCGGACTGCTGTGGATGCGTGCCGCGCGACGGCCACGCGTGCTCGTGCTGGGTGTGGTCGGCCTCGGCATCGCTTATGACTCAGCCGTTTTCGGGCTCGGTGCGCTGATCGGTGAAGGAGCGGTGCTGCACGGGCTGAGTATCGGCCGGTTCATCGGTCACGCGCTGCTCACGCCGCTACTGGTGTGGTGGGCCGTCGACCGGGTGGATGCCGGGCTGTGGTGGCGACGTGCCGCGTTTGTTCTCACCGCATTGCTGGTGGTGTGGGGTGTATTCGGTGAGTTGGCCCATGTGCGACTCGTGCCACGAACATTCGCCGACACCCTGCGCTACGGCTCGGAACACCCGGCGATACCGATCCCCGCGCTCGTGGTCTCCGCCGTACTGTTCACCGCGACGGTGTCGTTGTGGCGCAACGAGCGGTTGCGTTTCCCCTTGATCGGCATCGTCTTGCTCGTCGTGGCTTCCGGCGCGGCCACGGCATGTCCCCCGCTGGGCAACGTCGGCGAGGCGATCATGATCGCGGCACTGACCGGAGCCGAGTTGGTCCTGGTGGGCAGGGCGGCTGCCGACAGCCGGGTCATCGGCGAGCCCGCGCCGATTCGGACCGGGCGGTGACGTGCTCTACACCTACCGGGTCACCAAGTACGACCCCGACGATCGAGACGAGCACGGCCGCTATCTCGGCGCCGAGGACACCGACAGCGACCACGGCGCGGTCGAATCCGCCTATCTGCGGGCAGTGGCCGCCTTCGCCGACGATGCAGGCGTCGACCGGCTGGCGATCCGGGAACCGCAGATCGCCGCCGTCGATGCCCATGGTCTGGCCGGGCTCTTCCCACCCGACCTCGCCGGATTCCACGACGGAGCGGAGATACCGATAGCAGTCGGCCTGGAGTTGGTTCGCGCGATGCTTCGCGACAACGGCGCCTGGTGCCGCTTGGAAGTGGAAGACGTGTTCACAGTCCACGTCGGGTGGGACCAGTACGTATATATCGGTGCTGATCACGCGTGTGAAAGGGCGTTGTCACGCACACACGCACTCGGGTTGTTCGCCGAGCGGCTGTCGGCCTCCCCCTACGATGTGGTTCTCGACGACGAACCCGGCGAGCAGCGACCGGCCGACGACACTTTCTGGGCCCAGCTTCGTCGGCACCTCGCCACGCATAAGGCTGTCCTCCTCGAAGAGGGATACGTCGCTGGCGCGTCGCGTTGGCACCGCCTCACCGATGACACGATCGACGCGGTGCGCGCCGAACTCACCCCGCGTTCTCGACTCACCGTCTGGCCGGACCTGTCCGGCAATGTCGAGGAAGTCCTCGCCCACCTCCCTGCAGAAGCTCTGATCGAACTGATCTGGGAGGACGAACACGGACGAATCAGCAGCACGATCGCCGACGACACCGAGTTCGACGACCTCGCCGCCATGGTCGCCCGTGCACGGGCGGCGACCACACTGTCCGTGGACATGGACCAGCGGTGCCCCTTGTTCGCCGCCGTCCTGCCCGACAGCGACGGCGTCCTGCGCGCACGGTGGCGAACCGACGCCATACCCGGCGATTGCGGGGAAGACGACGGTCAGGACGACGCCTAGGCTCGTCAGTATGACGGCGGAACGCGCTGACGAGCCGAAAGTCCTCGGACGAGAGCACTACCGCGCAGGCCGAGGTGGGTGGACCGTCGGAACCGCCGAACCGCGATCACCCGAAGCGGATGCCCTGCTTCGCCTGTTTCTTGCCGAAATGATCACGCGGTACTACCGGCGTCCCACCGACGACGCGGAGATCGACAGGCACCTCGCGCAGGGTCACGACAGCGACGACCTGCGACCACCGACCGGATCGCTGCTTCTCGCACGCCGACGTGGTGAGCCCGCCGGTTGTGTCGGTCTGCGGCGCCTCGATACCCGCACGATGGAGCTCACGCGGATGTTCGTTCGGCCGGACGCGCGCGGAGAGGGCGGTGCCGCGGTGCTGCTCGACGCTGCCGAGGACACCGCTCGCCGTCTCGGCGCGCACAGGATCCGGCTCAATACTCGTAGAGATCTGGTCGAGGCCCGCAGGCTGTATGCCCGGCGCGGGTACACCGAAATCGCGGCATATGGCGACGATCCTCTGGCCGACCACTGGTTCGAGAAGCGCATCAGAGTAGATCCGCCAGGGCTGACGAACACCGACATTGTCTGAGAGCGACCCGGGACGGTGGCGGCCTTCTTGCACTGGATGCATCGATGCGCACAGTGCGAGCCGCCACCGCGGTCAGCGAATGAGCTGATCCTCCAAGGAGGTCGGCAGGGTGACGTCGAGGATCGACTCCTGCTTCGCCTCGCCGAGGATTTTCACCACGGATGCCGCGGGGCTGACGAACACCTGTGGGTAGTCGATCTCGCCGAGTGCGGGATCGACGGCCCAGGCCAGTCGTTCCTCGGCGAGGGAGAACTCGGCGGTGATGCCCTCCTTGTTGCCCCGCGGGTCCTGACGGTGCCAACCACCCTCGAGGTAGACGGCGACCAGGCCGTGGAGAACGTGGCCGTCGTCGTCCGCGAGCTTCTGGTAGCACAGCCCGGTGGGGATGCCCGCGCTGCGCAGGAGGGCGGTGAGGAGGTGGGATTTCGCGTAGCAGAGGCCGACTCGTTCGCGGGCCACCTCCCCGGCGGTCAGGGTGACCCGGGGGTCCTGGACGTCGTAGGAGTGGTCGACTTCGTCGCGGACCCAGTCGAAGGCCGCGCGGGCGAAGTCCACGTCGTCGGGGGCGGTTCGTCGCAGGTCGCGCGCGATGGCGGTCACCGCGTCGTCGTAGAGTTGGATGACGGAGTCGCCCTCGAGGTACGCCTGCGGGTTCTGCGCCTCAGGAACCCAGGATTGTTGTGTCACAGCGGAAATCTACTGCCCGCCGCTGTCTGTCGGCACCTCCATTTCGCGGCCGGGCGATGCCGAGCGGGTAGTCATCGACGCCGCAGAGTGGCGTCGAGGATCGACGGTGGCGTGTCGTACTTCTCCTCGGCCGCGAGATCGACCCCCGGAGAAACGATTTCGTCGATCTCGTCGAGGACTTCGGCCGACAGGACGGTATCGGCGGCAGCGAGCTGCGAATGCAGATGCGCCATGGTTCGCGGGCCGATGATCGCGCTGGTCACGGCACGGTGGGCGGTGACGAATCCGAGCGCCAGTTGAATCATCGTCAACCCGGCCTCGTCGGCGACCTTCGCCAGCCGCTCGACAGCCTCGAGTTTGGCCCGGTTGGCGGGCACATCGAGATCGAAACGGTGGGGCATGAATCCGGAACGGCTGGTGGTGATCTCGCGGCCCGCCCGGATGGCGCCCGACAACCAGCCCGAGGCCAGCGGACTCCAGGCGAGCACACCGAGGCCGTATTCCTCGGTCACCGGAAGCACATGGGATTCGATGCCGCGTTGCAGGATCGAATAGCAGGGTTGTTCGGTGACGTAGCGGCTCAGGTGATGCTCGCGGGCCGACCATTGCGCCTGCACGATGCGGTAGGCAGGGAAGGTCGAGGAGCCGAAATAGCGGATCTTCCCGGCCCGCTGCAGGTCGGTGAGCGCCGAGAGCGTCTCCTCGTCACTGGTGCTCGGATCCCACCGGTGGATCTGATAGAGGTCCACGTGATCGACGTCGAGGCGGCGCAGGCTGTCTTCCAGCGCGGTCACCAGCCAGCGACGTGAGCTTCCCCGCCGGTTGGGGTCCTCGCCCATCGGCAGGTAGGCCTTGGTCGCGATGACCAGGTCGTCGCGGCGACCGGCGATGGCCTGACCGACCATTTCCTCGGATCGGCCGTCGCTGTAGGCGTCGGCGGTGTCGATCAGATTGATCCCGGCCTCGATCGCGGCATCGACGATCGCGGTGGCCTCGTCCTGGCCGGTATTGCCGATCCGGCCGAAGTTCATTGCGCCGAGCGCCAGTGTGCTGACCTGCACGCCGGTGCGGCCCAAGGTGCGGTACTGCATGGGTTTTCCTCTCCCGGAGGTATCCTGCAAGAAGCGGAACGTTGTTCCGATAACCAACATACGGAACAGTGTTCCGTTTTTCAAGCGATCCGATGGAGGGAACGCCACGTGGCAGGCAGGGACACCGGAACGGCGAAGACTCCGCGCAAGCGCGCCGATGCCGAGCGGAACGAAAGAACCCTGCTCGACGCGGCCGCCGCGACTTTCGTCGCCTCCGGAGTCGATGCCCCCGTGCGCGAGATCGCCACGGCGGCCGGAGTCGGCGTCGGCACCATCTATCGGCACTTCCCGACCCGAGCCGACCTCATCGTCGCGGTCTATCGACACCAGGTCGAGGCCTGCGCACAGGCCGCACCGCAGCTGCTGGCCAGTGCCGAACCCTATGAGGCGCTGACCAGGTGGATCGACCTGTTCACCGACTTCCTGGTCACCAAGCACGGTCTCGCCGCGGCATTGCAGTCCGACGACCCGACCTTTCAGGCCCTGCACACAAATTTCCTCGAACGGCTGCTCCCCGCGTGCGGCGAGTTGCTCGATGCCGCCGCGGCGGCCGGTGAGATCCGCACCGACATCGACCCCTACCTGTTGCTGCGTGGCATCGGCAATGTGTGCATCGGCGCGGAAAGCGACCAGCGCTATGACGCGCGGCGCGTCGTCGAACTCCTCGTCGCCGGATTACGCCTGCACCGGTGAACCCCGTCGCCGGGCGGCCGCCAGACACGACAAAGCCCGTGTGGGTCGCCGGATTCGGCGCCCCACACGGGCTTCGAAAAAACTAGCGCGACAACGCGACGCGGTGCGCCTCGCCCATCAGGGTGGCCAGTTCGGCGCTCTCGGCTTCAGTGAGGACTGCGAAGAACGGGGAAACCAGTTCGTCGGTGAGTTTCTCGGCCGCCGCCCAGCGCTGCCGCATATCGTCGGTGATCGGTTCGAAGGGTTCGTTCCAGCCGAGCCGCTGCGCGTGGGTGGGACCGTCGGCGATCGGGGAACCGGCGATGAGGACGGCTTGCAGCGGGGTGAGACCCTGGGCGAGGACGGCGACCAGGTGCAGGCCGCCCCGCAGTTCACGCAGGACGTGGGTGAGCTGCAGGACCGCCGCGCGACCGTCGTCGGGCAGTGGCATGGCCCGCCAGCCCGCGAACAGGGGAACGGCGGTGGGCTCGGCCGCGTCGGCAACCTTGCCGAGCAGCTCGGCGAGGCGTTCGGATCGGTCGAAGCCGGCGAGCTTGCGGCGGCCGAATTCGTGGCAGGCGGCGAGGTAGCCGGTGGCCGCTTCGGCGGCGGGCAGGGGAACGGATTTCCATGCGGCACGGATACATTCGGGTTCGAAGAAGCCGAACGCGCCGACCAC
Source organism: Nocardia sp. JW2 (assembly GCF_051843015.1). Lineage (NCBI taxonomy): Bacteria > Bacillati > Actinomycetota > Actinomycetes > Mycobacteriales > Nocardiaceae > Nocardia > Nocardia sp. JW2. The sequence goes on from NZ_JBPXLK010000006.1 coordinate 283,303, forward strand.
GACATCGGCGTCGACCTCCCCGAGCACCCCGCCGCGGCCACGTGTGTAGGGGCCGTGGAATCCGGGCACCCCGACATCGGTCCCGAACTGCCGCGCTTCGCGCGACATCATGAACGCCCCACCGAGTTCGAGGACCTGCTGTTTGACTGCCGACATGATCTGACACCTTCCGCTGTTTCTGCGATCGCAGCAGACTTTAGGTGACAATAGTCAGCGAGGGAAGAGGTTTCGCGCGATGAGTTCGGCGTCCGGCTGCCGTCTGCACTGATAAAGCCGATGCGACCCGAGGAGCCCACCGTGAGTGCCACCTACACCTTCGACGTCTTCTCCACCCTGGACGGCTTCGCCTCCACCAGCGGCGACTGGGGCGGATACTGGGGCAAACAGGGCCCCGAACTGCTCGATCACCGCCTCGACCTCTACCGCGACGAGCAGCGGATGATCTTCGGCGCCAACACCTATCGCGAATTCACCGAACTGGTGGCCGGGGCCTCGGAAAACCCGGAGATCTTCGACCCGTGGGTCGTCCGGATGATGAACATGCCGCTGACCGTGGTGTCGAGCACGCTGCGCGAACCTCTCGACTGGCACGACGCGCACGTCGTCGCGGGCGACGCGGTGGACGTCGTCGCCCGGCTCAAAGCCGAATCCGACATTCCGCTGCGTTCGCACGGCAGCCTCTCGCTGAACCGGACGCTGATGGCAGCGGGCTTGGTCGATCGGGTGCAGGTGACGGTGTTCCCGGTGATCACCGGCAAGACCGGGCAGCAACCGATCTTCCAGGACGCCGCCGACTTCGACCTCGAGCTGCTCGCGAGCCGCACCCTCGACGGCAACACCCAGGAACTCGTCTACGCGCCCACGCTGCACGCCTGAGCGGCTCACAACACAGCTTCCAGCGCCGTCGACGAGCATCATCGTCCGGTCACGAGTTGGCCGGAATCGCGGTGCGAAACGGGCGCGCGCTTCATGATCGACATCATCACCGCGTAGTTCGACACGGTGTGAGCAGGCCCTCACCGGTTGCTGATTGGTTCCCTGTCGACGGGGCATTCCGCCCTCAGGACTGTGTTGTCCCTGCGAAAGGATGCGCTCGATGAACCAGCCAGACCGCGATTTCCCCGATGAATCACGCACGATCAGGCCGCACGCGGGCGAATCTATCGAGGACACGAGGAACTGGCCCGGCCTGATCTTGATCGGGGTCGGGTTGGCGTTGCTCGGCATCACCCTCACCGCCGCCGGCTATGGATTCGGCGGTTGGGCGATCATCGGCGGCGTGGCCTGCGTGGCGTGCCTGCTCGCGGGAACCGCGCTGGTCGTGGCCGAGCACCGGCGGGTGAAGGCGCAGAAATGATGATTCTCCGGGCGCCGGGTGTGTACCGACCCCAGGCCGATACATGGATGCTTGCCGATGCGCTGCGCGCGGTCCCCCACCTGCGCAACGGTCGGGTTCTCGAACTGTGCGCCGGCACCGGCGTCGTCACGCTGGCCGCGGCGAAAGCGGGGGCCGCGAGTGTGACGGCCGTCGACCTCTCGCGACGGGCGCTGGCCTCCACCTGGTTGAACTGCCGTTTGCGTGGTGTGGCCGTGCAGTTGCTGCACGGTGACTTCTCCGCCGCGGCGCGGTTGCCGCGCTTCGACGTGGTGCTGGCGAACCCGCCGTACGTGCCCGCCGAACGCGAGGTGGGACGCGGCCGGGCGCTGGCCTGGGACGCGGGCCCCACCGGACGCAGCGTGCTCGACCGGTTGTGTGCGACCCTGCCCGATCTGCTCACCGACAACGGGGTCGGGCTGATCGTGCACTCGGCGATCAGCGACCCCGATCGCAGCCTGGACCAGTTGCGGGCGGGCGGCGCCGAAGCGCAGGTGGTAGCGGTGGACAAGGTGCCGTTCGGACCGGTGTTGCGGTCGCGGGCGCAGCGGTTGGCAGCACGTGGGCTGATCACGAAAGACCAGCGTGACGAGGAATTGGTGGTGATCCGTGTCGAACGAAACTGCTGTCCCGCCGTCGGGGAACCCGCCTGATCGCAGGCGGGTTGTCCTCACCGACGGGCCGGCCCTGATCGAAGGCCCGGTCGACCTGGTGACCCGTGAGGGAACGGTGCTGCACTGTGACCGTTTCCAGGTCGCACTGTGCCTGTGCAAGCGCTCGGCCACCTACCCGCTGTGCGATACCAGCCACCGGCGCCGACGCCGGCGTACCAACGAAAGCAGCACCTGATGACCAGCACTGTCACCCTCGGGCGCGCCCTGCCCGTCCCCCGGGGCGAACTGTCGGCCGCCCTGGTCGAAACCCTCACGCGCACACCCGGTTCGGCTGTTCCGGCCGACCCGGGCACCGATCCCTACGGTGAGGACGCCGCACTGGCGTTGCACACGTGCTACGAACTGCACTACCAAGGCTTCGCCGGAGTAGACGAGGACTGGGAGTGGGATCCGGGACTGTTGGGTCTGCGCCGAGGTCTCGAACAGCGCTTCCTCGCCGCCCTGCGGGCCGATGTGCCCGGCGGTGACGACGTGGACGCCGAGCTCGATCGGTTGCTCGAGCCGTCGGCGCCCGGCGGGATCGCGGCCTACCTCGCCGAGCAGGGCACTCCCGGGCAGTTGCGCGAGTACTTCGTGCACCGCTCGATCTACCACCACATCGAGGCCGACCCCTACGCCTGGGTGATTCCCCGCCTGCGTGGGCAGGCGAAAGCCGCGCTGGTCGCTGTCGAATTCGACGAATACGGCAGCGGCCACGGCGACCGTGTGCACGCGCGCCTCTACGCGGATCTGCTCGCGGGCGCCGGTCTGGAACCCGGCTATCTGCACTACCTCGACGAGGTGCCCGCTCCCATGCTGGTGCTGGTGAACATGATGTCGCTGTTCGGTCTGCACCGTGGTCTGCGTGCCGCGTCGGTCGGCCATTTCGCGGCCAACGAGATCACCTCCTCACCGGCGTCGGCCCGCCTGGCGGAGCTGGCCCGCACCCTGCTCCCCCACCCCGCCTGTATCGGCTTCTACACCGAGCACGTCGAAGCCGACGCCGTGCACGAACAGGTGATGCGGCGCGACGTCATCGCCGAATTGCTGCGCACCGAACCCGATTCGGCCGCGAGCATCGTTTTCGGGATCCAGGCCACCGACCTGCTCGAGGACCGGTTCGCCGATCGCGTGCTCGAGTGCTGGCGCGCCGGGCGCAGTTCACTGCTCAGTGAACTGCGGGCACCCGCCGTACCCGGGTGAAGGTGATCGTCACCGGGAATCCGTCGAGCTCACCGCGATCACGGTCCGAACCGGTGCTCAGATGATCGGTGATGCTGTGTAGCACGTTCCAGCCGAAGGCGTTCTCGTCGACCGGGTCGGGCTCCACGCACAGTGCCTGCACGGCGATCCGCAGGCGGAAACCGTCGGCGTTGACATCACAGTGCAGGCGGGTGTCGGGTACGGCGGCGAGGATCAGGCTGGTCGCCGCTTCGTCGACCGCGACCCGGATATCGGCGATTTCGTCGGGCGTGAACCCGGCCAGGTGGGCGGCCGTTTCGGCGACCGCCCGCACCATGACCAGTTGTCCGAGGTCGGCGTCGATCCGCAGGTGGGTCGAGGTCGCGTGGGCCGAATCCGCGACGGTCCGCTCGCTCGAAGCCACGACGTAGCCTCCTCACCGATATCGGGTGGTTCCGGGTGGGGTCGATCCCACTGCGCCTACCCGCCGGTCGGCCGGTCAAACATCTACGGGGTGTTCGGAGGCGTCGTCGACGCAGCTGTAGTGACGGAACAGGGGGCGCACGCCCGCCAGTTCCAGGGCGCGTTCCACTTCCAGGCTGCCGATGAGCAGCCGCAGCTCGACCCCGTGCTGCCAGGCGTTGGCTTTGGCGGGTCCGAGCAATGCGGCCAGCCGGATACTGAGGAAATCGGTGCCACGCAGGTCGAGCACCACCACTTGGGCGCCCGAACGCACCGCACGGTCGAGCAGGGCACAGAATTGCGGCTGCCTTGCCGCGTCGAGTTCACTTCCCGCCCGCAACACCCAGCAGCCTTGTCTGCCGGGATCGACGCGGAGCAGGGCTTCGTCGTGCGCCGCGGAGCCGCGGTACCAACGCAACCTGCTCGAGCGTCGCGGGTCCGTGACGACAGACATAGAACCTCCTGGACGACAGGGGATTCCGGATTTTCATGCCACCACGCAACCGACGTTCCGGATGTGGATAGCACAAAGACCGGGGTCGGCTGGAAGTCTCAACCTAAGGCAATTCTGGCACGCTCGGCCGCCGCTGTCACGGCACGGGTGTCTGCTCCGCGAGTGCCTGCTCACGCAGCGAGGTCAGGGTGCGCGAGAGGATGCGCGAAACCTGCATCTGGGAGACGCCGAGGTGTTCGGCGATCTGGTTCTGGGTCTTGCACTCGAAAAACCGCATGATGAGCACGTCGCGCTCTTCTTCGGGCAGGGCCGCGATCAGCGGGCGCACCGCCATCGCGTCCTCGGTGAGCTCGTAGCAGTGTTCCTCGGCGCCGAGGGTCTCGGTGATCGGCTGCGAGGAGTTGTCGCGGTCGTCCTGGGTGACCCCGTCGATGGAGTTGGTCTGATAACCGTTGCCCGCGACCAGCGCACGGGTGACCTCGACCAGGTCGACCTCGAGTTCGTCGGCGAGTTCGCGGGCGTTGGGCACGCGGCCGAGTCGCTGCGAGAGTTCTTCGGTGGCCGGACCGATCCGCAGCTGGATCTCCTTGAGCCTGCGCGGGACGCGCACAGCCCAGGTGTGGTCGCGGAAATGCCTGCGAACCTCGCCCATGATGGTGGGGATCGCGAAGGAGAGGAACGAGGAGCCCCGGCTGACGTCATAGCGGTCGACGGCGAGCACCAGCCCTACTCGGGCGGTCTGCTCGAGGTCGTCGAAGAGTTCACCGCGCCCGGCGAACTTGCGGGCGATGTGGTCGGCCAAGGGAAGGCACAGCCTGATCACCTCTTCGCGGAGGGGTTCACGCTGGGGATCGTTCGGGGAAAGTGCCTGCAGCTTCTCGAACCACGGTTCGATGTTGTCGTAGCTGTCACCTTTTGAGTGGGAGCGTCGGACAGTCGAGTCGTTGGCTGTTGTCGCTTGAGCAGTCGTCATCACATGTGCCTCCGATTCCGTGGGGTCGGATGCTTCTGGATTACCCGATCTGTATGCGAATTAAGCCTACGCTTTCGGTCCCTGTCTCCGCATCACCCACCGTTCGGCCCGTGCGAACGGCGGATCCAGCCGAACTCGACGGTGGTCGGATAGCCGTTGCGGACCGCGTCGAACGGGCCGTATTCGGTGCGCAGCGCGTCGGTGAGGGTCGCGACGACATGCCAGCCGAAGGCGTCCTCGTCGATCGCTTCGTCGCTGCGCGCCACGGTCGAGACCCGTGCTCCGAGTGCCCCGCCGCCACCGGTGAACGCGCAATCGATCAGGGCCTCCGGTGCGGCGGCGAGGACGAGGGCGGTCACCACCTCGTCGAGCGCCAGCAGCAGATCAGTGACCTCGTCGAGCGCGAAACCGCCTACCAGCAGGACTGTTTCGGCCAGCGCGTGGACCATGGTGAGCTGCTCGAGCTCCGCCGGTACCTGAAACCCGACCGTTGTCGACCGGGGCGCGGTCTCGCGATCCTCCGCTCGCATGCCGCCTCCCTGTGTTGCCTGTCGTGGTCGCAGGTTACCCGACCGTGACGTCGTCTAGTCCGCGCCCTTCTCGTGCTGTTCGGCCCGTTCGTGGACGGTGAGCAGCAGATGATCGAAGCGGGTGCGCAGAACGCCGGACACATCGGTGAGCGAACCGAGTTCGGCGACCAGGCGCCCGGCCAGCGCACGGAGCTTGGTGTTGGTTTCCTGTGAGCGCCAGGTGAGTACGTCGAACGCCTTCTCGGCGCTGATTCCGTAGACGAGCATCACCGCGCCCTTGGCCTGCTCGATCACGGCGCGCGACGCGTAGAGGCTCGGTAGTTCGTCGTCGAGGGTTTCCTTGCGCCGCCGCTCGAGGGTGTCGGTGACATCGATGTAGTAGCCGATGGTGCCGATGACGGTTCCGCGGCCGTCGACCATCTGATCGGCCACGACGATCACGTCGTGTACGGCGCCGGTGGTGTCGATGATGCGGTGGGTACTGCAGAACGGTTCGCCCTCGGTGACCGACTTCTCGATCATGGTGGCGACGTGGGCGCGGTCCTCGGGGTGCTTGTGCGACAACAACAGTGCGGTCGTCGGGTGGACGGTGCCCGGCTCGTATCCGTGGATGCGGGCGACCTCGTCGGACCATTCCCAGCGCTGGTCGGCGAACCAGAACTTGAATCCGCCCGCGTCCTGCGCCCTGCCCTCGCCGAGCACGCGCCGCAGTGACTGCGCGCCGCCGGTCGAAAGACCCTCACTGTGCTTCATTCCTGAAGTATCTCGCGACCGGGACACGTGTACGCGCTCAGTGCCCGATCGCGTCCGCCCACCCGGCGCGGCGCTCAACACGATGCCGCCGCGCCCGGTTCGGGCAGTGGCTCGCCCGGTGTGGGGATCGGGGGAAACGGGTCGGGAACATCCGGGGGTGGTGGTTGTCCTGGGCCCGGTCCGGGTGGTGGGTCGCCGGGCAGCGGATGCCCCGGCTCCGGTGGCGGTGGTGGCCGTCCGGGATCCGGCGGGGGCGCCGGATCGGGGGTGGGCGGAATCGGGTCTCGCGGTTCGGGAATGGGTGGGCTGGTCGACATCGGGGTCGTCATCGCAGCCTCCTCACTTGGTCGGAAACGCGGGTCGTGGGGCGGATACCCCCCGCCGGGGCAGCTACACACCGTCGTTTCGGGTGCAACCGATCGGCTATTACCTGGGCATGGACCACAGCACAGCCCCGCTCGTCGCCGCGGTCGCCGACTACCGCAACAAGCACCGCTACGGGTTCACCCCGCCCGGGCACCGGCAGGGTCGCGGCGTGGACGACCGGGTTCTCGCGGCGCTCGGTGCCGATGCCTTCGCCGCCGATCTGCTGGCCAACGGCGGACTCGACGACCGGCTCGCACGCAACGGCTACCTCACCGAGGCCGAGGATCTGATGGCCGATGCCGTCGGCGCCGAGACGGCGTTCTTCTCCACCTGCGGCAGCTCGCTGTCGGTCAAGGCCGCGATGATGGCGGTGGCAGGCGGAAACGACGGCGGCCTGCTGGTGGCGCGCGACAGCCACAAGTCGATCGTCGCCGGCCTGATCTTCTCCGGCGTCCAGCCGCATTGGATCAGCCCGCGCTGGGACGCCGAACGCCACTTCTCCCATCCGCCGTCACCGGAGCAGGTGGAACAGGCGTGGCAGGAGCATCCGGACGCGGCGGGCGCGGTGATCGTGTGCCCGAGCCCGTATGGCACCTGTGCGGATCTGCGTGGCATCACCGAGGTGTGCCATGCGCGCGGCAAACCGGTCATCGTCGACGAGGCGTGGGGCGCGCACCTGCCGTTCCATCCCGAATTGCCCACGTGGGCAATGGATGTGGGCGCCGATGTGTGCGTGGTGAGCGTGCACAAGATGGGCATGGGTTTCGAACAGGGCTCGGTGTTCCACCTGCAGGGCGATCTCGTGGATCCGGGCCGGTTGCGCCGTTGCGCGGATCTGCTGATGACCACCAGCCCGAACGTCTTGATCTACGCCGCGCTCGACGGATGGCGAAGGCAGATGGTCGAATTCGGGCACGACCTGCTCGGGCAGGCCCTCGACCTGGCCAAACGCACCCGCGCCGAGATCGACCGGATCAGCGGCCTGACCGTGATGCACGACGAGCTGCTCGGCGTGGAAGCCTCGCACGATCTCGATCTGCTGCAGGTGCTCGTCGATGTCTCCGAGACCGGCGCCACCGGCTACGACGCGGCGGACTGGTTGCGCGAGCATCACCACCTCGATGTGGGCCTCAGCGATCACCGCCGGATTCTGGCGACGATGTCGACGGCCGACGACGACACCTCCGCGGAGGCCCTCATCGACGCGCTCGCGCTGTGGCGCCGGGCCGGTCTCGACCCCGCACCGCACCACATCACGCTGCCGTCCCCGCAGGATCTGCAGCTCGACTCGGTGATGCTGCCGCGGGACGCCTTCTTCGCCCCCACCGAGATGGTGCCCATCGACAAGGCGCCGGGCCGGATCGCGGCCGAACAGCTCACGCCCTACCCGCCGGGCATTCCCGCGATCGTGCCGGGTGAACGGATCGGTGACACGGTCGTGGAGTACCTGCGTTCCGGTGTCGAAGCGGGGATGAACGTGCCCGATGCCAGCGACCCGCAGTTGCACAACATCCGGGTTGTCCGCCAGTCCTGAACGTCGAGCGAGAGGAAGTGTTGTCGTGGCCGCCGAACAGTTGCGCGCAGTGGCGCTGGTCTGCACATTGAAGCCGTCGCCCGCCGAATCCAGCAGTCAGCTCATGGCCGACCAGGTGCTGGCCGAGCTGGCCGCCAACGATGTGGCCGGGTCGACGGTGCGTATCGCCGATTTCGAGGTGCGGCCGGGGGTGAGTGCCGACGAGGGCGAGGGCGACGAGTGGCCGCAGATCCGGCGCCGCATCATCGACGCCGATATCGTCCTGCTCGCGACGCCCACCTGGTTGGGTCATCTGTCCTCGGTGGCGCAGCGCACGCTGGAACGTCTGGATGCCGAACTGTCCGATACCGACGACGCGGGCAGGCCCGTCATGCTTGGCAAGGTCGGGATCGCGGCCGTTGTCGGCAACGAGGACGGTGCGCACAAGATCGTGGCCGACACCTTCCAGGCCCTCGACGACATCGGATTCACCATTCCGGCCCAGGGCTGCACCTACTGGAACGGGGAAGCGATGGGCGGCACCGACTTCAAGGATCTGCCCGACACCCCGGAGGCGGTGCGCAAGACCACGGCCGCGATGGCGCGTAATGCGGCGCATCTTGCCCGGTTGTTGCGGGCGAACCAGTACCCGGCCTACCAGTGAGCCACCGGTAGACCGGGTCGGGGTCAGAGGATCGGGCGGCCACCGGTGACGGCGATGCGGGCACCGGAGATGTAGCTGCCGTCGTCGGCGGCGAGCAGCACATAGGCGGGGGCCAGTTCGGCGGGCTGGCCCGCCCGCCCGAGCGGGGTGTCGTCGCCGAACTTGCTCACCTTCTCCGTCGGGAAGGTCGACGGGATCAGCGGTGTCCAGATCGGGCCGGGGGCCACGCTGTTGACCCGGATTCCCTTCTCCCCCAGCATCTGCGCCAGGCTGGCCGAGAAATTGGCGATGGCGGCCTTGGTGGCGGCATACGGTGCCAGCGTCGGGGAGGGCATGTCGGAGTTCACCGAGGAGCTGCCGATGATCGAGGAACCGGGACGCATATGGGGCAGCGCAGCCTTCACCAGGTGGAAGTAGGCGCCGACATTGAGGGCGAAGGTGTAGGCGAATTCCTCGTCGCTGATCTCGGTGATGTCGTCGTGCGACATCTGGAAGGCGGCATTGCTCACCAGCACGTCGACTCGACCGAATTCCTCGACGGCCTTGTCGATCACCGCACGGCAGTGCGCGGCGTCGGAGAGGTCACCGGCCATCAGCACGGCACGGCGGCCGGCCTGGGTGACCAGGTCGGCTACTTCTTTCGCGTCGTCGTGTTCGTCGAGATAGGAAATGAGGACATCGGCGCCTTCACGGGCGTAGGCGATGGCGACCGCACGTCCGATTCCGCTGTCGGCACCGGTAACGACAGCGGCTTTGCCCGTCAATTTGCCCGATCCCTGGTAACTGTTCTCCCCGCAATCGGGCACGGGGTCCATTTTCGATTGGATGCCGGGAACCTGCTGCTGCTGTTCGGGAAATCCCATGATCGAAGTCCTCCTCGCCGGGAACGGGGTCTCCGATCGGACTACCTCCCATCAGCGAAGGCAAACAGGTCAGTGCCCGCACGGGTCGCGTAATCGCAGCCCTTCGCGGGCTTTGATCCGGCGGTGTTCGGCGAGCACGATACCCACGCCGCCGAGCAGACACACCACGCACAGAATTCCGGCGATCACCGCCCAACCTTCGAATCCGTATCCGGCCGCGGTGAGGGTGAGTGCCAGCAACACGACGCCGACGCCGATCAAGATCAGCCCGGGCCAGTTCCAAGCGTCTTCGATGGATTCGCCGACATGCGAGCGGGTAGTGCGTTCGGTGTCGGGAAATTTGTGATGATGAGGGAGAGCGGCATCGTTCATGGCCGGGCCGTCCTTTCGATGGGATCCGCTGGTCTGCGCGTACCCCTGATCCGACAGCCCAATCGTGTGGTTTGCCGACTCCTCGAGGCGGTATCCGCCAGGAGGTGTTCTCCCGATGCGAGCACGTCGATCCAGGACAGAAGGGTTGCGCATAGATGACAGAGCAGCAGCACATTCCCCCGGAGTTCACGCGCCCGCCGGTGCCGCCGGACGAAGACGGCGGGCAGTGCGAGCCGCCCGGTCCGAATCCGGATCAACAGGGCCCGGAGCTGCGCAGTCCCACCGGCGCACCCGTTCCGGGTGAGGCGAATATCCGGGCCCAGCAGGGTGACGCGCTCACCACTCCGCAGGGCCTGCGCCAAGCCGATACCGATCACCAGCTCAAGGCCGGACCCCGTGGGCCGGTGCTGCTGCAGGACTTCCACCTGCGCGAGAAGATCACCCATTTCGACCACGAACGCATTCCGGAGCGGGCGGTGCACGCGCGTGGTGTCGGTGCGCACGGTGTATTCGTATCCAACGGTGCCGCCGCCTCGTTGACCCGCGCCAAATTCCTCGCCGCCGACGCCCGCACACCGGTGTTCGTACGATTCTCCACGGTGCTCGGATCGCGTGGTTCGGCCGACACCGTGCGCGATACGCGCGGTTTCGCGACGAAGTTCTACACCGAGGAAGGCGTGTACGACCTCGTCGGCAACAACATTCCGGTGTTCTTCATCCAGGAGGCGATCAAGTTTCCCGATGTGGTGCACGCGGCCAAACCGCATCCGGACCGGGAGATCCCGCAGGCGCAGTCCGCGCACGACACGTTCTGGGATTTCGTCTCCCTGCATACCGAGGCCACCGCGCACACCTTCTGGAATATGTCCGACCGTGGGTTGCCGCGGTCGTTGCGGATGATGGAGGGATTCGGTGTCCACACCTTCCGGTTGGTCGCCGCCGACGGTGCCACGAGCCTGGTGAAGTTCCATTGGAAGCCGCGCCTGGGTGTGCATTCGATGCTGTGGGAGGAAACGCAGCTCACCGCGGGATTCGATCCCGATTTCCATCGCCGTGATCTGGCGGATGCGATCGAGGCGGGTTATTTCCCGGAGTGGGATCTGGGTGTTCAGGTCTTTCCCGATACCCCCGAGCAGGTGTTCGAAGACATCGACCTGCTGGATCCGACCAAGATCGTGCCGGAGGAATTGGTTCCGGTGCAGGTGATCGGCACCCTGCGGCTGACGGCGAATCCGGTGAATTTCTTCGCCGAGACCGAGCAGGTGGCGTTCTGCCCGAGTCATCTGGTTCCCGGTATCGAGGTGACCGACGACCCGCTGTTGCAGGGCCGGTTGTTCTCCTACCTCGACACGCAGCTCAGCCGACTCGGCGGGCCGAATTTCGCGCAGCTGCCGATCAATACGCCCCACACCGCTGTCAACGACATGTTCCGCGACGGCATGCACCAGACCGCGGTGCACACGGGCATTGCGCCTTACAAACCGAATTCGCTCGACGGCGGGTGCCCGTACGCGGCGAGTTTCGCCGGTGAGGCCTATGTCGAATCGCCGACCCCGATTCCGCCGCCGCAGGCGAAGCTGCGCACCTCGGCCGACACCGACAAGGCGCAGGTGTCGTTCGCCGATCACTTCTCGCAGCCGCGCATGTTCTATCGCAGCCTCACCCACGGTGAACAGCACCGCCTGGCCGATGCCTTCTCGTTCGAACTGGGCAAGTGCACGTCGGTGACGGTTCGCGAGCGTGCGGTGCAGATGCTGGTCAATGTCGACGAACAGCTGGCCGGGTATGTGGCCAATCAGCTCGGTGTCGATGTGCCCGCGCCGACGGCGAACACCGTCGACCTGGCGCCGAGCCCGGCGCTGTCGCAGAAGCGCGGTGCGTTCCCCGTCGACGGACGAACCGTGGCGGTACTGGTGGACGAGACCAGTTCCGGTGGGGCGGTGCAACAGGTGTGCGCCGATCTGGAACAGGCCAAGGTGCGGCCGTTGCTGGTCGCCGCACACGGTGGTGAAGTGGAGGGCCGCAAGGTCGACCGCACGTTCGCCACGATGCGCTCGATCGAGTTCGACGGGTTGATCGCGTTGGGCGCGCCGATCGATCCGCGGGTGGATGTGCTGGTCAACGAGATGTGGCGGCACGGGAAGGCGATCGCGGCGGTCGGTGCGGCGGCGAGCCTGCTGCAGCGCAACGGTGTCGATGCCGACGCGCCCGGTGTCGCGGTGGCCGAGGCGCCGCAGACGGTGACACAGGTGGTCACCGACCTGGGTGAGCACCGCGCGTGGGATCGGATCGAACCGCGCGGATGAGCCTGTCGCGCCCGGTCCGCACCGCGG